>JAZLJI010000036.1:0-11488 GCA_045617825.1 Lachnospiraceae bacterium
CTGACCCTGCAGCAGGGCCAGCTCCTCCTCCTTCGCCATGTAGCCCAGGGACAGCCGCATGAAGAAGCGGTCGGGCTGCGCCTCGGGCAGCGGGAAGGTGCCGTAGCTTTCCAGGGGGTTCTGGGTGGCCATGATCATGAAGGGCTCCGCCATGGGGAAGGTCTCGCCGTCCACGGTGATCTGCCGCTCGGCCATGGCCTCCAGCAAGGCGGACTGGGTCCTGGGCGTGGCCCGGTTGATCTCATCCGCCAGCACCATGTTGGCGAAGAGAGGACCGGGGCGGAACTGGAATTCGCCCTCCTTCTGATTATAGAAATGGATGCCGGTCAGGTCGCTGGGCAGCAGATCCGGCGTGAACTGGATGCGCTTGAAGCTTCCGCCAAGGGTCTTGGCGAAGGCCCTGAGCAGCATGGTCTTGCCGGTGCCGGGCACGTCCTCCAGCAGAACGTGGCGGCCGGAGAGGAAGGCAATGAGGACCTTCTCCAAGACCGCCCGTTTGCCGACGATGATCTGCTCGCAGCTTTCGACTACCTTGTCCCGGTAAAGCTGAAAAATAGTTTTATCCATATGCGGTTCTCCCTGTGAAAGCTCTCCCCTGGGGAAGATGATTTTATACAGTATAGCGATTTCGGGGCCAAAATACAAGTCCCGCCATGGCGGGGAAATAAATTTTCCCTCATGACGGGGCCTCGTTTTACAGGCAGCAGAGGATCGGGACGCCGCAGCCGTAGCCGCCTCCGCAGCAGGCGCAGAGGAGCGCGTACAGGGCCAGGCGGAAGCAGATGCTGGAGGAGACGCTGCTGCGGCCGTAAGCGTTCCCGCGCTGCTCGTACCAGGAGCCGCCGCCCTCCAGCCGGTCCAGATGGCTCTTGTACAGCGCGTTGTCCGGCTCCAGCTCTACGGCCTTCCGGGCAAATTCCAGCGCGTTCAGGTTGTCCCCCAGACCGCTTTCCGCCACGGATGCCAGATGATACCAGTAGGCACTGCGGTAGTCCAGGGACTGGAGCACCGTCCAGGCCTCCTTGTAGTGACCGGCGTTGATATAGTTGACGGCTGCCTTCAGGCGGGCGCTGTCCTCCTCGCTGTAGCCGTCAAAGCCTCCCTCCCGGGAGGCGCCGCCGAAGCCGCCGAAGCCGCCGAAGTCCTCGTCGAAGCCGAAGGGGCCGAAGCCGAAACCGAAGCCGAAGGGACCGAATCCCCCGTAATAGCCCTGCTGGCCGCTCTGCTGACGGTCGCCGTCCCGGCTGCTGTCTCCGGCATAGCCGCCCGCGCCGTAGCCGCTGCCGTAGCCCCGGGAGCTTCCGGGACCGTAGCCCTGGTAGCCGCCTCTCGCGCCCTGCTCCCGCAGCTTCATGATCTGATCGTAGGCCTGCTGGACCTCCTTGAATTTTTCCTCCGCCTTGTCCGCGTCGGGATTGCCCACGTTGGCGTCGGGGTGGTATTTCCGGGAGAGACTGCGGTAAGCCTTTTTCACTTCCTCATCCGTGGCGGAGGGCGCTACGCCCAGCACCGCATAGGGGTCAAAGCTCATGCTTCCTTTCCCCCTTTCTTCTTTTCGGCAGCCTTTTCGGCAGCCTTTTCGGCGGCCTTTTCCGCCGCTGCCTTCGCCGCCTCAAAGCGGCTCCACACCCCCGCGTAGAGGATGTTCCGCAGGATATCGGAGTAGAGCAGGATCGGCAGACGCTCAAAGGCCAGGGAGCATTCGCTCATCATCAGGGTCATGGCCTCCCGGGCCTTGTCCGCTAATGCCAGACGGCTCTCGCCCCGGCTCCGCCAGGGATTGTAATTCCCCTTTTTCAGGTCCCGCTCCAGATCCTCGAAGGCGTCGTTCAGATAGATGAATTTGCCCAGGTAGAAGCCCATCGTGCGGAGCTCCTCCTGCCAGGCGTCCTCCCGGCAAACGAAGATCTCCCCCAGCATCCTGCCGGTGAGGCCCGCGGCCCGATCCAGATCGGCGGAGCCCTCCTGCTCGCAGCGGGAAAGCTCCCGGATGTAGGTCTCTACGGCCTCCGCCTGCCGGGGATAGCGGGCGGCCAGGCCCTCCTTCTTTTTCTTCAGCGCGGCGGCGGTGAGCCGGGCGCCCAGCTTCCTTTCGTCCTGCCAGTCGTCCATCAGGTCGTAGTAGGCCAGCAGCAGATTCATATCGGCCGCGTAGTCCACGTAGGCGTTGCCGATCAGCGGGTGCTTTTCCCCGGGATGCAGCAGGCAGAAGACCTTCTTCTCCATGCTTTCCGGCTCGTAGAGGGCGGAGAGCAGCAGGCCCAGAAACGTCATATCGTAGGAGAGAGTGGCCTGCGCCGCCAGGCCGTAGCGGCTTTTCAGGGAACGGCAGGTGCCGCAGTAAAAGCTGCGGTAGAGGTCGAAATCCTTGAATTTCATTTCCGGCTTATATACCGTCACGTATCCGAACATCGCTTAAGTCCTTTTGATAAATTCTTTGCCGCATTTGGGGCAGGTGATGGCGATCCTGCCGCGGCCCCGGGGGACACGAACCCGCTGATCGCAGGCGGGACAGCGGAAGATCCGGTGCTCCCGGTCGCTGCGGGGCGCGCTGCGCTTGCCGGCGCCGCTCTGCGCAGGATTGCCGCTCTGCGCGCTGCTATACTGATCGTAGCAGCGGCCGCCCTGCCGCGCACCGCCCTTGCCGGAGAAAAGCCTGCCGAAGAAGGCCCGGACCTTTTCCCGCAGCTGCAGGTAGCGGGTGTTCTCGTTATAACGCCGGCTGACGTTGCGGGACAGCATCCGCAGGTAGGTGAGGATCAGCAGGAGCCATACCGCCAGGGAAAAGAAGCGGGTACGGCCGCCGAAGAACATATTGAGCACCAGCATGACTAACGCCAGGCCCATCAGGAAGCGGTTCAGCTGGTCGGAGCCGTAGCGCCCCTCCATGAAACGGCGGAAGCCTTCAGATAAACGGGTGAAAAAATTGCGCATGATCTGCCTCTTTAAGGTTTTCTGCCGACCAGTGTAGCATAGGACGCCCGCAAATGCAGTAGCGTATTCGTAAATTTATTATGAAGAATTCGGAAAGAAGCCCCCGGGCGGGGCTGCCGCAGGCGGCAGATGCCGGAAAATGCGGCTCAGACCAGGTCGGCATAGGTGAACTCCAGGATCCGGGGCAGCTCCTTCGGGTCCAGCTCCACCTGAAAGCCCACCTTCCCCGCGGAGAAGCAGATGCGGTCGAAGAGCTGGGCGGTCTCCTCGAAAAAGGTGGGGAAGCTTTTCTTCATCCCGATGGGAGAGCAGCCCCCGTGGATATAGCCGGTGAGGGGCAGCAGCTCCTTCTGCCTGATCATCTCGATATTCTTTTCTCCCGCGGCGGCAGCGGCCTTTTTCAGGTTCAGCTCCCCCTCCACCGGGATCACGAAGACGTAGAAGCCGCCGGAGGCGCCCCGGGTCACCAGGGTCTTGAACACCTGCTCCGGGTCCTCGCCCAGGACTCTGGCCACGTCTCCTCCGGCCACGGCCCCACTGGCCAGATAATTGTGCGGGACGTAGCCGATCCCCGCACTCTCCAGCAGCCGCATGACGTTGGTCTTTTCTTCCGCTTTTTCTTTCATGTCTTTAGTCCATCCTTCCGTTACCCCGCTATTGTAGCGGGAAACGCGGCTCTTGTAAACCGGTTTTTCCCTCTGCGCGCAGAAACAGAAGGAGAGGAAAAAATTGTAATATTTTGCAAATCCGGTTGACAGCCTCTGCCGATGATGGTACGCTCAAGGCGGAGTGACGGAGCAGCAGCCCGCGCCGGCGGCGGGGACGGAGACCGGCGGGGCGGTGAGACCCTGCGGCGCCGCCCTTCGGGAGCGCGGCAGGCCAAAATGATCGGGAAATATAACAAATTGACAAATTCACCATACAAATAGAAGAGCATTTTCCTGCGATATTTTATATACTGGAGCCAACACTTGAAAAAGGAGCGAACAAGAATGATCAGGATTCAGAAGGTTTGTCTTATCGGTGCCGGCCGCATGGGACGCCAGATCGGTCTATGCTGTGCCATCAACGGCTATGACACGGTCCTTTTTGATGCCAAGAAGGAGATCTTTGAGGACGTGGCAGCCTGGGAGAAGACCTACCTGGACGGCAGGATCGCCAAGAAGCGGATGACGCCGGAGCAGGTGGAGGAGATCAAGGCGCGGTATCATTTCTCCGATTCGCTGGAGGAGGCCTGCCGGGGCGCCGACATCGTGATCGAAGCGGTATTTGAAGACGAGAACGTCAAGCGGGGCCTGTTCCGCGAGATGCGGGAATTCGTTTCCCCGGATACGATCATCGCGACGAACTCCAGCTTCATGGTCTCCTCGACCTTCAGGGATGACGTCAGATACCCCGAACGGCTCTGCAATATGCATTTTTACAATCCGCCGCTGGTGATGAAGTTCGTCGAGGTGGTGAAGGGGCCGCATACCTCCGAGGAAACGGCTCAGTCGGCCATGGCCTTCCTAAAGAGCATGGGCAAATGCCCGGTGCTCCAGACGAAGGAGCTGGCGGGCTTCTGCGGCAACTATTTCCTGAAGAATCTGGACTGCTCCAAGTATTTCGTGCAGGACGGCTGCGGGACCTATCAGGAGAGCGATATCGTCCAGGAGCATATCATCAAACGGAAGATGGGCAATTTCCATCAGATCGACCTGACCGGCATCGACCTGTCCTATACCATGCTGGAGAACAGCTATAAGAAAAAGGGCGTGAAGCCGCTGCTGTACGATCTGACCAAGGAGATGTACGACGCGGGACGCTACGGCCAGAAGACCGGCCACGGCTTCTACGATTACAAGGAGCCCTATACGGTGAAGGCCTTTAGAGACCGCAGCGGGGCGGACCCCTCCGCGAAGAAGCTCGGCTCTGTGCTGACCGTCGGCGGAGAGCGCGCCGAGGCGCTGGCCCGGGAGCTCAGCGAGGAGGGCGTGAAGGCCTTCTACGCTCCGGAAAATGCCGACCCTGCGGCTTATCCTCAGGCGGACATGATCCTGGAGGACCTGGCCCTTCCGCTGGAGGAAAAGCAGGCCTTCTACGAAAAGCTTTCCCGGCTGGTCCCCGCGGATACGGTCCTGGCCACGAACAGCTACGATATCCTGTCCTCTAAGCTGACCGAAGTCACGGCGCATCCCGAGCGGCTGCTGAGCGCGCATTTCAGCTCCGCCGGTGACGGGAAGGTCGTGGAGATGGCCATGAACGCCTGCACGGATCAGGCGGTCGCCGGAGCGGTCTACGATCTCTGCCTGGCAGCAGGCAAGCTGCCCGTATGGCAGCAGTGGGAGATCCCGGAATACGGCTTCCTCAGCAAACAGTACATGAGCCAGATGAAGGAGATCGTGAAATTCCTGGTCTCCGGCGGCTACTGCACGGAGGAGGACATCGATATCTGCATGACGACCGGTCTGGGCTACGTGTACGGCTACAGTGAGCTGAAGAAAACAGTCTTTTAAGCGTAAAAAAATAGAGAGAAAAGAGGAAAACACTATGAATCGCATGGAAGGTAAGATTTGTCTGGTGACCGGCGCCGCCAAGGGCATCGGCAGAACGGTATGTGAGCTGTATTTTAAGGAAAATGCCGAAAAGGTCATCATCGTGGACCTGAACCTGGAGGCGGCGCAGCAGACCGCGAAGGAGATCGATCCCAGCGGAACGCGGGTCTTCGCCTATCGCTGCGACGTGGCCGACTACTATGACACCGAGAAGGTGATGCAGGCCATCCTGGCCGAGCACGGCAGAGTCGACGTGCTGGTCAACAACGCTGGCCTCAACCGCGACAAGACCCTGATCAAGATGACCAAGGAGGAATGGGACGCCGTTATCGGCGTGGACCTGAACAGCCTGTTCAACGTCTGCAAGCAGATCTGCCCCGGCATGAAGGAGCGGGAATACGGCAAGATCGTCAACATGTCCTCCATGGGCTACCTGGGCTCCCACGGCCAGACCAACTACGCCGCCGCCAAGGCCGGCGCGCTGGGCTTCACCAGATCTCTGGCGAAGGAGCTGGCCAAGCACAACATCACCGTGAACGCGGTCTGCCCCGCTGCCGTGAGAACGGACATGCTGAAGACCGTGGATCCGGAGCTGCTGGCCATTAAGATGCAGAATTTCCCGAGAAAGCGCCCCGCCGAGCCGGAAGAGGTCGCGAACGTGATCCTGTTCCTGTCCACGGACGATTCCGCCTTCGTCAACGGTGAGAAGATCCTGGTGACGGATGCCCGCTTCTCTTCGTAAGGAGGCCCTTCATGAGCGATTGCACGAGATTCGAGATCGTTGACCATATCGGTATCCTGACCCTCTGCCGGCCCCCGGTAAACGCGGTGAACGAGCAGATCAAGCTGGACTGCATCGAGGTGTTCGAGTCGGTCAACGACGGCCGCATCGACATTCACGCCATCATTCTCCGCTCTGACCAGAAGGGCTTCTGCGGCGGCGCCGATACCAAGGAATGGATGTCTCCCGACGTGGAGCTGAGAAAGCGCGGACCGATCCTGATCAACCGGATGCAGGAGGCCATGTACCGCTGCAACGTGCCCGTCATCGCCGCGGTGAACGGCTTCGCCATCGGCATGGGCTTTGCCATGGCCTCTCTGGCGGACGTGATCATCGCCGAAAAGGACGCCTGGTTCATGTTCCCCGAGGTGAACGTGGGCACGGTGGGCGGCCCTGCCTGGCTGACCCGCATCATGCCGGAGAAGATCGCCCGCTATTATCTGATGACCGGCGAGCGCATCCCGGCGGAGGAAATGTACCGTCTGGGCTGCGTCTTCAAGATCTGCGAGAAGGAAGATCTGCTGGATGAGGCGATGAAGATCGCCCGGAAGTTCACCGCCAAGTATCCGCCGACCCTGTGGACCATCAAGACCATGATGAACAAGACCGAGCGGGAGGTGCAGGACATCATCGACGTGACCGGCCGCATGCGGGAATTCGGCAACATCACGATCCTGGGCACGGATACCAATAAGCGGGAGATGACGAAGGCCTTCAACGAGCACCGTCAGCCGGTCTACGACCTGTCCCAGATGGAAGCGGCTCAGCAGAAGCTGAAGGAGTACAGAGATTAATGGAATATAAGAACCTGCTGGTGGAAAAGCACGGTCCCGTGGCCGTGATCAAGCTGAACAATCCGCCTCTGAACCTGCTGTCCATCGATCTGATGGTCGAGCTGAAGGCCGCGGTCCTGGAGCAGGAGCAGGATACCTCCATGCGCTGCATCGTCATCGGCGCGGAGGGCAGGCATTTCAGCGGCGGCGCCGATACCACGACCTTCGGCATCCTGCCCAAGGGACTCAACACCCCCTTCGGCCAGATGACCCTGGATTTCCTGGATTTCTGCTCCCTGCCCATCATCGCCGCGATCCACGGCGCCTGCCTGGGCGGCGGGATGGAGGTCACCCTGGCCTGCGATCTCAGACTGGGCACGCCGGGCATGAAGATCGGTGTGGTGGAGGGCGCCATCGGCATCATCCCCGCCTACGGCGGCAATACGCGACTGCCCTGGCTGATCGGTGAGGCCAATGCCAAGAAGATGTTCTTCACCGCGGCAAGGCTGAGCGGGCAGGAGGCGCTGGACATCGGTCTGGTGCAGGAGATCTGGCCCGAGGAGGAGCTGATGGACCGGGCTCTGGAGCTGGCGCAGAGGATCGCGAAGAACGCGCCGCTGTCCAACCGGGAGTTCAAGCGCAACTGCTACTATGCCCGTCAGGCTATGTTCGGCGGCAATTACCTGAATGAAAACCGCAGCTCTCAGATCTGCGCGCATTCGGAGGATGCCAAGGAGGGCTGGAAGGCCTTCAAGGAAAAACGGACCCCTGAGTTCCATTACCGCTGATCGGCGGCAGGAGGCGCCGGAGCGTTAGGCTCCGGCGCTTTTTTCACGTTTTGCCGCAGGAAAGCGGACAGTGATGAAAACCTCGTTGCATTTTGCGGGATAGGGGAGTATAATACGACATTATTTTACCAAAGGAGTCTCACCATGGCGGACGAGATCATTACCGCGGCAGCGGAAGAACAGACGGCAAACGAGGGCAATAACTTTATTTACAATTTCATTCAGGAAGATATTGCCGAAGGCGGACAGTATGAGGGAAAGACCGTTCATACCCGTTTTCCTCCGGAACCCAACGGCTATCTGCACATCGGACACTGCAAGGCCCTCTGCATCGATTTCGGCATGGCCGAAAAATTCGGCGGCATCTGCAATCTGCGTATGGACGATACCAATCCGGCCAAGGAGGACACCGAATACGTGGAGGCCATCTAGCAGGATATCCACTGGCTGGGCTTCGACTGGGGCGACCGCTTCTTCTACGGCTCCGATTATTTCCAGAAGGACTATGAATACGCGGTGGAGCTGATCAAAAAGGGTCTGGCCTACGTCTGCGAAATGACCCCCGAGGAATTCAAGGCGGCCCGCGGCGATATCGGCATCCCCGCCACCTCTCCCTACAGAGACCGGCCCATCGAGGAAAACCTGGCGCTGTTCGAGAAGATGAAGAACGGGGAAGTGGAAGAGGGCAAGATGACCCTCCGTGCCAAGATCGATCTGGCCAGCGGCAACTTCAATATGCGGGATCCGGTCATTTACCGTATCCGCTTCATCAATCACCACCGTCAGGGGACCAAGTGGTGCATCTTCCCGATGTACGACTTCGCGCACCCGATCCAGGACGCCCTGGAGGGCATCACCCACAGCCTCTGCTCGCTGGAATATGAGGAGCACCGCCCGCTGTACGACTGGGTGTGCCATAACGTTTCGATCCCTTACCACAAGCCCAGACAGATCGAATTTGCCCGGCTGGGGATCGATCATACCGTGATGAGCAAGCGCAAGCTGCGTCAGCTGGTGGAGCAGAAGTACGTGTCCGGCTGGGACGATCCCCGGATGCCTACCCTCTGCGGCCTGCGCCGCCGGGGCTATACCGCTCAGTCCATCCGGAACTTCTGCGAATCCATCGGCGTCGGCAAGAGCTCCAATATCATTGAATTCGCCGAGCTGGAGCGGTGCCTGAGAGACGACCTGAACCTGACGGCGGAGCGCACCATGGCGGTGCTGCATCCGGTCAAGCTGACGGTGACCAACTATCCGGAGGGCCTGTCCGAGACCTTCTCCGTGGAAAATAACCCCACGGCTCCCGAGCAGGGCACCCACGAGGTGAGCTTCAGCCGGAACCTGTGGATCGAGGAGGAGGATTTCCTGGAGGAACCCATCCCGAAATACAAGCGCCTCTACCCCGGCAACGAGGTGCGGCTGAAGGGCGCCTATCTGGTGACCTGCACCGGCTGCGTGAAGGACGAAAACGGGAAGGTCACGGAGGTGCTGTGCACCTACGATCCGGAATCCCGGGGCGGCAATCCCGCGGACGGCCGGAAGGTCAAGGGCGCGACCATCCACTGGGTGGATGCCGCCACCGCCGTGGACGCCGAGGTGAGACTGTACGACAACCTCTTCAGTGACGCCCAGCCCGACGGGCCGGACAAGAATTTCCTGGACGCTCTCAATCCGGAAAGCCTGGAGGTCCTCACCGGCTGCAAGGTAGAGCAGGAGATGGCCAGAGTGGCCGCTGCCTACGATCGGGAGACCGACCGGACCGGCAAGAATTCCCCCACCTTCCAGTTCATGCGGGTCGGGTACTTCTGCCTGGACAATAAGGACAGCCGCGCCGACCACCCGGTGTTCAACCGCAGCGTGGGCCTGAAGGACAGCTTCAAGAAATAAGCGATATGCACGAAAAGGGCGCCCGGCGGGAAGGCTTTCCGTCAGGCGCTCCTGCTTTCCCTCGCCGGATAACGGCAGGGAACGGAAGGAGAAAAGGATGCGGTTTATCGATCTGCACTGCGATACGGTGGAGGAGGGGCTGCTTTACCGGCCCGGCACCGGACTGTACGACAATCCCGGCCATATCAGCGTTCCGAAGCTGATCGAGGGAGATGCCTTCGTGCAGTTTTTCGCCCTGATGTGTCCTAAGCCGGAAACGGCGAAGCGGATGGGCTGGGCGTATAAGCCCTATGAGATGATCGGACGCTGCCTGGACCGGTACGACAGCGAAATGGAGAAGAACCGCGCGTATCTGGCACCGGCGCGGAACGTGGACGAGATCCTGAAAAACCGGGAGAACGGGAAGATCTCCGGGATCCTGGCTCTGGAGGACGGCGCCCCGGCAGAGGGAAGCCTGGAAAAGCTGCGGGAATTCTATGACCGCGGCGTGCGCTCCCTGACCCTGACCTGGAATTACGAGAACTGCTTCGGCTTTCCCAACAGCCCGGATCCGGCGGCAAATGCCAGGGGCCTCAAGCCCTTCGGCTTCGAGGCGATCCGCTGCATGAACGAATGGGGCATCCTGGCGGACGTGTCCCATCTGAGCGACGGCGGCTTCTGGGACGTGGTGCGCTGCGCGGAAAAGCCTTTTATCGCCACGCATTCCTGCGCGCGGGCGCTCTGCCCGCATCCCCGGAACCTGACGGACGAGATGCTGAAGGCACTGGGCGATAAGGGCGGCGTGGTCGGCGTGAATTTCTACGCCTGCTTCCTGAACGAGGGCTCGAAATATACCCGGATCGCGGACATCGTGCGTCACGCCGATTACATGCGGAACAAGGCCGGCATCGACGCCATCGCCCTCGGCTCCGACTTCGACGGGATCGACTGCGAGCTGGAATTCAGGGATTATACGGGGATGCCGCGGATCGCCGAGGCGCTTTCGGCAAAATTTACCGACGACGAGATCGACAAGATCTGCTCCGGCAACGCGCTCCGGGTGCTGCGGGAGTGCCTGAAATAAGCAGCCTGCGGGAAATGCCCGCGAAAAAGGACTGTGCGGAAAACGCACAGTCCTTTTTCGCATCTTATGGCAGAACCGCGGAGGTCCGGGCAGGAAGCGGCAGCGGCTTCAGCGGAGCTGCACCCTGCCGATGCAGGGCATGGCGGCATCCTTCATGATGACCTCGCCCACGCTGTCGCAGAGGATGGTCCCGAGCCGGGGATTCTTCACCGAATCGATGTGGCCCTTCACCGAGGCCTCCACCTCGGAGTATTCAAAGGCCAGGTCGCAGCCCTCCATGGTGCAGTCGATGAGCTTCAGGCCCTTGCAGTAGCAGAGGGGCTGGGTCCCGATGATGTGACAGTGGTCCAGGGTCAGGTCCTCGGAGAACCAGGCCAGGTACTCGCCCTTCACGGTGGAATTCCGCACCGTCACGTGCTTGCTGTGCCAGAAGGCGTCCTTGGTGTCGAGGACGGAATCCTCGATGGTCAGATCCGCCATATATTGGAAGGAGTATTTGCCCTTCATCTTGACGTTTTTGAGGGAGACGTTCCGGCTGTCCAGGAAAAGGTACTCCGCCGTGACCTCGGAATCCGTCAGGGAAACGTCCCGGCATTTCCAGCCGAATTCCTGGGAGAGGATGCGGCAGCGTCTGAGGCTCAGGTTCCGGCCCTCGCGCAGGGCCTTGATGCCGCCCAGCTCGCAGCCCTCCAGCACGCCCGCCTCGTTATACCAGAGGGCGGCCCGGG
>JAZLJI010000037.1:0-5173 GCA_045617825.1 Lachnospiraceae bacterium
ATAAGATGATTCTGCATTTTTTTGTACCTCCAGGTGTGGTTGGCGGACCATTGGCGCTTGGAGGTCTTTTTTTATTATAACGCAAAAATGTTTGAGTGGAGAGCATGGGCTGCTCAACACCCCAACATTTGTTATAGAACCTCTTTTTCGTCAAAAAAAGCTTGACTCGTCCCTTAGGGGATAGCTGATACTAAGAAAGAAGAAAGGAGAGAGGTCACCATGCTGAAGATCGGAGAATTTTCCCGGCTGTCCCATCTGACAGTCAAAGCGCTGAGGTTTTACGAAAAGGAAGGCCTTCTGATACCGGCTTCCACTGACGAGTGGAACGGCTACCGGTATTATGAAACCTCGCAGCTGGAAACCGCGGCCAGGATCCGGTCCTATCGGCAGCTGGAGCTGTCGATCGAGGAGATCAAGGCGATATTTGCCGGCGCGGAGGTGAAGCTGCTGCTGCAGGAGAAGCTGAAGCTCCTGCAGGAAGAAAAGCAAAGGATCGATTCTCGCCTTTCCATCATTCATTCCCTTTTGGAGGACAACGAGATGAAGTATCAGGTCACGGAAAAGCTTATTCCCGAGAAGATCGTTTATACCGCCGAGACGGTGCTGCCGTCCTATGCGGACATCATGCAGTGGATCCCGTCGCTGGGGCAGGCCTGCCTGGCCCTGAACCCCGGCCTCAAATGCGCCGAGCCGCCCTACGAATTCTGCGAATACCCGGACGGAGAGTACAGGGAAACGGATATCCGGATACGGCACAGCGAGGCGGTGACCGCCATGGGAAAGGAAAACGACAGCATCAAATTCCGCCGGCTTCCCGCGGCGAAGGTGCTCAGCATTTACCACAAGGGCGCCTATGACCGGATCGGCGATGCCTATGCCTATATCCTGCAGTATGCCCAGAAGAACGGCTATACCGCCGCGGGCCTTACCCGGGAATGCTACATCGACGGGATCTGGAACAAGGACAGCGTGGAGGACTGGCTGACGGAGATCCAGCTGCCGGTGGAGTAAGAAACAAGAAGGAAAGCGCCGGGAGAGAGACCTGCGGACCCCCCTCCCGGCGTTTGGCACTGAAGATGCCATCGAAAAAGGGGCGGCCGCGGCCGCCCGTCCGCTTTGGGTGCGTTTAGTGCCGGACGATATCCAAAACGTAATCGGCAATGGCCTCCCGGTCGATGACCTCCCGGTGGAGCACGGGGCGTTCCTTAAGGCCGGCCAGACCGGCGGGGATGGGCAGCCCGCTTTCCCGGGAAAGCTCCTCCATCTGCTCGAATTCGTCGCCCTCAAGCTTTCCGCCGATGGCGGTCAGCACGGCAGCGGGGAATTTGAAGGGAGACGCGGTGGACAGCACCACCATGGGGACCTCCGCCCGCTGCAGCTCCCGGGCCACCTTCATGGCCACGGCGGTATGGGTATCGCAGAGGTAGCCGTCCTTTTCGTAGACCCGGCGGATCTCGGCCAGCGTCTCCTGCTCATCGCAGCAGCCGGCGGCAAAGCTCTCCCTGATCCGGGCGAAGACCTCCTCGGGCAGCTGATACCAGCCCTGCTCCTTGAGCTCCTTCATCCACTTTGCCACCTGAGCGCTGTCGCCCTCGGCGGCCAGGAACAGCAGCCGCTCCAGATTGGAGGAGATCAGGATATCCATGGAGGGGGAATTGGTCTTCATGAAGTCCCGGCGGCGGTCATAGCAGCCGTTTTCCATGAAATCGGTGAGCACCCGGTTGGCATTGGAGGCCAGGATCAGCCGTCCCACGGGAAGCCCCAGAAGCTTGGCGAAATAGCCGGCCAGGATATCGCCGAAGTTGCCGGTGGGCACCGTGAAGTCCACGGGATCGCCCAGGGCGATGCGGCCCTCCTCCAGCAGCTTCTTGTAGGCGATGAAATAGTAGCTCAGCTGAGGCGCCAGCCGGCCGATGTTGATGGAATTGGCGGAGGACAGGCGGGTATGCGCAGCGTCCAGGGCCTTCGCGTAGCGGCTGCCCTCCTCATTGAAGGCGGCAAAGGCGGCCTTGACGGCGCTCTGGCAGTCGTCGAAATTGCCCCGCACGGCGCAGACGTGGACGTTGGCGCCGGCCTGGGTAGCCATCTGAGCCTGCTGCACGGGGGAAACGCCGCCGTGAGGATAGAAGACGATGATCTCCGTGCCGGGCACGTCGGCAAATCCCGCAAGAGCGGCCTTGCCGGTATCTCCGGAGGTGGCGGTGAGGATCAGGGTCTTTTCCCGCTTGCCCTCCAGCGCCTTGGCGGCAGTGATCAGCTGGGGCAGCATGGACAGCGCCACGTCCTTGAAGGCGGACGTGGGACCGCGGAACAGCTCCAGCACGTAGCTGCCGCCGACCTTGACCAGAGGAGTCAGGTCAGGGGTCTCGAATTTGCCGGTATAGGCCTTTTTCACCAGCTCCTCCATCTGCGGATAGGAGGGAAAGAAGGCGGACAGCAGCTGGGCGGCGATGCCCAGGGAGTCCTTCTCCAGGCAGCCCTTCCAGTCAAAGGGCTTCTCCGCCAGATGGGGATCCAGGTACAGACCGCCGTCCGGGGCGATGCCCAGAAGAACGGCTTCGGTGTCGGAAACGCAGGCAGTGCTGCGGGTGCTTTGATAAAGACGCATAGGTCACCTCTCTTAATAAGAAATATGATCAGCATTCACAGAGGACTTGCAACGGTCCGCCTCTTATGATATAATACCGCGATGAAATATTCAAGGGATTTTCTTCACAAGCTGCAAGCTTGCGGAAAATTCGGAAAGAGGCTCAGATGAAACTTGCTGTATTTGGCTTTGGCACCATCGGCCGCAGCGTTTGTAAACTTTTGGACGCATCAGCGGATTTTGAAGTGAAGTGGATCCTGGAACTTCCGCAGTTCTGCACACAGCCTAAGATGACATCCAGCCTGGAGACTATTCTGGAGGATCCGGAGGTGGAGGCAGTCTGCGACCTGCTTCCCGGGATCCATCCTTCCTATGAGTACATGAAGGCGGTGCTGACCGCCGGCAAGCACGTCGTCACCTCCAACAAGGCCGCCCTGTGCTTCGGCTTCGCGGAGCTGATGGCCCTGGCCGCCGAAAAGCAGCTGTATCTGCGCTACGAGGCCGCCTGCGGAGGGACCATCCCCGATATCGCCGAGGCCCTGAAGCTTTCCCGCACCAACGAGATCACCGGCCTGTACGGCATCATGAACGGCACCACCAATTTCATGATCGACAAGATGAGCCGGGAGGGCCGGGAATTCGATGACGTGCTGAAGGAGGCCCAGGCACTGGGCTACGCGGAGCGCAACCCTCAGGCGGATCTGTCCGGCTTCGACGTGCAGAACAAGACGGTGATCCTGTCCAATACGGCCTACGGCTGCCTCTGCGACAGCGATTTCCCGGTCTGCGGGATCGAAAAGCTGACCAAGGATATCCTGGACGGCTTCAAGCGGCAGGGCAAGACCCTGAAGCTCCTGGGCATGTCCGTGAAGAAGGACGGCGAGGTGGCTCTGGGCGTGGCGCCCGTGGTGCTGGACGGCGATTCTCTGGAGGCGCACGTGCCGCTCAACTTTAACCTTTTCACCCTGATCGGCGACAAATGCGGCGTGATCAAGCTGTACGGCCAGGGCGCCGGCGGGATCCCCACGGCGGATGCCGTGCTCCGGGATCTGGAGGCGGTCCGGGCTCAGGAGGATCCCGGTCTGACCAAGGGCTTCACCGGGACGCTGCGTAAGAACGACGCCCTGCTGCAGGGCACCGGCTACATCGGCGGGGAGACCTACCGGGGCAGCCTGAAGGAGCTGGCAGCGCTGGCGAAGGAAAAGGACGCCTTCCTGGCCTTTGCCCCCGAAGGCCTGCTGGACTGAGCAAGGAGGAAAAGAAAATGATCAAGGTAGCGAAATTCGGTGGTTCCTCGGTGGCTCAGGCCGCCCAGTTTGCCAAGGTAAAGGCCATCATGGAGCAGGACCCCGCGAGACGGGTCGCGGTGATCTCCGCCGCCGGCAAACGCGACAGCAAGGACCATAAGATGACGGACCTGCTGTATCTGGTCCACGCGCATCTGAAATACGGCGTATCTCCGGCGGAGCTGCTGAAGGAGATCCGGGACCGGCTGCTGGAGATCCGGGACGGCCTGGGCATCAGCTATGCCATCGAGGCGGACTTTGACGCCTTTGCCGCCGGGCTCAGCAAGGAGAGCAGCCAGGACGAGATCGTGTCCCGGGGCGAATACTTCACCTCCAAGCTGATGGCCGCGTATCTGGGCTTCCATTTCCTGGATGTGGCGGACTGCATTTTCTTCAATTTCGAAGGCAATTTCGACCGGGAGAAGACCGATAAGGCCATCGGCGACGCGCTGGCGGCCTACGGACGTCTGGTGATCCCCGGCTTTTACGGGGCGATGCCCGACGGCAAGATCCGGGTCATGACCCGCGGCGGCAGCGATATCACCGGCGCCGTGGCGGCAGCGGCCCTGAACGCGGACGTCTATGAGAACTGGACGGACGTGTCCGGCATCCTGATGGCGGATCCCCGCATCGTGAAGGATCCCAAGCCCATTGAGCGCATCACCTACGCCGAGCTCCACGAGCTGGCCTACATGGGCGCCTCCGTGCTGCACGAGGACGCGATCCAGCCCGTCAAGGACAAGGGCATCCTGCTGAACATCCGGAACACCAACCGGCCCGAGGATCAGGGCACGCTGATCATGGAGAGCTTCCCCGAGGAGGAAGAGACCGACCGTCCCATCACCGGCATTTCCGGGCGGCGCCATTACCGCATCATCACCCTGTTCAAGCGGCAGATGGAGGGCAATGAGGAGCTGCGCCACGCCCTCAAGGTCATGGAGCGGAACAACCTGCGGGTGGACAACATCACCCTGGGCCTGGGCTCCTTTGCCCTGGTGGTATCCTTCGGCGAGCAGGAGAACCGCCTTTACGACATCCTGGCGGAGCTGAAGGACGTGTGCCAGCCCGACAGTCTGGATATCAAGGAAAACATCGCTCTGGTGGCCGCGGTAGGCCGGCAAATGTCCGCCCGTCCCGGTACCTCCGGACGCCTGTTCAGGGCGCTGGGCGAGAACGGGGTGAACATCCGCACCATTGCCCAGGGCGCCGACGAGCTGTCCATTATCGTGGGCGTGGAGGACGCGATGTTCGAGACCGCGATCCGGGTGCTTTACGATAATTTCGGTGGTTGATACAGGAA
>JAZLJI010000038.1:0-5651 GCA_045617825.1 Lachnospiraceae bacterium
GGAGGCCGGCGCGCCCGCAGCCTTATTCGTAATCGTAGAAGCCGTGGCCGGTCTTCTGACCGAAGCGGCCCTCATTGTACATTTTCTCAAACAGGTCATAGCCGTTCGGCTTCACCCCGGTCTTTTCGTACTGCTCCTTCATCATCAGGAAGTTGCGGTCGATCCCCGTCAGGTCCTTCATCCGGAAGGGCCCCATCTTCTGCCCGGCGCCCTTTTCGCAGGCGATATCCACGTCCTGATAGCTGCAATAGCCGTTTTCCACCAGCCAGAAGGCCTCGTTGTTGATGGCGGTGATGATGCGGTTGGTGATGAATTTCTCGATCTCCTTCTGCAGGACCACCGGCGTCTTCCCCGTGGACCGGGCGAAGGCCGTCAGCGCTTCCACGGTCTCCTCCGCCGTATGCTCCCCGCGGCAGATCTCCACCAGCTCCATCACCAGCGCCGGGTTGAAATAGTGCAGATTGGCCAGCCGGGAGGCGTCCGGAACGTCGTCCTTGAACAGGGAGGACACCATGGTGCTGGAGTTTGTCGTCAGGATCGTCCCGGGCTTCACAAGATGCCCGACCTTCCGGAAGATCTCGTGCTTGGCCTCCTCGTTCTCGAAGATCGCCTCGATCACCAGATCGGCGTCCTGTGCCGCCGCCTTCAGCTCGCTTGTCACCGTGAAGCGGGCCTGTATGGCGGCCACCTCTTCCTCCGTCATCCGCTTCTTGGCGATGCGCCCCGCCAGATACTCATCCTTCCAGGCGGTCAATGAGGCGCAGGCGGCCTCGCTGCTGTCCGTGACCGCGACCTCATAGCCGTATTTGGCCGTATTCAAAGCGATCTGGCGCCCCATCATCCCGGCGCCGATCACGCAGACCTTACGAATTTCCATTCTTTTTCCCTCCTGTCAGACCTTTTCGATGACCGTCGCGCTGCCGAAGCCGCCGCCCACGCACATGGTGGCCAGTCCGTACCGCGCCTCCGGCCGGCGTCCCAGCTCGTAGCACAGCGTCAGGATCAGCCGGGCGCCGGTCATGCCCGCCGGATGGCCCAGCGCGATGGCGCCGCCGTTGACGTTCAGCCGGTCGCTGTCGATGCCCAGTTCCTTCTGACAGGCCACCGCCTGCGCGGCAAATGCCTCGTTCAGCTCCACCAGGTCCATCTGGTCGATGGTCATATCCAGCTGCTTTAAGACCTTCCGGACCGCCGGGACGGGGCCGATCCCCATGACCCGGGGGTCCACGCCGGCCGTGCTGCAGCCGACGATCCTGGCCATGGGCTTCACCCCCAGCTCCTTCACCTTCCGTTCGCTCATCAGGACCACCACGCAGGCGCCGTCGTTGCGGCCGCAGGCATTGCCCACCGTGACCGTGCCGTCCGCCTTGAACACCGGCTTCAGCGAGGCCAGCTTCTCCAGGGAGGTCAGCCGGGGATGCTCGTCCTTGGTCACCAGGATAGGCTCGCCCTTCTTCTGGGGCACGCTCACCGGGACGATCTCGTCGAATCTGCCGGCCTCATAGGCGGCCTGATAGCGTTCCTGGCTGCGCTGGGCCATTTCGTCCTGCTCTTTCCTGGTGACGTGATACTGCTCCGCCACGGTCTCCGCCGTGATGCCCATCCCGAAGCGGCCGTAGATGGATTCGGGCTGTGCCCCCACCTGGCTCTCCGTGATGGAATCGTAGACCGTGAGGTTCCCGGTGCCCGCTCCGTAGCGGATATTGTTAGTGAAGAAGGGCGCGTTGCTCATGCTCTCCACACCGCCGGCGATCACGATATCCGCCATCCCGACCATGATCTTATTGGCCGAATTCTGGATGGCGCACATGCCCGAGGAGCAGGCCTGCTGGATCGTATAGGCCGTGACCTCATAGGGGAAGCCTGCCAGCAGCGCCGCGTGGCGGGCCACGTTATGGATGGCGGAGGAGGGTCTGGTCTCGCCCATCACGATCTCATCCACCATGTCCTTGGTGATCCCGGCGCGCTTCACGGCTTCTTCAAATACCGCCGCGGACAGATCCGCCACGGTGAGGGGACGCAGGGCGCCGCCCATCTTCCCGATGGGGGTACGGCAGCCTGCCACGATATAGACCTTCTGCATACTGTTTTCCATGATTATTCCTCCCGCGGATATCCGCTCAGATAACGCCCTTTTCCGTGAGCTCCGCCAGCTTCGCGCCGTCGTAGCCCAGCCATTCTCCGTAGACCTCGGCATTGTGCTCACCCAGAGCCGGAGCCGGCCGGCGGATCGAGGTCTTGTTTTCCGAAAGCTTGACCGGGTTGTTGGTCACGGTCAGCTCGCCGATGCCGGGCTGCTCCATCTTCACCAGCATTTCCCGATCCTCCAGGAAATAGCCGTCCCGGGAGATCTCCTCCATGCTGTAAATGGGGCCGGCGGGGACGCCGTTCGACAGGCAGAGCTCCACGGCCTCCTCCACGGTATACTGAGAGGCCCATTCCTCCACGAACTGCTTGACCAGGGGATAATTGTCGGAGCGGTGGGCCATCACGTTGAAGCGGGGATCCTCCGCCAGCTCGGGCCGGTGCAGCACCGCCTCGGCATAGCGGCGGAACAGCTTGTCGCTGCCGCAGGCGACGTTGATATAGCCGTCCTTGGCCTTGAAGGTCCCGTAGGGGGCGTTGCCGATATAGCGGTTGCCGGTACGGGCGATGGGATGACCGCTGATGAAATAGCGCATATTTTCCGAGGGCAGCAGGGCCAGGACCGAGTCCGCCATGGCGATGTCCACGCACTGGCCCTTCCCGGTCAGGGTGCGGGCGTGCAGGGCCGCCAGGATCCCGATGACGGTATTCATCCCGGCGGAGATATCCGAGATGGAGCCGCCCACCCGGTTGGGCTCGCCGCCCTCCACCCCGGTGGTCGCCATGATGCCGCCCATGCCCTGTCCGACGATATCGTAGGCCGGCCGATTGGCGTAGCGGCTCTTCTGGCCGAAGCCGGAAACGGTGGCGAAGATCAGCCGCTCATTGAGCTGCCTTAAGTCCTCGTAGCCCAGGCCCAGCTTTTCCATCACGCCGGGGCGGTAGTTGGACAGGACCACGTCGGCCTGCTTCACCATTTCCCGGAACATGGCCTTGCCCTCCTCCGACTTCAGGTTGAGGGTCACGCTGCGCTTGTTGCGGTTGATCGCCGCGAAAAACGTGCTCTGCCCGTTGACGTGGATCGGCGTCAGCCGGGCGTCGTCGCCGGTACCGGGAGTCTCGATCTTGATCACGTCGGCGCCCATGTCGCCCAGCCACATGGCACAGTAGGGCCCGCTGAGCACCCGGGTCAGATCCAATACCTTCACATCACTTAACGCACCTTGATTCATTGCACAAACCTTCTTTTCTTTGCAGGAGCTCCGCGCGGAAAGGGCCCCGCGGACCTCGGGATAAGTTCTGTCAACTTTCGTTCATCATAGCATTGACAGCGGACCTTTTCCAATTTATATTCATTAGAGAACAATTCAGAGAAATAAATAAAGGAGCGCTCATGATCACGCTGCAGCAGCTGAAATATTTCGTCGAACTGGCCCATTCCGAGCACATGACCCGCACGGCCGAAAAATTCTGCATCACCCAGACCAGCCTCAGCAATACCATTTCCGCCCTGGAAAGGCAGCTGGGCATTAAGCTCTTCGACCGGGTCGGCCGGAGCGTCCGGCTGAACGACGTGGGCGCCGACTATCTCCGCTACGCGGAGGAGGCCCTGAGCTCCCTGGATAAGGCGCGGGAGGTCATCGAGACCTATCGGAGCCAGAATCAGGACACCCTGTCCGTGGTCCTGACCAGCTCCTACGTCTGGGGCGATATCCTCACGGCCTTCCACTCCCGATACCGTTCCTACCATATCCGGCAGATGAGCGGCAGCCCGGACCGCTTCCATGCCATGCTGATCAACCAGGAGGCGGATTTCTGCATCGCCGACACCGAGGATATCGACATGACCGACCTGGCCTACCGCATCATCCGGACGGAGGACATCTACCTGTGCCTGTCTCCCCGCCACCCCCTGGCCTCCCGGGAGGGGCTGCATCTGAAGGAGCTGGCCGGCGAATCCTTCATCAGCCTGCCCAAGGGCAGCGGCTTCCGCAAATACTGCGACCGGCTGTTCCAGCAGGCAGGGGTCAGCTATAACACGATCATCGAATGCGACAACCAGGTGCGGCGGAAGCTGATCGCCTCGGATTTCGGCGTGGCGCTCACCACCGGCATCGTGCGGCGCACGGATACGGACGGCTCTGCCGTATACGTGCCGATCCTGGACAGCTTTGCCAAGCGCCCCATCTCCATCATCTGGAATCCCCGCCGGCATCTGAAGCAGGCCGCCCGGGATTTCCGGGATTACATCCTGACTGAGGCTACGGTCCAGTAAGGCGGTCCGTCTGCCGGTCCGTCCCGCGGCCGCGCCTTGCCCCTCGCGACAGGGTCCGCGGGATCCGTACCGAAAAGCCATGGTCAGGCAGGATAGGGCATGCTATACTGGAGCCAGATCCCCAAAGGAGCTTCGTTATGGAAAACCATCTGATACTGTCTATCGGTCCCACTCCGGAAAATCCCCGCAGCAGCGAGGGATCCTTTCTGCGTCTTACGGACGGGCGGATCATGTTCGCCTACAGCCGCTTTTCCGGCGGCGCGCAGGATCACGCCTCCTCGGATATTTACGTTATGTATTCCTCCGACGAGGGGGAAAGCTGGACCGAGCCCCGGCTGCTGCTTTCCGCGGCGGAATACGGCGCGGCCAATATCATGAGCGTCAGTCTGCTGCGCATGGCCGACGGGGCTCTGGGCATTTTCCACGGGGTGAAGACCGCGCCGACCTGGAACCGCAAGGTCTTCCGCCGCTCTCACGACGAGGGCGCCAGCTTCGGACCGCCGGTCTATATCTCCGACGCGCTCGAGCAGGGCTACTACGTCATGAACAACGACCGGGTCGAGCGGCTGAGCTCCGGCCGGATCATCGTACCGCTCAGCTATCATCCCCGGGTCACCCTGGACGCCGCCGGAAAGCCCCTGGTGGATCACCGGGGCATAGCGCTGTTCCTTCTGTCCGACGATGACGGGAGCAGCTGGAGAGCTTCCCGGGAAATGATCTTCCCGCCCTTCCATACCGGCATGACCGGGCTCCAGGAGACCGGCGTGACGGTCAAGGCCCACGACGTCCTTTGGGCCTACAACCGTACGGACCAGATGGTGCAGTATGAGTATTTCTCGCTGGACGGCGGGGATCACTGGACCCAGCCTGCCGCCTCCCGCTTCACCTCTCCCGACAGTCCCATGCGCATAAGACGGGATCCCCGGACCGGGGCTCTGGTCGCCATGTGGAACCCCATACCCAACTACAACGGCCGCGTCCTCACTAAGGTAGGCAGAGGGCGTACGCCTTTAGTCTACGCCGTCAGCCGTGACGACGGCCTGAGCTGGACGGAGCCGCTCACCGCGGAGGACGATCCCGCCTGCGGCTACAGCTATCCGGCGCTCTTCTTCCCCGAGGATGGCAGTCTTCTGGCCGCCTACTGTGCCGGAGGTCCCGCGGATAAGACCAATCTGGCCAGACTGACCATCCGCAAGCTGCCTCTGCCCTGAGGCAGGCGGCTCCGCATGGGAAAAGGCCTAGCGCCCCGGGGGGTCACCCCCGGGGGGGGGCCCTTTTTTTTGTCGCGGGC
>JAZLJI010000039.1:0-9408 GCA_045617825.1 Lachnospiraceae bacterium
GGGATCAATATGGACGCGGTGGCCCTTATGGGCCGCGTCGTGAAGGAGACCGCCGAGCGGTCCAAGGACCGTCCCATCACCGGCTGCGCCAAGCTGGTGGTCTTCTGCAATGCCGTGGAGGACAATCCCTTCATGGCCGGCGCCTTCCACGGCGCCGGTGAGGCGGAGAAGGTCATCAACGTCGGCGTGTCAGGCCCCGGCGTCGTCTGCCATGCGCTGCAGAACGCCAAGGGCAGATCCCTGGACGAGGTGGCCGAGCTCATCAAGAAGACCGCCTTCCGCGTGACCCGCATGGGCCAGTTGGTGGCTCAAGAGGCTTCCCGCCGTCTGGATACGCCCTTCGGCATCGTGGACCTGTCTCTGGCGCCTACGCCGGCCATCGGCGATTCCGTGGCCCGGGTCCTGGAGGCGATGGGGCTGGAGCGCTGCGGCACCCACGGCACCACGGCCGCTCTGGCTCTGCTGAACGACGCGGTGAAGAAGGGCGGCATCATGGCGTCCTCCTCCGTCGGCGGCCTGTCCGGCGCTTTCATTCCTCTGTCGGAGGATGAGGGCATGATCGCCGCGGCCGAAGCCGGCGCCCTCTGCCTGGATAAGCTGGAGGCCATGACCTGCGTCTGCTCCGTCGGTCTGGACATGATCGCCGTTCCCGGCGACACGCCCGCGGAGACCATCGCCGCCATCATCGCCGACGAGGCGGCCATCGGCATGGTCAACAATAAGACCACCGCCGTGCGTCTGCTGCCGGCCCTCGGCAAGGATGTGGGCGACTCCATCAGCATGGGCGGCCTGCTGGGCGAGGCTCCGGTCATGCCGGTCCACCGGGAATCCTCGGCGGAATTCATCGCAAGAGGCGGCCGCATCCCCGCACCGCTGCACAGCCTGCGGAACTGACAGAAGCGGCAGGTGAACGCATCCCCGCACCGCTGCACAGCCTGCGGAACTGACAGAAGCGGCAGGGCGGCGGTCCCTAACGCAGAGACGCGCGGGAAACATAAAAAGCTCGCGGAAGAGCAAGCAATATCTGCTCTCCCGCTTGCTTTTTCCATATCAGGGCCGAAGGATCCGGTCAGGGGCCTTACCCCTCCGCGAGGATCTTCACCAGCAGCTTCATCATCAGCTTTCTGGCCACGGCGAAATACCAGGGAACGATCTTTTTGGACAGGCGTTCCGGTCCCTCGGGATATGACATAAATTCGTTCATGGCAGCCTCCTCAGCAATGATAGTCTCTGACAAAGCGGCAGACCGCCGCCAGGTTCTCGCTCTTCGCGTCGTTGCGGTAGGACAGCATCTTGTTCTCGGACAGGATCAGGCCGCCCTCTTCCCCCAGCTCCCGGATCAGCTTCTCCGCATGAGCCACACAGGCCTCGGGAGAGGCATTTGCCAGGAGATCCGTGGTCATACCGCCCATGATGGCGACGTTCGGCAGGACCGCCCGGAAGGCGAAGGGATCGTCCTGCTCCAGGTGGAAGGTCAGCGTTCCCTTGGGATAATCCCTGAAGTAGTCCGCGAAGCGCAGCACCGAGCCCTCGGTGAAGAGCCGTACGTTCATGCCCTTTTCCGCGTAGGCGTCCAGCAGCTTCTTGAGCGACGGCCAGTAGAAGCGCTCGAACTGCTTCGGGTTCAGGAAATTATTGGCCAGCAGCATGACGGAGGCGTCGAAGCAGTATTTTTCATTGGGGCCCTTGCCCGCCCTCACCTTCTCCACCAGCGGATCGATATACTGCGCGTCCCAGGTCTGACAGAAGTGCTCGATCAGAGCCGGATCCCGGCGCATGGTCAGGGACAGCTGCTTCAGTCCCAGGACGTTGGCCAGCAGCTCCTCGATACCGAAGCGGATGGCTCCCTTCATGGGGTTGTTGGGCGCCATGGAGGGCAGGCCGTAGGAGCTGACCACCGAGCTCATCCTGAGGATGAAGCGGGTGTAGGCCCAGTAGGCCGCGTAGGTCTTCTTCCAGACGGACAGGTCCTTTTTAGCCCAGTCCTCGCCGTATTTCTCGGGAAGGACCTTCGTCCAGATGAAACGGTCCGGGTCCTCCAGGTATTCCTCCAGGGTCTCGGGCGTGCAGAAGGCGTGGTCCCGAATGCCCACGGTGTCCTCGGTATAGTAATAGTAACCCTGACTGCCGAAGGCCTCCGTCACGTTGAACTGGTTGCGGATGCCGATGTCCAGCAGGGCATCCACCGGATAGGTATCCAGAAAATGCCTGTTGCAGCGTTCCATGACCGTGAAATCCGTGAGCGCCTGCGGCAGGCTTTCTCCCGCGTCAAATACCTTCCAGGTCACCGCCGCCGAAAGATACGGGACCCGCTCCGGCTTCGTAAAGCGCGCCGCGCTGCGAAACAGCCGGACCCGCTGCGCGGCAGCGGCCTTTGCTTCCTTTCCGTTCATTGCCGATACCTCCTTTACGGATAGATCCATACGTAATTATTGTTTCTCTCCATCAGACCGACCAGCTCCGTCTGAGGGATCCATGAGGTCTCTTCTGTCGCGGGATCGTAAAGCTTCGCTTCTTCTAAGGTATAGCCCACGATCCAGCGGCTTCCGCCCTCCGGACTGTACCACAGGATGGGCCGCCCGGCCTCCAGGAAATACACCAGGCTGCGGAAGGGCGCTCCGGTCAGGGAGAGCTCCTGTCCCTCGGCCTGTTCAGCCAAGGACACTGACAGCTCCTTCTTGTCCGAGCGGCTGCACCAGGCCCAGAGAAGCCGGCCCTGCTGATCCAGCACGTATCCGTAATCGGTCTGCGCCGCCGCGATCGCCGACCCCAGATCGGCAAATACCCCGGACAGCGCTCCCTTGCCGTAGGCCATATACAGGCCTTCCGTCCGGCTGCTGCCGTCGTCGGGCAGCGTCTGCTCTTCTCCCGCCTGGATCAGGTCGCAGATCACCACGTCCAGGCGCAGGAAGGAGCCCATCTCCTTCACCGGAACACAGTACATCCGCTGCAGCGTGCTGTGTGTATAGGTGGTAAAGGGCGATGCTTCCGCGGAGGGCACCACGTCTCCCCGCAGCAGCATGTCGTCGTCGAGGTAGCAATATTTGCCGTCCTTCAGGCCGTAGCGCAGGATGCTTACCTTCTCGGCGTCCTGCTCCACGCCGCTGATGTAAATATCCTTATACCCGTAATCGGTAAGGAGCTCCATGTTCTCGTCCAGGATCCTCAGGCGGTTCAGCGGGATCAGCTCCTCCTGCCCGTTGCTGAAGCAGGGAGAGGACTTCCGCCCGACGCCCACGATCAGATCCTCCCGGATGAAGCCCAGCGTCCGGATGAATTCATCCTCGTTCACCTCGGCGGACAGGCTGGTGCCCTTGGCCAGGTTCATGACCCGCACCGAGCGGGTGCCGGTCTGATCGCTGCCGGACTGCCAGGCAAAGACGTTCCCCGCCTCGTTGACCACCAGGCTGGGCATCTCCTGCCGGGTGACCAGCACTGCCGTTTCCCCGGAGGAAAGGTCTATCACGAAGACCTGGCCGTCAAAGCTGAAGTACAGGAATTGCTCCTCGCCCCGGCAGAACAGCGTCTCCGTCTCCGCCTGCAGCAGGGAGAAGCCCTTCCGGGAAGGCAGGAACATCCTTTCGCTCAGGCTGTTCTTTTCGGCGTCGTAGCGGTAATAGCACAGTCCGCAGCAGCCCTCCCGGCGTCCGCCGTTCATATAGCCGTACACCAGGAATTCCAGATCGCCGTTATCGGCAAGGGAGGTCAGGCGGATCCGGTAATCGTTCCGGAAGCTGCGCAGCGGGTCCTCGCCGCCGCTGCGGAAGCTGAAAATGCGGCAGAGCTTCTGCTCGTCGCTGTCATAGCTGTACAGCTCCCCGGCCACCACGAAGGCCTGGATCCTGCCGTTCTTGCTGGATACCAGCTGCAGATTGCTTTCCTCCTGCACTCCCAGCAGCAGCCCGCCGGACATCATGGCGCCCTCTTCGATCTCCCAAAGCTGCTCCATGTGCCGCTCATAGCGCAGCAGATACGTCTGCTTGCCGCTGCGCTGCAGCGTCATGGCCTCCGTCAGCCGGAAGCGGGCGGGAGAGGCCGCACCGATCTCGGCCTGAGCCAGATAGTCGAAGTGCAGGTAGCCGTAATTGCCCTCCAGTTCCTCTATGGTGAGCCAGCTGTCCGAGGTCTGCTCCAGCCCGGCGTCCCCGTAGGTGACCTGGTCCATGTTGCTGTGGATATTCACGTAGGCCAGATCTTCCTTCTTGGCATTGCTGTCGGGCTCCAGCTTGGCGGCATAGTCCTCCGCCGCGTCCTTATCGAACATCGCCTCGTGGAACCTGAAGGCATACTCCACGAACCAGTCCCGGCTTTCTCCGTTGACCTTGGCCACCCGGGTATAATAATAGGCGACGTGGTCCCTGAAGCGCAGCTCAAAGTTCAGCCGGTAATCGCGCTCGGGCTCCAGCAGATCCGCCAGCTCCATCGTCAGGGACAGGTCGTCCCGGCTGCCCACAAAGGCGCCGCTGCTGCCCCGCTCGATCAGCAGATCGTCCGGTTCGCCTCTCAGCTCATAGTAAAGCTCCTCCGGCATTTCCGAGCCGTCCAGAAAATGCAGCGTCAGGTCCAGATCCGCGCCGAAGGGATAGACCGCCCGGTCCCATACGCCCTCCTCCATCGGCTGACTGTAGCCCTCCAGAGGATTGATGCGCCGATTGCCGAGTTCAAAGCACAGGACAGGAAGGGAAGCAGCCGCCGCGGCGCTTCCCTCCTCGATATCTCCCCGGCCTACCGGCGCCTGCGTCACTCCGACGATCAGGGCCAGCAGAAAGACCAGGGCCAGTACCAGTGCTTTTTCCTTTGCTCTGCTCACTGTCCGGACCGGTTCCTCTCCTACAGATTCAGCTCGACCTTTCTGCCCGAGGGCTGGTAAGGATAAAATTCCACCCCCGCGGCTCTCAGCATCCGCTTGGATGCCCGGATCCCCGAGGTTCCCGCGTATTTGTCATCGGCGTAGATCACCGTTCTGATGCCGCTCTGGATCAGAGCCTTGGCGCATTCGTTGCAGGGGAAGAGCGTGACATACAGCTTGCAGCCCTCTAAGGAGCCGCCCCGATAGTTCAGGATGGCATTCAGCTCGCTGTGCGTGGTGTAAAAGTATTTGTTGTCGTAGGGATCTTCGCTTTCCCGGTTCCAGGGAAAATCGTCGTCAGAGCAGCCCTTGGGGAATCCGTTGTAGCCCATGGACAGGATCTTGTTGTCCTGACTCACGATACAGGCTCCCACCTGAGTGTTGGGATCCTTGGAACGCATGGCGCTCAAAAAGGCTACGCCCATGAAATACTCATCCCAGTTGATATAGTCTTCCCGCTTGAACATCAGTCCTCCTCGATCATCGCGATCCGGCGCTTGTGTCTTTCTCCTTCGGAGAAGGGGGTATCCAGGAAGGTATCCACGATCTTGATGGCCAGACCGGCGCCGACCACACGGCCGCCGAAGGCAATGATATTGGCGTCGTTGTGCTCACGGGTCGCCTGAGCGCTGAAGCAGTCGGACACGCAGGCAGCGCGGATGCCCTTGACCTTATTGGCCGTGATGGAAATACCGATACCGGTACCGCAGATCAGAATGCCCTTCTCGCATTCGCCGGAGGCCACGGCCTTGGCCACGGCCTTGCCGTATACAGGGTAGTCGCAGGAGGCTTCGCTGTAGCAGCCGAAGTCCTTGAACTCCAGGTTTCTTTCCTTCAGATGGGCCATTACTTCCTGTTTGAGGGCATATCCCCCGTGATCGCAACCGATAGCAATCATGTTTTCCTCCTTTTGGGCGGCTCTGCCGTCCGCTTAAACCTTCACTATATGATATCCGGCCGCTTTGCGCAGACGGTTCATAATCGCCATTCCCAGCTCCCCTTCGGCAAATACCTCCGAGTACACCAGCTCCAGTCCCTCCGTATCCAGCTCTCTCAGCGTGTCGAACAGGTTGTGGGCGATGCTTTCTTCCCGGGAACGGGTCCCCAGAGACAGCACCCGCACCGGCGCCTCGCCGAAGTCATACGCCCCCAGGCTCTCGTCGCAGCACAGAACGCCGACCCTTTTCCCCGCCTGAGCCGCTGCCGCAGCCTCCCGAAGGATGTAGTCCGTCACCTGCTCCGTCCGGCCCTCCACCAGGATCACGTCGCTCTTGGGCGCGTAATGCCGGTATTTCATTCCCGGCGCCTTGGGTCTTAAGGAAGCATCCGGCTTGACGAATACGGTGGGGTCCACCGCCACCTCGCCCAGCAGCGCCTGCAGATGCTCCAGGCCGATATAGCCGGGGCGCAGGATCATCGGCTGAGGGCCGGTGACGTCGATGATGGTGGATTCCAGACCGATGTCCGACGGACCGCCGTCCAGGATCATCTCGATCCGTCCCGCCAGGTCCTCCCAGACGTGGGCCGCCGTGGTGGTGCTGGGTCTGCCGGACAGATTGGCACTGGGCGCCGCGATCGGCACGCCTGCCGCCAGGATCAGCTTCCGCGCCGCCGGGTGAGAGGGCATGCGCACCGCTACCGTATCCAGACCGCCGGTGGTCTCCTTAGGTACCAGGGCGGATCTGCGGAAGATCAGTGTCATCGGGCCGGGCCAGAAAGCATCCATCAGCTTTTCGGCCAGCTCGGGCACGTTCTCCACAAGCGGTGTCAGCTCCCGCCGCTCGGCGATATGCAGGATCAGCGGATTGTCGGAGGGTCTCCCCTTGGCGGCGTAGATCTTCCCCGAGGAAGCGGCGTTTAAGCCGTTTCCGCCCAAGCCGTACACCGTTTCGGTAGGGAAGGCTACCAGCCCGCCCTGCCGGATGATCGCTCCTGCCTGTTCAAAAATAGCCATGTCCGAGGGTTCCCCGCTCAGACGCATAAGTTTAGTGTCCATAACAGGAGTATTATAGCGGAATTTCCCGGAAAACACAAGAAAATTCGCAGAAAGCCTTGATCAGTTCATCACGGAAAGCCCCGATCAGTTGAAAAACTCTCCCTGATCCTCCCAATCCGGCTGGGGCTCCGGCCCTTTCCCGGCCCTTCGCCGGCTCTTCCGGCCCCGCAGCCTCTGCCACAGGCCGGGCCGCTCCGGCTTCGGCTGCCCGGCGGGAGCCTCCTCCTGCGCCGGGCTTTCCTTCCGCATGTCGAGCGCCTCGAAGATCTGGGTAAAGGAAAAATTGTCCTCGTGGCAGACTTGGAACAGCTCGAAGCCCAGCTCGCTCGCCGCAGGATCGTCGCGGTTGCATTTCTTCAGGATATAGCAGCTGAGCGCCCGGATCTGCCCGAAGGGGTCCTCCCGGCGGCAGGGGTCCAGCAGGAACTCCCAGCCGTTTCTGCCCCGGTAGATCACGGAGGGCTCCAGCCACAGCTCGCGCGGGTCCAGCAGATACTCCTCCGCCTCCCCCAGGATCCGGTAAATGCTGCCCATCAGCTCCCGGATCTCCTCGGCGGTGATCTCCCGGGTATAGCAGCTGCTCTCCAGACTTCTCCTCCCGCTGATATCGAAGCGGTAGCTGCCCGGCTCGGGCCCCCGTCCGCTGAGGGCCAGCAAATGCTCCGGTCTGGCTTCCTCCAGCATCCGTTCCGCGAAGCGGTCCCCCTCCTCCTCATGGCGCAGCACCAGATAGGTGCCGTCCAGCTCTCTGCTGACGTCGATCGTCATAGCATCCCCCTCTCTTTCTCCTTTTTCCCGGCGGACTGCGGCCGCTTCATTTTCCGTTCTCCTCCTGCTCCGGGATCCAGACCCGGACCGCCTGTCCGATGCGGATCAGCTCGCGCGCCCCTAAGGGCTCCACTTCCTCCATTTCCCGGCAGAAGGCCTCCGCCTCCTGCTCGATCCTCTGCTGACAGCGCAGGCATTCCGTCATCAGTGCCCCCAGGATCAGCAGCAGGATGCTCATGATCAGCGCCGCCTCTACGGTGAAGCTGCCGACAAAGCTCCTGCCAGCACCAGCAGCAGCCGGCTTCCCGCCAGGAAGGGCAGGAAGGGCAGGGCGTAATCCTTCGGCCGCCCTTTTTTCATCCACAGCACCAGCCCGATCAGGGACAGCGCCGCCGCTGCCGTAAGCAGCAGTGTGAACAGCTCCCCGGCCTTCAGCCAGGGGCACAAGGTAAGTATGCATAATCCGTCTCCCGGGCCCACGGCCCCTTTACTTCTGAAGCTGAACCAGGCCAGCGCAGCCGCCGGGACCAATCCCGGCAAATACCCCGCCAGAGCCCGCGGAGCCCTGCGGAGCCAAAGCAGCTCCGCCAGCCGCAGGCCCAGGCCCAGCAAGCCTCCCGCTAACAATACGCGCCCCGAAAGGCGGCGGTCCTTCAGATCCTCCCGGGCCAGCAGGCCCAGATAGAGCAGCAGAAGGAGCTCCTCCGCCAAGTGAAACAGCTGTTCCGCCGAAAAGCCCTTCATTTATTCACCTCCGCAATAGGCACAGGGCCTGTAGTCCGCTGCCGCTTCACTTAAGGGTATCTCCCGGATGTTCCGCACCAGCTTGGAGCAATCGATGCGGACGTGGTAGCGGGTCCCGTCATCCGTGACGTACAGGTCGCCCTGCTTCACCGCCCGTCCTCCGCAGCAGCTCTCACAGGGATAGTATTTCCCGCCGCTGTTGTTGCGCTCCGTCGCCAGCTGCGCCGCCGTGATCCGGTGCGGATGGACCGACAGGCTCCGGCATTCCAGCGTGCGGTGATAGACCTTGCCCTTCAGGGTCACGAAGACCGTCTCCTCCGCTTCCTCCTCGGGCAGCAGCGACTGCAGAGAGGCGGTCCCGATCCACAGCCGGCGGCAGCTTCTGAGCGTCACCGGATAGCTCACCGCCAGCGGCCAGGAGAAGAAGGACCGCACCCGGAAGCACAGCACCAGGTCCAGATCCCGGTCCCGCAGGCTGGAATCCGCCAGAGACAGGCCCCCGACTCCGCCCTCCAGGCAGGACGCCTCCAGATAATCCCGCCCGACCTGCTCAATGAGGATGAGCTTTACCGCCTCCTGCCAGATCAGGGCAGAGCCCTTTTCCAGCAGGAACAGCTTCAGCTCCTCCTTGATATCCGCCTCTCCGGAAAGCAGCGCCGCCAGGTCCTCCCGGTCGCCGCTCAGGGCGCCGCCGATGGCACCGCCCTCCACCAGATCGCCCAGCAGCGTTCCGCTGCTCAGATCGGTAAAGCTCAGCAGGGAGGACCATTCGCTCACGTTCTCGCCCAGCCCGTCCAGGGCCTTCTGCAGCCTGAGGCTCAGCATCTGCCCCGCAAATATACTGAAGAACAGACTTGCCAGCAGCAAAAACAGGGAAAAGGAAAGAGCCGCTTCCACGGTCAGGCTTCCCCCTAAAGGGACCTCGGCTGCCGGAGCTTCGGAGTGTTCTTTGATCGATCGGGTGAACTCTGTTGAACGGGCGTTTGGAAGATGGCTGAACCGTTCTCTGGCAAAGAGTCCTTCCCGGAGCAGCCGAGGATTTTTTCGCATG
>JAZLJI010000040.1:0-9304 GCA_045617825.1 Lachnospiraceae bacterium
AGTATTTCAGCTCTACGCAGGCTGTGTCGATGTTGAACTCACAGAAAATCAGTCTTTTCATGGGTTACGCCTCCATATTTGTATTTTAGAAGCATTGTAAGCGTGGGGTTTGTGTCAGTTTCCTTAACTTGGGGAAACACCCTTTTCCCACTTGGAAACGGTCTGAGGGGTCACGTACAGCTTCTCTGCCAGCGCCTGCTGGGTCAGCTGCTTCTGGACACGGTATTTTTTCAGATTTTCGGGAAAGCGTTTCATGAACTTCTCCCTCCTGTTCCTCTTTGTAGTTGTATCATACTGTGATTTCAGCGTCATTTCAATCGCCCTACGGTTGATTTTCCGGCAAATTTATACAACTGCCGCGGGATAAGGGCCCGCAGTGGCGGCATTTTCCGAAAGACCGGCGGAAGGCGGCGGGCAAAGTAAGAAAATACGGTGAAAAATGAAAAAGTTCTTGCGAAGTCGGGAAATAAACAGTATACTAAGCGGAGCAATATTTATATGGGGAGTTGTGCTATGAAACAGCTTTACAAAGTTTTTGCGATGCTTCTTGTTCTGGCTTTCCTTTGCACCGGCTGCGGCTCCAAGGCCGAGCGCTACGCGGCAAAGGTCGCTGCCACCTACGGCGAGGATAACATCTACCTGGATGAGGCCAATTTCTGGCTGCGCTACAATGAGAACGCCATGAATTCCTACTACGGGATGATGTACTATTATTACTACGGTGTGTCCAACATCTGGAACGTGGACAGCGGCAACCACGGTCAGACCTTCGAGCAGGCTCTGAAGGAAATGACCATGGCCGAGATCCTGCAGACCAAGGTCATCCTGGAGCATTCCGATCTGATGGACATCGCCCTGACCGATGATGAAAAGGCCAAGATCGACGAGACTATCGACCTCTTCAAGCTGACCTACGGCGAGGACTTCTCCAAGCTCGGGATAAGCTACACCGAGGACCAGATCCGGGGGTATCTGAAGGACCGCAGCATCGCCATCAAGCTTCATGAGACCGTGAAGGAATACGCGGACGTCAGCTCCGTCAGCGGCGACCACAAGTTCTATCATCTGAAATACTATTACGTGTACAAGTCCGACGTTGCCTCCACGCAGGAAGCTCCCACCAATAAGGACAAGGCCGAAGCCATCAAGAAGGATATCGAGGCCGGCGTGACGGAGGAGGATATCAAGACCAAGTACAGTCTCACTGCTTCTGCGATCTCCTTCGAGCAGGGCGTCGTCGATGAAGACAGCAAGATCCTCTCCGAGGGTACTCAGAACATGAGCGAGGATGAGGTGCGCGTCATCGAGGCTGAGACCGGCTGGTTCGTCGCTCTCTGCGATAATGCCAATGACGAAGAGGCTGCTGCCGATTACATCGAAGCCGAGAAGGAAGAGATCCGGGAGGCCGCCTTTACCGAGCTTTACAAGGGCTGGGCTGCCGAAGCCAAGGAATTCAAAGTAGCCGGCTGCTTCAAGCATCTGAAGGTCAACAGCAGCGTCACCGATTGAGCCGCTGTCTTGAATACGAATAAGGGAACAGCGGAGAGCGAAAGTCATTTTGCTCTCCGCTGTTTTTGAAACAGAAAGTGAGGAACGACCCATGAAGCTGTATTATCCCTCCGGCCAGATCACGCTGGCCTATGCCGCTGAAGAATTCCGCCGTCTGGCTGCCGCCGTGGATCCCGCGCTCCCGGTGGAGACGGTCTGCGCCCCCCCGGCTGCCCGCCGCTCCCGGCAGGGAGGAGATCCTGCTGGGCCTGATGGAGGAGCTGGGACGTCCCGCGGAGGACCTGCAGGACAGCTTTCTGGAGGATATCCCGGACGTGGAGGTCTCCGGCTGCACCGGCGTCATCGCCGGCAGCAACCCCCGCAGCGTCCTGATGGGGGTCTACCGCTATTTCCATCTGGCCGGCTGCCGCTTCCTGAGGCCCGGGCCCCAGGGGGAGTATTTGCCGAAAACGGAGCTCCTGAAGCTGACGGCCCGGTACCGGAAGAAGGCGGATTACCCCTACCGCGGCGAATGCATCGAGGGCGCCGTCAGCCTGGAGAACGTGCGGGACACCATCTACTGGATGCCCAAGGTGGGCCTCAATCTGTACTATATCGAGGGGATCGTGCCCTACGTTTATTTCCATAAATGGTACGCGCATCTGGCCAGCAGGACCGCCTACCGTCCCGGCTTCGTCACCGACTACGACGAGCTGCTGGAATACGTGAAGATCATGGAAAAGGACATCGAGAAGACGGGGCTGCTGTATATGTCGCTGGGCCACGGCTGGATGTTCCGGCGCATGGGCGTGAAGGAGGGCGATCCGGCCTCGGAGGCCGCTTCTCTTCCGGAGAAATACCGTCCCTATCTGGCTCTGGTGAACGGCAAACGTGAGCTGCACAACAGCCGGACCTTCTATACCCAGTTCTGCCTGTCCGATCCCGAGGCCCGCCGCTTCCTGGTGGACACCATCGTCGAGTACTGCAGGGAGCGCCCGAATCTGGCCTTCGTCAAGCCGGGCCTGGCGGACGGCACCAACAACTGGTGCGAATGCGAGGAATGCCGCAAATGGCAGGCCACCGACCAATACGTGCTGCTGCTCAACGAGATCGAGGAGGCTCTGCGGCGGGAGGGCCTGCGGACCCGCCTCTCCTTCACCTCATACGTGGAGACTCAGCGGCCCCCGGAAAAGCTGCGGCTCGCGCACCCGGAGCGCTTTCTGGGCGGGGCCGCCTTCGGCTGGGATTACGAGAGCGGCTACTGCAAAAAGCCCTTTGAGGGCGAGGAGCCCCCTTACGAGCGGAACAGCTTCAAGGCCTTCTCTCCGGAGCTGCGGATGCACTGGAACCGGAAGTGGAAGGCGCTCAATCCCGGGCTGTCCTTCTACTATTTCGAGTACCGCTTCTATACGGATCAGTACGCCGATCCCGGCTATATGACCATCAGCCGGGAGACCTCCCGGGATATGAAGGAGCTGGCGGAGATCGGCTTTGCGGGAAGCATCGACGATCAGACCCACCGGAACCATCTGCCCACCTCTCTGCCGCTGCTGACCCGAGCCTTCACCCTCTTCGACCGGGAGACCGATTTCGAGGCCCTGAAGGAGGACTATTTCCGTGCCGCCTTCGGTGAGGCGCGGGCGGAGCAGGTCACCGCTTATCTGGAGCAGGTGAGCCGCCTCTTCCACCCCGAGCTGATCCGCCGGGATTTCGCCCGGGTCAATAAGGCCCGCGCCCTCAACACCACCGTGGAGCATGCCGAGCTCAGCTTCGTGGGAAATGCCGCTGCCGCGGCGGACCTGGAGGAGGTCATCCGTCTGATGCAGGCCTTCCGCCCGCTGATCGCGGAGGGCGAAAAGCTGCCGGATCCCTGTCAGGCCAGATCCTGGGCCTATCTTAGGTATCACGCGGAGATCTGCACCCGTCTGGCGAAGGTCCTTCTGCTCCACAGTCAGGGCCGTCCAGACGATGCCGCCGACTGCTTTGAGGAATGGGAGAAGTACGTGTCGGAGATCGAGCCCGAGATCCAGGAGGCCTTCGACTACTACCTCTGCGACCGCTTCCTGGGCCATCTGCTCGGCTTCCCGCTCTTCCCCTACTATGCCAAGTCACTGGAGGAGCTGCCGAAGCGCAAACGCAGCGGACAGGACCGTACCCATCAGGAGATCGAAGCCTGAGCTTTCGCGTTTCTTCTCTTCTCTTAAAAAAAAGCGGAGGAAAAGCCTCCGCCCGCGTATTTCCCCCACAGGAAAAGGGAGCCGCAGGTCTCTTCGAGACCTGCTGCTCCCTTTTCCTTCCGGGCATCCTCGGTGCCTTATTTCACCTTGCACACCACGATCATTCTGTCCTTATTGCTGAGATACGCGCAGGTGTAGAGGATCACGAAGCGCTCGTCGCTGCTGACCGGCGCGCCGGTGCAGGCGCACGCCATGCTCTTCAGCTTATTCATGTAGGCATCAAACTGCTCCTCGCTGCGGAAATTCAGCACAAAGTCCATATTTTTGCTGTTGACGTAGGCCGCGGCCCACACCTCCAGCGTTTGGCTGCCGCTTGGCGTATACAGATTGAAGCTGGGATTTGCCCGCATATAGGAGAGATCTTCGTAGTTCTCCAGCATGCCGAACATGGTCCCGTTCTTCATGTGATGGCCGTAGATGTAGGTGATGGTGTCCTGCAGGAAATTATTGCGGTAGTCCACGAACAGCGTCCCGCTGCCGTTATACTGCCCGTTGTACAGGTGGTCGATATAAAAATCGTTGTCCTGTCCCTGTACCACCGGCAGACTCATCTGCCCGCCGTGGCCCTGGAGCCAGCCCTTGGCATCCGGTGCCTGGGCCAGAAGACTGTCGAAGTTGATGGACAGCCGCTTCATGCCGGCGGTCGGCGCAGACTCCCGGGGCCTGACGGTCCCGGCGGTCTCATTTCCCGGCGTCTTGCTCTCCGGACCGTCCGGCGGGGCCGGGGTCTCGTCGCCGTCGCCGACGTCGCCCTCTGCCGTAGGATCGGCCTTTTCCTTCGTGCCGCCCGCGGCGGTGCTCTTCTCAGGCTCTGTCCGCGCAGGCTCCCGGGAAGCGGCTGTCTCTCCCGTGGCCGCCGGATCGGTATTCTTTCCCGGCAGGTCCTCGGTCTCGTCGGCCACCGCTCCGGAGGGCTCTCCCGCGTCGTCCAGCTCCTGCACGAACGCGTTCCGGAGCTCGTCGTAGACGTCGCCGGCCTCCTTATAGCCCATCAGGCCCTCCGCCAGCTTGTACACGCTGAGCAGCGCCACCAAAGCCAGACAAACGGTCAGAACGCGACGGACGCGCAGATCCTTTCGGTCCTTTTCACTGATTTTTCTGCTCTTGCTGCTCATAATCTCCTCAGATGGCCCGGGTCACTTCCCGCAGCCACTGCCGGATCTCCTCCGGCAGCTCCTGCTGCAGTTCCTGATATACCCGCTCGTGATAGTCGTTCAGCTGCTGCTTCTCATACTGCGTCAGCTGCTCCGTCAGCACCGGCGTCAGGTCGATGGGGCACAGGGTCAGGGTCTCAAAGCGGTAATAATCCCCGTAAGGACTGTGCTCGTCCTCCACGCAAAGCAGGTCGTTCTCGATGCGGATCCCGAAGGCGCCCTCCTCATAATAGCCGGGCTCGTCGGTGGTCACCATACCGGGCTCCAGCGGTACCATGGCCTTCACGTCCTGCGGCAGGGTCCAGCGGAAGGCGTTCGGGCCCTCGTGCACGTTCAGGCAGAAGCCCACGCCGTGGCCGGTGCCGTGGCGGTAGTCCAGCCCCGCGTCCCATAAGGGACCTCTCGCCAATACGTCCAGATGATAGCCGGTGCAGCCCTTAGGGAATTTGGCGGCGGCCAGCCGCAGCATCCCCCGCAGCACCGCGGTATAGCAGAACTTGGCCCGCTCGCTCACCGGGCCCAGGGCCACCGTCCGGGTGATGTCCGTCGTGCCCTCCGGATACTGGCCGCCGCAGTCGATCAGGTACAGGCCCTCCGCTGCCAGACGGGCGCATTTGCCGCGCTCCGGCGCGTAGTGCACGATGGCGGCGTTGGTGCCCATGGCGGAAATGCTGGGGAAGGAAAGGTCGAAGGCCCCCGCCTCCCGGCGGCACTGCTCCAGATAATCGCCCGCGTCCATTTCGTCCCAGGCCTCGATGTCGGGCTTGTGGGTCAGGGCGTACAGGAAGCGCACCATGGCCAGGCCGTCCTGGTGCTGGGCCTTCCGCAGGGCCTCCTGCTCCGCCCGGTTCTTCACCGCCTTCATCAGGGTGCTGGGGTTCGCGGCCTCAACGATCGTCACCTGCTCCGGCAGCACAGCCCGGAAGAAGCAGCAGGCTCTGGCCGGATCCAGCAGCAGGCGTCTGATCCCGGCAAATACGTTTCCGTCCGTCCAGATCTCGTTATACTCCCGCAGCTTCAGCCCCAGGGCTTCCGCCTGAAGTCTGATCTCCTCGCTGACGGCATCCCGGTGCACGAACCATTCGCCGTCCGCCTCCCGCAGCAGCAGGAAGGAGAAGAACACCGGATTGCAGGGCACGTCCCCGCCTCTCAGGTTCAGGATCCAGGCGATATCGTCCAGAGAGGTGATCAGATGGGCGTCGGCGCCGGCGGCCTTCACCGCCTCCCGCACCCGGGCCAGCTTGGACGCGGCGGATTCGCCGGTGACGCGCTCCGGCAGGGCGAACAGCGGGGCAAATACCTGCGCCGGACGGTCCTCCCAGACCTCTCCCACCAGATCGCGGGTGGCGGCCAGCCGGACCTGCTTCTCCGCCAGGGCCTTCTGCCATTCTCCGGCCTGCCGCAGAGTGATGACTCTGCCGTCGAAGCCCAGGCAGCCGCCCTCGGGCAGCAGCTCCTTCAGATAGGCGGTGACCGTCGGTACTCCGGGCAGGCCCATCCGCATCAGCTGGATCTCCGTGCCCTCCAGCTCCAACGCGCCCTGCAGGAAAAAGCGGCCGTCCACCCACAGAGCGGACTGGGTCTTCCCGATCACCAGCAGGCTGGATTCGCCGGTAAAGCCGCTCATCGCCTGAAGGGTGCAGAAATAGTCACTGTAATATTCCGAGCCGTGATAATCGCCGCAGCTGACCACGTAGGCGTCGATACCGGCTTCATCCATCTTCTGCCGCAAAGCGGCCATTCTCATCGTTCTCTTGTCCATATGCTCTCCTTGCGGCAAAGGGGCCCCTGGGGCCCCTTACCGAGTTTTTTCTTCTGGAAAACCGGCAGGCGGGCGCTGCCCGTCCCGGTCCGTTCAGGAAATGATCCGGATGTGATCCGGGCTGCCGATGATCTCCGTGCCCGCTTCGATCTTGGTCTTTTCCTCCACGATGCAGTACTCCAGGCGGCATTTCTCGCCCACGTACACGTCGTTCAGCAGGATGCAGTGCCGTACCCGGTTGCCGTCCCCCACGAAGACCTTCTTGAACAGCACCGAGTCCTCGACCCGGCCGTTGATGATGCTGCCGCCGGCGGTCAGGCTGTTCTTCACGGAGGCCTCTTCATTGAGCTTGGCCGGGGGATAATCGTCCACCTTGGTATGGATCACCGGGAAATCATAGAAGAATTCCTTCCGCAGCTCGGGCTTCAGCAGCTCCATGTTGGTGTCGAAGAAGGACTTCACGGAGTTGATGCTGTTCCAGTAGCCCTCGTGGACGTAGCCCATGAAGCGGCCCCGTTCCAGGCGCTTCACCAGCACGTCCTGCACCAGGTTATACAGCTCCTTCCGCTGGCATTCCTCCAGCAGCGTGATCAGATAGCGGCGGCGCACCACGTAGATGCCGCAGTTGACGAAGCTGCCCTCTGCCTTCTCGTTCTTTTCATGCCAGCCCACGATCCGCTGCTCGGCGTCCAGCTCCAGCACGCCGAAGCGCTCGGACTCCGCGTTGGGCATTTCCTTGCAGACCACGGTAAATTCACTGCCGCTGGCCATGTGGAAATCCATCACCGCGTTGAGATCGATCTTATACACGCCGTCGCCGTTGGCGATGATCACGTAGGGCTCATGACGCTCCTTCAGAAAATCCAGGTTCTGGATCAGGGCATCCGCGGTCCCGCGGTACCAGCTGGAATTGTTCGGCGTAATGGTGGGATTGAGCAGGAACAGACCGCCCTGCTTCCGCCCGAAGCCCCACCAGCTGGGGGAGCTCAGGTGCTCGTTCAGCGAGCGGGAGCTGTACTGGGTGATCACCGCCACCGTATTGACGTTCGAATTGGCCATGTTGCTCAGGGCAAAATCCACGCCCCGGTACGTCCCGGCCAGGGGCATCGCCGCGATCGCGCGGCGGCTGGACAGCTCCTGCATCCTTTCGCTGTTGCCGCCTGCCAGAATAATGCCTACCGCCTTCATTTGCGTTCCCCCTTCTTGATGATGTAGCCGCCGGAAGGAAGCACTCCCTCCGGATAGTCCGAAGGCTCCGTGACGCCGGAGATCGCCGTGTTCTTGCCGATGGTGACGCCGGCGGGGATGCAGCTGCCTGCTCCCACCACCGCCAGCTCGCTGTTATAGACCTTGGGGTCCAGCAGACTGGGGGCAAAGCTGCCGTCGCCGATCTTGGCTCCGGCCCCGATCAGCGTATTTTCCGCGATGATGGCCTTGCGCAGCTCGGCGCCCTTCTCCACCACCACGCCGTTCATCAGGATGGAATCGTAGACCTTGGCGCCCTCTTCCACCACCACGCCGGCGCCCAGCACGGAATGCTTGACCCGGCCGCAGATGGAGGAGCCGTCGCCCACGATGGATTTCTCCACCCGGGCATCCTCCGAGAAATAGGCCGGCGGATGCGCCTCGGCGGAGGTGTAGATCTGCCAGAATTCCTCATACAGATTGAACTCCGGCACCAGGTCCGTGAGCTCCATATTGCTTTCCCAGTAGGTCGTCAGGGTCCCGACGTCCTTCCAGTAGCTGTCGAAGGTGAAGGCGTAGACCCTGCCGGTCTTGCGGAAGACGTAGGGGATCACGTGCATGCCGAAATCGCAGTTCGGCACGTTGGACAGCTCCGTCAGGGCCTCCTTCAGGGCAGGATAGCTGAAAATGTAGATGCCCATGGAGGCCAGATTGCTTCTGGGCCGCTCGGGCTTTTCCTCAAACTCGGTGATCTTGCCCTCCGCGTCCGTCAGCATGATCCCGTAGCGGGAAGCCTCCGCGATGGGGACCGGCATCCCGGCGATGGTCAGATCGGCCCCGCAGCGGATATGCCGCTGCAGCATTTCGCCGTAGTCCATCTTATAGATATGGTCGCCGGACAGGATCAGCACGTAGTCGGGATTGTACTGCTCCATGTATTCCAGATTCTGGTAAATGGCGTTCGCCGTGCCGGTGTACCATTCGCTGTCACCGTTCTTTTCGTAGGGCGGCAGGATCGTCACCCCGCCCACCTGCTTGTCCAGGTCCCAGGGGATCCCGATGCCGATATGGCTGTTCAGCTGTAAGGGCCGGTACTGAGTCAGGACGCCTACCGTGTCCACGTCCGAATTCACACAGTTGCTCAAGGGGAAATCAATGATGCGGTATTTCCCGCCGAAGGCGACCGCAGGCTTGGCCATTCCCTGGGTGAGCACACCCAGACGGCTTCCCTGACCGCCCGCCAGCAGCATGGCTATCATCTGTTTTTTGACCATCACAAGACCTCCTTCTAAGGGGTATGGTCATTATATCACAATAGGTTCAAAAAGGGAAGAAAAACCGCAGAATATCCCCGAAAACCTTTCAAAAAGCATACTGAACCGGCCGAGGCAGGCTCCCGCGGCTTCCTGCCCGAGGACTGCGGGGCATAAAAAACGCCGCGGCGGAGGAAAATCCTCCGCCGCGGCGGGATGCTCACC
>JAZLJI010000041.1:0-21533 GCA_045617825.1 Lachnospiraceae bacterium
ACAAGCGCACCGCCGCCTCCGACGATATACAGCTTCATCAGCGCCGGCTCGTAGTCATACCGTCTGAGAATGTCAAATATCTTGCCGACATAACCGTTTGCCACCTCACGGATCGTTTTCAGCCAGTCGGGAGATATATCCGCCGTACCGTTCCGGAACACATCCTCAATGACCGCTTCGTCGATGTTTACATGATACTTGTCCATCACGGCGGTCTTGACGGCGTTGACGCACTGCGCCGTGCCGAATTTCTCGGTGTACGCTTTCTGCGGGTTCGGTTTGCCGTCTTTCATGAAAAGGATGTTCATCGTACCGTTGCCGATGTCGCATAGTACGGTTTGTCCTCTCATGGCTGCGGCTCTGTCGAAAATGGCGGCGTAGCCCTGCGGAAACATACTGACACCCGAAATGCGGATATGATAGCTTTTCTTGTTAAAGATAAAGCGCACCTCCGGCACTCTCGTAAGGTAGTCGGTAAACTGTTTTTTCTGCGTGGAAACCCATTTCAGCGGAAGTCCCGCCGCAAGGTGTACGGTCGCATCGGTCAGTCGGTAGTCGTTCAGTTCCATTGCAATGCCCGCAAGTGTTAAAACGAAATATTCCTCGTCGGTGACCTTGTCTGCGGTAAATTCCTTGTGCCCCTCACCGACAAGATAATATTTGCCGCCGTAGGTGAGCATATTGGTCTGGAATACGGGTTCGGTATCACTTTTGAGCACACCTGCTTTGAAAACATGGTTTGCCGTCTTGATATTCCCGTACCCGTGATCGATTCCGATAATAAACTTGTTCTTAAATTCTTTCATTCTGTTTTACCTTTCTTCCCGTCTTTCCGGGATGTCGATTTTTGTTTGTTTTTCTTTGTGGTTTACATTGATACAATCATAGGCATCAGTCCTTTCTTTACTCGATATGGTAGTAGTATTTAATAAAACAAATCGGCAGCCCAGATGGTAAACCCAAGTGGTAATTGCCGATCTGTTTTTGTTACGGATAATACTAACGGGTAAAATTTACCCATTAGCAACAACCGTAACACAGTGGATTCTTGAAAAGTCCGTTACGAATAGTGCCAAGTTGCAAATTTTGCATGTTGGGAACAAGCGTAACCGAACGACTTGCTACCGTTACATATCTTGCTAATACCTCATTTTGAGGAATTAGCCGTAGGCGTAACAGTGCCGATTTGTTTTTGGGAATACCGTTACAGATACTGCCAAGTGGTCAAAATGACCACTTGGCAGTAATCGTAACAAACTCATTCTGCTTTCACCGTTTCGTTACACATAGAGCTAAGTCCTCATTTTGAGGACTTAAAATCATCCGTAACACTTTGTCTGTACGCCTTTTGTCGGCAGGCATTACAGCAATAGACGGCATCGGATCGTTTGGGCGTGAAAGTGTTGCCGCAGGTCTTGCAGACCATATCCTTCCTCTTTTCGAGCCGCTTTTCACGCTTGTGCTTCCAGAAACCCAGATTACAGCATCTTTCGTTGCAGTATTTCTTGCTATGAACCGTAGTATAGAAGACTTTTCCGCAACCTCCGCATATAATCCGTCGGATTGGATAAACATAGGTGTCCGAAGTGCCGGCTCGCAGGCGATCAAAATAATCATCCCGCAGTTTTTCCTGATTTTCTTGTTCCCATAGTCTGTTGTTCCACATGGTTTGAATCCTCCTTTCATTTTGTTATGGAATACCGTGTTTGAAAAAATGGTAGCAATATCCTTATTCTGATACTGCTTGAAAAATTCACAAATTGGTGATATAATATAAGCACTAATCTATCCGGAGGTGCAGTATGCCTCATATCCGTTTCCGAATACCCATGATTTCCGTCGCCGCCCTGACCGCATTTGCGAAAGAGACCGGCGAGGATGTCTTTTCATATACTTTGAACAAAGTAGAAACCGATTCCGTCATCATGCGAAACGGAACGCCCTTGCAGGATGACAACGCCGTTTTCTTTCAGACGATGTGCATTATTAAGGGCGAGGACTATACTCAACCGAAAACGGATACGGTCATCGAAGACTTATCCGATGTCATTCTCTATTTCGATTTCGCCGGTATCTTCGATAAGCACTCGGCGGGACTGAAAAAGGCGATCCGAAGCAAAAAGGCGGAATCACTTTTCCGTCCCGAAGGTGTAATACTTGATTTCGGCAACGGTCCGCACCGTTACCTTGCCTTTGAACGCTCTGCCAGTATGAGCCGGAACTCACGGCTCTCCTTTGTCCGTGAGGATGTATATGAACCGCTGAAACAACGGATCATGCTCGATCTTAATATCGGGCAGTGTCAGTTATCCAAGCTGTACGCATATAACGGTCTTATGTTTTCAAGCGGTATCCGTGCCGAGCTGCCGGAGATTTTCGATCCCGGTGTCGTTGTCGTAGTGGATAACCCGAAAGCCAAAAATGACTGTGTCAATGTCATTACCGTTGAAGACGAAGACAAAAAAGGCAGTATGCGGCACTATAACCGTATCGAGAAGATAGCAACGGTAGAAATCACCGAGTTTGACGGCGAAGGGCTGATTTCTCCCGCACTTGCCGAAAAGCTTGACAAAATCTGCTTCGGTCGCCATACGCACCATTCCTTTCAGATCCGTATGCCATATATCAAGGGAATGGTTCACGAGGTGGATTTCAAAGCCGTTTACAAAGAAGCGAATACCTCTACCATTCGTGATATATGGGGGAATTACCACGATATCAACAGTGTGGAAATGATACTGACAAAAAGCCAGTTCAAGGGTTATAGCTGGCTTGACGATGCGGGAAAAGCGTGGGATTACTACCGCTTGGTATGTCAGCACTACCGCCATGCTATGTATGTCACCAATGTCAGCAAAGAAGCACCGGAAGATACGACCGAATTGAACTATCAGTTTCTCAATACCATTTCCGTAACCGCAGAGGATTTCCGTCCCGCCGACTTGCCGTTCGGTTGGAGCGAAAGCCCGGATAACGATGCACGGCACTGGCTGACAAAAGAAACGGAAAAGAGATATTATCAGCTTGTAGCGGATAAGGAGTATCAATTACAGCAGTTCAAGAAAACCTATCGCTTTTTCGATAAAAAGGACAAGGACTACTACCTCAGCAGTATCGTTTCAAAAAACCCGAAGTTCTTGGGCGAAAGTGCTTATGCAAAGCAGCTTGAGGTGATGGCGGATAAGGTTCTGAAACAGTATTCCGTCGGCAGACTGCTTGTTTCCGGTGATAACCGTTTTCTCTCCGGCGATCTTATGAAATTTCTCTACTACCTGTTACAACATACGACTTTCAGTTCCGATTTGCTTGCCGAAACCTTCAGCAAAACGGAAATATACGCCCCGTCTGCCGTTTACGGTGAAAACGCAGAATATACGCTTCTCCGCAGTCCGCATATTGCACGGAACGAAGAAGTCATGGCAACGCCGCTTGAAAAGATCGGATATTACCGCAATAAATATCTGTCGCATTTATCCGACGTCGTTATGATAGATAGACTGCCTTCTCGGCGATAAACTAACAGCATTTGCGCCTTATACAACAGGGATACCTTTTGGTGTGGATAAAGAACTCGAGATCATTAAGCAGATGTATGATATTGCATCGCTTACGAATCTGACAGAAAATTTTGATGATGTCCGGCGCTCCTACCTAGGAACCGTATCATCCGAGATAAAGTACCGAGGAATAGACGTCTCAGCAGAAGATGCTCTTCAAGATACGCTGGAGGCAGCGGCATGTATTGCATCAAGAGGACAGTATGGAAATGATTACGTTAAATATCTTCAAGGAATTAAAAGCATCGTAACGCACATATATGCTGAACGATTTTCAGCAGAGAAAGCTGCAGCCATGGCTTGCAAAGTAATGCATATGGCGGCATGTGTGCTGAAGAATGTTCCGTATGCTCAAATTGATGATTACGGGACCTATGTCAATAAAGACATAGGATTTTCCAGGTATTCAAAGCTTTCCAAACTCAGAAAGTTTAATGCGGAAGGATTTGCACATATTGTTAAAGCAGTAGAAATCCTCCGAAATTGACACTCCGCACGGCAGAAGCTGTGGGATTTCTGCTTCATCGACTGTATGCAGGGATGTTCGGACCAATAGGGAGAGCGATAAAGGAAGAAACCTGAGGCAAAAGGCCGGCTTTTTTGGTGCCCGGAGGCTGAAGCTCCCACGGGCAAGGAACCTTTCCCGTATTGACATATTGACAGGAGGTTAGGGGCGCGGTATATTAAGTGTGATATCTGAAGTATCACACTTGCGGGCGGAAAGGAGGAAGCCGTGTTTGTCATCAATAACGCGTCGAACGAACCGATCTACGAACAGATCAAATCGCAGATGCTGTCACTGATCTCCCTCGGCATTCTCCGGGTGGGAGATAAGCTTCCCTCGATCCGTACACTGGCACTGCAGCTGAGCCTGAACGTCAACACGGTCAAAAAGGCTTTTTCGCAGCTGGAAGAGGACGGGATCATCCTCACGGTGGTCGGCAGCGGCAGCTACGTGGCAGAGACCGCCTGCCGAAATCCGAAGGTCATGAAAAAAGCGGAGGACCGCCTGCGGGAGAGCCTGAGGGCTGCCGCAGACGCGGGCCTGACGCCGGAGGAGATCAACGATATCATCAGAGACGAAGTAAAGGAGGAAAGGCCGTGATCAACTTAAACAGGGTGTCCAAGCACTTTGAAGCGTTTACCGCGCTTGAGGACTGCTCTGCCGTCATTCCCGACGGATCCATTTACGGGCTGATCGGCTACAACGGAGCAGGGAAGACCACACTGCTCAATCTTATCAGCGGGCTGTATAAACCCAGCAGCGGCAAGATCACGGTTGACGCAGAGGATAAGAGCTGTGACCCCTTTGACAATCCTCAAGTGAAGCGCCAACTGTATTATGTCAGCGACGATCCGTATTTTCTGCCCTACGCGAGCTTAAACGATATGCGGGATTTTTACAGAGGCTTTTACAGCCGGTTCAGCACGGCAGGCTTTGACAGACTGGTGAAGCTGTTCAGGCTGGACCCCGAGAAAAGGATCGCTGATTTCTCCAAAGGGATGAAGCGGCAGGCGGCCATTATTCTCGGACTATCCTCCCGCGTGAGGTACCTGCTGCTGGACGAAAGCTTTGACGGACTGGACCCGAATATGCGCGGTCTTGTGAGCAGCTTGCTGACGGAGTATTTGCTGGAGGTGGGCGGGACCGTCATCGCAGCGTCGCATAATCTGCCCGAGCTGGAGAAGATCTGTGATTCCATCGGGATGATCAATGATAAGCACATGATCTTCAGCGGAGACATCGATGATATACGGGCATCCGCGAAAAAATACCGTGTCTGCCTGCGCAGGAAGGCAGAAGACGGTCTTCTGGCGTCGCTTCAGGTTAAAAACTGCCGGGAGGATCATCTGGTCTACACCTTTTCCAGCCGTGAGAAGGAGGAAATCATCAAGGCACGTCTTTCGGAGAATAACGAGATCCTGCTGTTCGAAGCTGTCGGAATGAGCTTGAATGAGATTTTCAAAGCGGAGATGGGGGAAGGAGAGGAGAGCTATGAAGGTATCTTCGATGAAGCCTGAGGAACGGCATGCGATCAAGGTAACGCTGCGGCAGTATTACGCCATCCCGCTGCTGCTGACCGCGATCATGGTGTTTCTGCTGCCGGGGGCAAATATCATCCTTCGCACGTCCGCTTTCCGCAGACTGGTTGATTTCGCGGAAAGTGTGGGCCGCGGGAACCTCAGAGGGTTTTCTCTTTATGATGACACGCTGATAGTCAAATTCATCCCGGCCGTGCTGATGGCCATGGCCGCCCTCACGGCGTTATGGCTGTTCCGCTTTCTCTTTTCCCAAAAGGCACAGGCGGTGTATTTTCTGACCGGAATATCCCGCGGACAGCTGTTCGTTCTGCGCTATGTATTCGGCGCGGTCTCACTGGCGCTGTCTGTAGGGATCGCGCTGGTCCTCTCGACGGCGCTCGATCTCGCGGTCTTTGGTCCTGCGGAGCACCTTTGGGCCAATGGACTGTATTTGTTCGGCGCCATGCTGTCTCTGGCGCTTTGCTGCTATTCCGTGTGCGTGGTCCTGATGCTCCTCTGCGGCAGACTGCTCGATTTCTTCCTGACGGCCGCCGTGGTGTGGAGCGCGCCGTTCCTGGCACTGCTGTTCCTTCAGAATGTTTTTTCCGCGTTCCTGCCGGGCGCACCGTACTATTTCGGACAGGGCAACAGTCAAAAGCAGTACTATCCGTCCCTTATCGAAAAATTCACGCCCCACTATATTGCCAATCTGTTTAAGGCATCCTTTGAAAGCTGCGGTAATGCTTCGGGACATGTGGAGACCACGGATTTTGCCGACGCGGTCGCCCGTTTTGTCAAAAAACCGGAGCTCATCGTGCTCCTGCTGGTCATCTCGCTGCTGTTCGCCCTTTGGGGCCGGCGGCTGATGAAAAACAGAAGAGCCGAGCTGGCGGAACGCCCCAATGCCGCACCGCTCCTGTCCGGCATGGCAGCGGCACTGACGGCCCTGTCGCTTTCCTCCTGTATTTTCCTTCTCGGACGCGGGGCAGGACATCTGATCCTTTTCGCGCTGCTGACGGTCCTCCTGTATTTGCTCATGACGGCGATCTTTCGGGGAAGCATACGGCGGACCGCGAAGACGGTACCGGCCTCAGCGGCGCTGGCCCTGGCGGGGCTGGCGGTGTGCGGCATTTGCCGGCTGGGCGGTCTGGGATATTCTGCTTACCTCCCTCAGGCAGACAAAATTGCTTCTGTAAAAATCGGCTTTATGGGGCATCCTCAGTACGCCCCGGCAAACTGCGGGAGTGCTGTTACTAAGGATTCACCCTTTTACCGCTATTATGCGACGCCTGACCATCTGCCGATGCTGACAGCCGAAGAGGACATTGCCAAAGCACTGCAGGTCCATCGCAGTCTGATCGCCGACGGCTCGCGGAATATCACAGCGTATCGGTCTGACGCCCCCGGGGAGACCGCGGTATATGCGGATCTTTATCTCACGTACACGCTGAAGAACGGGCGAACCGTGACCCGTTTCTACCGGACACTGAAGCTTTCCACTATGGAAACCGTGCTTGAGATCGAACTGACGGAGCGCTACCGGGAGCTGCTGGCGTCCAAGCTGCTGTATTTCGGGGAAAATGAGCGCGGCTTGAACTCTGATGAATATCTGCAGGAGGTTTTCTCCGGGTCCGTTGTTTATGCCGCAGACAGTCTTTTGGCCAATATGTCCCGGGTCACTTTGACGGTGGAGGAAAAGCAGCAGCTTTTTGACGCGATCCTGAAGGATAAAAGCGACGATACGGTGGCTGAACGGTACCGTCCCGAAAAGGAATGCCTCGGGGTGCTGGTCATCAGCAAAGAAGCCGTTTCCGCGGAAAACGAAAACGGCTGTCCTGCCTACGACTGCCTGGCTCTGTTGGGCCCCTTCAGTCCGGCAAATATGATTTATGTTTATGAACAGGATGCGCAGACGCTCGCTTTTCTGAGGGAAAAGGGTCTGATCCCGCTGTTTGAGAAGTCATATCGGGTCACGGAGATGACCCTGTACCGCGCTGCCCTTACGCATCCCAACGAGCATTTGGCAAAAGATGCCCGTGATTATGTTTTTTATTCGCAAATCGATACCGATATGACGAGATCAGGAGGAAGCCTGATCCGTCAGGTCGGGGAGACAGAATACACGGAGATCCTGCAGAAGGCACGGTTGTGCTATTTCAATGACGGCGGTGAGCTTGTCCGCATCATCGTTGAAAATGAAGCGGGGGAAATGCGGACCGTGACCAAATACCTGCCTAAATAAGGCAGCGTCTGCCGCCCAGGAAGACCTCCTTCAGCTGCCAGGCGTCGCTCACCAGCAGGAAATCCGCCAGCTTGCCGGCTTTCAGGGAGCCGACCTCGTGATCCGCGCCGATGGCCCGGGCAGGCCGCAGGGTCGCCGCCGGGATCGCCTCGCTCTCGGGGATCCCGAAGCGGATGGCATTGGCCAGCGCGGTAAACAGACCGGTGGCGGCGCCGGCGACGGTGCCGTCCGTCAGCCGGGCAAGACCATCCTTCAGGATGATCCTCTGACCGCCCAGGGTGTATTCGCCCTCCGGCATGCCCATGCAGCGCAGGGCATCCGTTACGAGGATGATCCGGCCGGGGAACAGCTTGAAGGCCATGCGGACGGCGCTGGGACTCACGTGGTGGCCGTCGCAGATCAGCTCGGCGAAGACCCGCTCGTCCTCGGAGGCCGCGCCCAGGATCCCGGGCCGCAGATGATGGAAGGGGGTCATGGCATTGTACAGGTGGCTGACGTGGGTCGCGCCGGCGTCGAAGACGGCCCGGGCCTCCTCGTAGCTCGCGTTGCTGTGGGCCAGAGACACTGTGGTCAGAGGCGCCGCCTTGGCGGCAAATTCCGCCGCTCCCGGGAGCTCCGCCGCCAGATCGACGATGCGGATGAGCCCTTCGCAGCCGTCATAGAGACGCTTGAAGGCGTCAAAGTCGGGGTCGCGCAGATAATCGGGATTCTGCGCGCCTTTCTTGGCCATGGAGAAGAAGGGCCCCTCCATGTGGATGCCCATGAGTCTGGCCGCGTCCGGGCGGCCCGCCCGGCGGTAGTCCAGGGCACTGCGGAAGGCCTTCTCCAGCACGTTATAGGGCAGTGTCATGGAGGCGGGCGCGAAGCTGGTGACGCCATAGCGCAGGAGCCCCCGGCCCATGGTCAGCAGCCCCTCGGCAGAGCCGTCGGAGAGATCCGCGCCCAAAAGGCCGTGGATATGCGTATCCACCAGTCCGGGGATCACCCGGGCGCCCTGAAGATCGGTCCGCTCCCGACACGCCGGCTTCGGCACCGTGTCAGGCTCCACCGCCGTGAAGCGTCCGTCCTCGACCGTGAACCAGCCGGGGACGAAGGCCCCCTGTTCCGTGAAGATCCGTCCATTCTCGAAAAGCATTTTCTAACCTCCCTTTGCGGCATTTGCCGTGGAGCTGAGCCGCAGGCTGTCGGAGGCCGCGCCGTCTGCGCGGTACCCGGCAGCTTTTATTATAGCATTTCGGCCGCCTCAGTCAAGGATGCCGTCCCAGACATCCTTGAAGCCGCAGAAGGTCACGTCCTTGCAGCGGCGGAGCAGGGAGGCCGGCATGAGAGCGGTCTCTTCATCAAACAGAGAATGCTTGAGCGGTCCGTTCTGCCATACCCGATTGAGGGCGATATAGATCTTTCGGGCGGCCAGGATCTGCTCCATGCCGACGGTGATGCACCATTCGGGCATCCCCAGAAGGTCGCCCTTCTGATAGCCGAAGGCGTTGATGGTCTTGGTCTCGGTGGTGATGGGCAGCACCCGGGTCCCGAAGTGGGCAAAGGCCTCCGCACTTACCCCCTCCTCCTTACGGGGAGGCTCGTTGAAGGCGATATGTCCGGTGATCCCCAGGCCGCCGAAGCAGAGATCGGCGCCGCCCAGATCGGCAAGCATGCGGTCGTATTCCGCTTCCCTGCCCGGCTCCGGAAAGTGCCGCTGCGTTTCCGGCATGACCAGCTCCGGGTCCACCAGATCGTAGAATTCCCGCTTCATCCGGCCGTAGAAGGAAAGCTCATGCTCCCGGCTGACGGTCTCCGTGGGAGAGATCATGTATTCACGGCAGGTGCTTATCCTTTTTATTCGGGCTTTCCCTTAATTTCAATATAGTTTTAAGGGAAAGTGCTTGTCTTTAAGGGATTATCTGATGCGGTAATAGCAGGTGGATTTTCCTGTGCCTTCCCGCTTGATTTCTTCCGCAGCGACCATTTTACGAAGCGCACCCTCGACCGAACTGACACTCAGGGATGGGCACAGCTCACGGATATCCTGCTTGGTAAAGCGACCGATTTTCTGAAGCGACGCCTTGCGTACCATTTCAATGGCAGGGAGTTTTTCTTCCACAATGGAGAAGCGATCCTCAAAGTCCTTATATGCAGCAAGAATGGTACCGAGAATATATTTGATGAAGGGCACAGCGTCCTCATTGCCTTCATGCCAGCCGTGCTGAGAGGCTCCGAGGGCATCATAGTAAAGGTCCTTGTTTTTTGCGATCTTTGCTTCCAGTGAAATATACTTCCCAACAAAAAATCCGTTGCGATACAGAAGCAGAGTCGTAAGCAGGCGACTCATTCTGCCGTTGCCGTCATTGAACGGATGGATACAGAGAAAGTCATGGATGAACATCGGTATGGCAATCAGCGGCTCGATTTCATAATTACCGATGACCCGGTTGTATTCCTCGCAGATTCTATCCAGTGCCTCCGGCGTTTCATAGGGCGCCAGCGGTGTAAACAGGATTTCCGTATGGCCGTCCAGATAGCTTGCGCTGATATAATTTTGTACGTTTTTCGTCTGTCCGGCCATCGGGTTATTCATGTGACTGTACATGATTTTGTGCAGCTGCAGGATATAGTTACGGGTGATCGGGATAGCATCGAAGCTCTCGTGAATGATGTTTAACGCATCCCGGTATCCGGCGATTTCCTGCTCATCCCGATTTCTGGGGCTGGTTTTTTCCTCGACAAGCTGCTTGATGCGGGTGCTTGTCGTAACGATACCTTCAATCGCATTGGATGCCTCGGTGCTTTGTATCTTTGCAATTTCCACCAGCTTTTCCAGCGCTTCCGGCTGCTGCTTCAGGTAGAGCTCCTGTTTACCGGCTTCTTTATAGATCGCGGCAATCAAACCGAGGATATCCGAATCCCATTTTTGTTCCTTGATTGCGGAGTAGTTAAATTCTCTCATGCCCTTAAACACCTCACTTTCCCTTATATCATAGCACAAAATAAGGGAAAATCAATATACCGGACAAATAATAAGCGGCTTGGCAAATCCTAAGGATATGCTATAATATCTTTACAGGGCCGGAGTATCATGCTCTGGCCCTGATTCTATTACGGGAGAACAGAAATGAGTGAAAAAGTAAAAGAGGCCCTGCAGTGGGGCCAGACGGTCCCGGTTAAATACAGCTATGATACCCTGGTCGCCGGCGGCGGGATCGCCGGAGTGGCGGCCGCCCTGGCGGCCGCCCGGCACGGCGCGAGGACCCTGCTGGTGGAGCGGGAATTCGGTCTCGGCGGCCTGGGGACCCTGGGCCTGATCGCGATCTATTTGCCGATCAATGACGGCGCGGGGCACTGCTACAGTCAGGGCATCGCCCGGGAGCTGATGGACCTGTCGATCCGGCACGGAGCCATCGTGCTCAAGCGTCACGATCTGGGCTGCCCGGATGAGACGCTGCCCCTGGACACCCCCATCGACCACCGGCAGAGGCTGCGCTTCCACTATGACCCCAGAGTCTATGCCATCGAGCTGGAGCAGCTTCTGCGGCAGGAGGGCGTGGATATTCTATACGGCACGGACGTGGCCGGTGCCTTTACGGAGGCCGACCGGATCACCCACGTGCTGCTGCAGAACCGGGACGGGCTCTCTGCGGTGAAGGTGAAGACCGCTGTGGACGCCACCGGTGATGCGGTGCTGGCCGCCCTTTCGGGAGCGGAGACCGCGGATTATCAGGGCGACAATATCATGGCCTCCTGGTACGAGTCTCTGGAGGACGGCGCCGATCATCTGGTCTACCTGGGACTGGCGGACGCGGAAAAGGCCGAGCAGCTGTCGGACAGCATCCGCAAATTCTGGCAGGTCCACAGCGCGGAGGACATTTCCCGCTTCACGGAGACCTCCCATGCCTCCAGCCTGCGGCATTTTCTGGACAAGGGCGAGGTGTCCCCGGCGCACATGATGACGGCGATGACCGCCGTGCCGCAGATCCGGATGACCCGCCGGCTGGTGGGGGCCTATACCCAGGACATTGACGAAATTTTCCGGGAATATGAGGACAGCGTGGGGATGTTCGTGAACTGGCGGAAGGCCGGTCCGGCCTACGAGCTGCCCTTCGGCTGCCTCTACGGCAAACGCTTCCGCAATCTGCTGGCGGCGGGCCGCTGCATCTCCCATACGGATGAGCTGTGGGAGCTGTCCCGGGTGATCCCGGTATGCGCCGTGTCCGGCCAGGCGGCAGGGACCGCGGCAGCGTTGGGAGAGGATTTCCCGAGGATGGATATCAAGCTCCTGCAGGAGACCCTGCGGAAGGACGGCGTGATCCTGCACGCGAAGGAATTGGAAAATTAAACCTGACGCATGTTCCTTAACGGAAAATATATAAATAATACAGGAAAATTACCGTAACATAACACGGCCGGGCGCGAGGAATCCCGGGAGAAACGTCGCCCGCAGGGCGAAGGAGGACTGGCATGAGCAACATGAAGATCGGCTGGGCAAGCTGCGACATTTCTACGGATAAGCCGGTGATCATATCGGGACAGGCCTATCTCAGGATCTCTCAGGGGGTCCATGATCCGGTGACGGCCACGGCGCTGGCGCTGGACAGCGGGGAGGATTACGTGATCTTCCTGTCGGTGGATATGGAGGGCACCCACAACATGATCCTGGATCCGGTGCGGGAAAAGCTCCGGGCTCTTGCCCCGGAGCTGGACCCCATGAAGGTCATCCTGAATACCACCCATACCCATGCGGGCGGCCCCATGTTCTCGGACAAGCGGTATTTTGCCGCCAGCGAGGATCCGCAGGACAAGATGCCGGTGGAGGTGGAGACCGCTTCCTCCGACGAATACGTGGACCGGCTGACCTCCCAGCTGGCTGATGCCGCCGCCCGGGCCTGGCAGAGCCGCCGGGAGGGCGCGGTGGCCTTCGGCTACGGCTATGCCGTGGTGGGCCACAGCCGGAGAGTCTGGTATTTTGACGATATTTCGCTGCGGGGGAAGGTCGATAAGGGCAATTCCTTCTGGGTCAACGGTCATGCCGCCATGTACGGCAACACCGACGACAGTCAGTTCTCCCACTATGAGGCAGGTCTGGATCCCTTCGTGAACCTGCTGTATACCTTCGATACCGAGGGGAAGCTCACCGGCGCGCTGATCAATCTGCCCTGCCCGTCGCAGTGCTCCGAGAAGGAGCTGCGGCTGTCCGCCAGCTTCTGGCACGAGGTCCGGCAAATGCTCCGCGCCGAGTACGGGGACATCTTCCTGCTGCCGCAGAGCGCCTGCGCCGGAGATCTGTCGCCCCGCATCCTGCACTATAAGAAGGCGGAGGAGCGCCGCTTCGCCCTGAAATACGGCACGCCAGAGGACGATTTCGCCGAAATGCAGACCCGCGCCGACATTGCGGAGCGGATCGTGGCGGCCTTCAAGGAGGTCCTGTCCTGGGCGGTCAAGGACATGCGCTACGTAATGCCCATCACCCACCGGGTGCGGAGAGTGGACCTGACCCGCCGCTTCATCACCGACGAGGAGGCGGAGGGCTGCCGCGAGGGGCTGGAGACGGCCCGGGCGAAGGGCTTTCAGCGGACGGACGATCCGTACAGGGATTTCAAGGCCAACTCCGAGCAGGTCAATATCCGGAGACGCTTCCTGGCGGTGCTGGACCGCTACGAGATCCAGAAGACGAGGCCCACGATCCCCTGCGAGATCCACGTGCTCCGGATCGGCGAGATCGCCTTTGCCACCAATCCCTTCGAGCTTTATATGGACTACATGCACCGGATCCAGGCCCGGTCGCCCTTCCTGCAGACCTTCTGCGTGCAGCTCTGCGGCGAGCCCCGGGACTGCGTAGGCGCGGACGGATACCTCTGCACCGAAAGGGCCGAGGAGGGCAAGGGCTACAGCGCGATCATTTACAGCTGCCAGGTGTCGCCCAAGGGCGGGCAGGAGCTGGTGGAGGAGACGGTAAAGGATCTGAGGGAGCTGGCGGAGGGCTGAGCTGCCTGTCAGTTCGAGATAATGAAGAAGCAGTCTCATAGGGCGTCTTCCGTAAGGAAGGTGCCCTGTGTTATCATTGGGGTGAGGGAACTCTCAACAAAACGTGAAAAGGGGACCGTTTCGCGACGCCTGCGGCACAAATATCGCAGGTTAAAACGTGCATCCTGTTTTGGTAATACGCAGGTGGTTTTTTGGATCAATTATCATTTGTGCGAATTGTTGCAGAAATCGTCATTTGATTATTGACATGCCTTTTTACTAACGGTACAATATAGAAAACCGCAACAGGTTGCAGAAATCTTCATTTGGAGCAGGATATGGAAATACAACGTGACGCTTATTTATCAGCTTTGATCAGCCGAAAAGCAAACGGATTGATTAAGGTCATCACCGGCATCCGCAGATGCGGTAAGTCATATCTGCTGAATACCATCTTTTATCATCATCTGATTTCAGAGGGGGTAAGCGAAGATCACATTATTCGTTTCGCATTTGACTCCGCGGATGATTTGGAGAGCATCGGAGAAAGTCTGATTCAGCTCGAAAAGGAAGGCCGAAGAGTTGATCCGGAAAAGTTTTTGGCACACATCCGCACGCAAATCAAGGATCAGAATATGTACTATCTCCTGTTGGATGAGGTGCAGCTGTTGGATTGCTTTGAGAGTGTATTAAACGGGTACCTGCGAAAAGATTATATGGATGTCTATGTTACCGGCAGCAATGCGAAGTTTCTTTCCAGCGACATCATCACCGAATTTGCCGGCCGCGGTGATGAAATCCGAATGAACCCCCTGTCTTTTTCCGAGTTCATGACGGTATATCCCGGCGACAAATACGAGGGGCTTACGCAGTATATGATGTATGGTGGGATCCCGCTGGTGGTGCTCCGACAGAATAAAGATGACAAAGTGAGGACGCTGCAAAATCTCTTCGAAGAGATCTACGTCCGGGATATTGTCAAAAGAAACAAACTGAAAAAACAGAGTGAGCTGGAGGACCTGCTGAATATTCTCTCATCAGCCATTGGCTCGCTGACCAATCCCGAAAAATTGAAAAACACTTTCCGCTCGGTAAAGAACAGTAAAATAACGACCGTAACGATCAATAAATACCTGAAATGCCTCGAGGATGCTTTCTTGATCGAATCCGCACAGAGATACGATATCAAGGGCAAAGCGTATATTGAAACTCCGAAGAAGTATTATTTCTCCGATTTGGGCCTGAGAAACGCGAGGATCAATTTTCGCCAGTTTGAGCAGACACACGCTATGGAGAACGTCATTTACAATGAGCTGAAAATGCGCGGCTTCAACGTGGATGTGGGCGTCGTGCCGATTGCCGAACGAAACGAGGACGGCAAGGTCGTAAGAAAGCAGCTTGAGGTTGACTTCGTGTGCAATCTCGGTTTCAAGCGGTATTATATCCAGTCCGCGTATTCCTTGCCCACTGCGGAAAAACAGGAGCAGGAAGCCAGACCGTTCCGTAAAATTGATGATTCATTCAAGAAGATCATTGTCACAAAAGATATTGTTCCAACTGCCTATGACGAAAACGGAGTACTGACGATGAATATTTACGATTTTCTGCTTAACCCGGCGGCAATTGAAATGTGAGATGATTATGATTGGTGGAGGTAAAAGGATTATTGACATATGAAGGAGATCATCCGGCTGCTGCCGGACTATGCCCGCTGCCTCCCCGGATGATTGAAGGGGAGGCGGCGGTTTTTGCTTGCAAAAATCCCTCCGAAGCGGTAAAATCGGGCCATGAAAATCCTTCAATTTATCAAACAGCATACGGTCCTGGTGATCGCGGGGGCGGCGGCTCTGGTGACTGCCTTTTTCGTGCCTCCGGACAGGGCCTATCTGGATTATCCGGACTATCGGACCCTGACCTGCCTCTTCCTCACGCTGGCGGTGATCTGTGCCCTGAAAAACATCAAATTCTTCAGCACCGTGGCGCACCGCATCGTGATGATGACCGGCAACCTCAGGATGCTGACCCTGGCGTTGGTGTACGTGACCTTCATCGGCTCCATGCTGATCGCCAACGACATGGCCCTGATCACCTTCCTGCCGCTGGGCTATTTCGCCCTGTCTGCCACGAAGAACCATAAGCACATGGCTTACGTGTTCATTCTGCAGAACATTTCGGCAAATCTGGGCGGCATGCTGACTCCCTTCGGCAATCCGCAGAACCTGTATATCTATTCGTATTTTGCCATTCCCACGGGGGAATTCATGGCGATCATGCTGCCCTCCTTCCTGCTGGCCATCGCGCTGCTGACGGGCGCCTGCTTCCTGCTGAAGAAGGAGCCGCTGTCCTTAAGCGACGACGTGGGCCGCAGACTGGACCCGAAGCGCACAGCGCTGTATCTGGCGCTGTTCGCCTTTTCCCTGCTCATCGTGTTCCGGCTGGTCCCCTACTGGATCGGCCTGATCCTGATCCCGCTGGTGCTGTGGTTCGCGGACCGGCGGGCCCTGGCGCAGGTGGACTGGGCGCTTCTGGGCACCTTCACCCTGTTCTTCATCTTTTCGGGAAATATGGCCCGGATCGAGGGCGTGCAGCGGCTGATGAGCGGGCTGCTGGACAGGAGCGTGCTGCTGGTGTCCGAGCTGTCCTGCCAGTTCATCAGCAACGTGCCCAGCGCGATCCTGCTGTCCCGCTTTACCGACAACTATCGGGAGCTGCTGCTGGGCGTCAATATCGGCGGCACCGGCACCCTGATCTCTTCCCTGGCCAGTCTGATCACCTTCAGCCATTTCCGGACCCTCTATCCGGGGCACACGAAGCAGTATTTGCTGTTGTTCATCCTGCTGAACACCGTGTTCCTGGCGGTGATGACCCTGGCGGCGTACTTTTTCTTTATCTGATGACCCTGCAGCGGCAGGCGGAGGCCTGTCACCCCTATCTCTGCCCAGGCGGCGGAAAGGAGCTAATATGAAGCCTATCATTACCATCGGACGCGAATACGGCAGCGGAGGCCGGGAGATCGGCATCCGGCTGGCGGAGGAGCTGCAGATCCCCTTCTACGACAAGGAGCTGATCACGCTGGTGGCGGAATCCGGCGGCCTGGATCCGGCCTTTGTGGCGAAGAACGAGGAGGGCAGCCACGCGGTGGAGAAGAAGGGCCTGGGGCGGATCAGCTTCGCCTCCTTCAACTATCAGCCCTCCTTCTCGGACAGTATCTTCCTGCATCAGTGCAGCGCCATCAGGAAGCTGGCGGCGGAGGGACCCTGCGTGATCGTGGGCCGCTGCGCCGACTTCGTGCTGCGGGAGCAGGGCAGCATCAACATCTTCATTGCCGCCGGCATGGCCGGCAAGATCGCCAGAAAGCGGGCCGTCGCCCCGGAAAACGAAGCCTTTACCGACGCTCAGATGGAGAAGACCATCACCCGGATCAATAATGCCCGGCAGAACTACTACGAGCACTATACCGGCCAGAAATGGGGCAACAGCGCCAGCTATCATCTCTGCGTCCACTCCGACCTGGTGGGGGTGGAGGGCGCCGTGAAGACCATCCTGGCCTATCTGAACGCGATTCCGGAGAAATGACGGGAAGGAAAGAGACATGTATCGACTGATCGCCTTTGATATGGACGGGACCCTCCTGAACGACCGGAAAGAGATCGGCGCGAAGACGAAGGCCGCCATCGAAAGGGCCGCCGGGGCCGGCAAATGCGTGGCCTACTGCACCGGGCGCGCGCTCATGGAGATCGAGGAATTCATCGCGCAGGTCCCGGCCATGCGCTACGCCGTCCTGAACAACGGCGCGGCCCTGTGGGATCTGAAGGAAAGAAAAAAGCTCCTGAAGCTGACCCTGGAGCCCGGGCTGGTGGGGCAGGTGCTGGAGCTGGCGGGGCCGGAGGAATATCTGATCCAGACCTACCGGGACGCCATGGAGTACTCGGACCTTTCCGCGGAGCGCCTCACGGCCTGCGGCATGGGGCAGTACCGGGAGGGGTATTTCCGGATGGGCGTGCGGATCGTGCCCGAGCTGGGACAGCTCCTCAGGCAGCCCCACGAGCCCCTGGAGAAGCTGGCGCTGCATTTCCCGGGACAGGCGGCCAGACTGGCGGCCAAGGCCCGGATCGAGGCGGCAGGGCTGCCGGTCAATATCAATTTCGGCAACCGCTTTTCGCTGGAGTTCACGACGCCCGGCTGCACGAAGGCCCTGGGCCTGAGGCGGCTGGCGGAGCTGCTGAACGTTCCCATGAGCGAGGTCATCGCCGTAGGCGACTCGGAAAATGACAACGAGGCCGTGGCCCTGGCCGGGCTGGGGATCGCCATGGCCAACGGCACGGAGGAGCTGAAGGGACTGGCGGACGTGATCACGGAGGCCGACAATAACCATGACGGCTGCGCCGAGGCCATCGAGCGGTATTTGCTGGGGACGGAGCAGACGCGGAAGAGGGAAAAGCCATGAAATACATCAGGCAAAACGATTACCCGGACGTGCCCTTCCCGACCCGGACGGACACCCCGGAGGATGAATACGGGCAGCATACGACCTTTGCCTCCAGCGGCTGCGGGCTGGCCTCAGCCATCATGGTGGCGGACCGGCTGCTGATCGAGCCCGCCTTTGGGATCGAGGAGGCGCTGGCGCTTTGCTATGAGTGCGGCGCGAACCACGGGACCGGGACGGACTACAAGTACTACGCGCCGGCCTTTGCCGAAAAAATGGGGCTGGCGCTGACGATCTCGGAGGATCCGGAGGAGCTGCGCCGCTGCCTGCGCGCGGGAGGCGCCGCGGTGATCCACTGCAGCAACAATCAGCCCGGGAGGACCGCGGTCTTTACGCTGAAGGGCCACTATATCACCGCGATCGCGGAGGCGGAGGACGGCCGGATCGTGATCCTGGATCCCGCCTATAAGCCGGGCAAATACGACATCCCGGAGAGATCCGGCAAGGTGGACGACCGGAACGCGCCCTTCGTGCTGACCCCGATGCAGGTCCTGGTGGAGGACTCCTACGGCAAACGTCCCAACTGCTTCTATCTGTTTCGGAGAAAGTAAACTCTGCGGCCGGAGGATGACCGGAAGGCCGCAGCCCCAAGGCGGAGCGATCCGCGAAGATCGGAGGAAAATGCTATGGAACAAATGATAGAATCGTACAAACAACTGCCATTCAGACCCCCGTTCTCGTCCTTTTCAGCCTGAGCGTGAAAGCATATGCCGCGGGCGATGAAGCGCGGCGGTCCGATAAAAATAAGCGAAGCAGTGCCGACCCGTAAGGGCCTGCACTGCTTTTTTCGACCGTTCAAACCAATCGTTTTTTGCAAAAACTGTCACGGTATTTCCCTTGAAGTAAGCGTTGCTGCATCATAAGATACAGCTATCAGATATACAGAAAAGAGAAGCTGCCGGAAAACAACAGGAAGTTGTGTAAAATTCCTATTTTATTCAACTACGTGTCAATTGACGGCCGAGCAGGGCAGCAGATAAAATGGAATACAGTGATGGTTGTTTATGATGATACGGATCAAAAAGAGCAGTAAATTCGGATCCGAGGACGGGACCGTTTGTAAGGCGGGAACAAGTTAAAAGATAAAAAATCTAAAAAAGCGGCTAAAAATCCGCAAGAATAAAAACCATGGATAATCTATGATCATTACAGGATAAAGACGGCGTTTTCGCAAGCTGAGTACGGCGAAAGCAGACCTAAAGAAAAAGAAAAGGAGATAAAAGCAATGAAGAAACTGAGACGCATCTTGGCTTTTGTACTGGCTCTGGCGATGGTGCTGGCTCTTGCTGCCTGCGGCGGCAAAGAGAACGCCGAGACCAAGGCCCCCGATGAATCCAAGAAGGAATCCACTGCTCCTACCAAGAAGCAGGACGAGACCAAGGGCAGTGAAGCTGCTCCCACCGAACCCGCTGAGCCTATCAAGATCACCATCGGTCTGGCTAAAAACACCCGTGTGGTAGACTATGAGACCAACGCCTATACGCTTTGGCTGGAGGAAGCCACCGGTTACGAGATTGAGGTCATCCCCTTTGATAGCTCGGAATATCAGACCCAACTGAACACCATGATCGCCAGCAACACGCGCCTGCCCGATGTTCTGTTTGACTGGCGTTCCTTGGATGCCAACATCGCTCAGACTGAGCTGGGCGAGGACGGTATTCTGATCGACTGCCAGCCTTACCTGGATGATGAAGAGTTCATGAGCAAGTTTGACCTGAAGGAACGTTTGGCTGACCGTTCCCTGTTCACCGCTGAGGAGGAGCGCATTTTCTGGTCCAAGGGCTTGAACGAAGACGGCACCCGTTACGGTGTTCCTTCCATGCTGGTGGAGTCCACTGACCTTCCCCGCAGCATGACCTACATCAACAAGGCTTGGCTGGACAAACTGAACATGGATATCCCCAAGACCATGGATGAGTTCGTGACCTATCTGCGCGCGGTCAAGGCGCAGGATATGAACGGTAACGGCGATACCGCTGATGAGATTCCATTCCTCGGCGCAACCAAACTCAGCACCGCTGACAACATTTCCTGGTTGATAAACAACTGGTGTTTCTTCAACGATAAATATCCCTTCCAGGTCGACGTTGACGGCAAGGTTTATTTGGCTCAGCTGACCGATGAATACCGCACTGCTCTGATCGAGATATCCAAGATGTATGCCGAAGCCCTAATCAGCTCTATGTGTTATTCCATCAGCAGCTGGCCCGAACTGCGTGGCGTGATCTGCCGTTCTGACAGTGTTTCCCTCGTGGGTGCCTTCAGTGGCCACAGCGATCTGGCATTCGCTGACAGCTCTCTCATACTGGACGAATATGTGGCTCTTCCTCCCTTTAACTATGCTCCTTTGAACGGACCTTCCGCTCACTGCTACAACTTGATCACCACCGACTGCGAGAACCCCGAAGCCGCCATGCCCGTGATCCTGACCATGCTGAGTGAAGAGGGCGGTATACGCGCTTTTCACGGCGAATATGGCACGGACTGGGTCTACGGCATCGACGCTCAGGACGGTCACGAAGGCACCAAGATCCTGAACCCCAACGTTCACGTCGATATGACTTTGAACCATACCTGGGGCTCCAACAACTGCTCGCTGTTGACCATAAACAGTTCTTCCCGTCAGCGTGTTATCATTGAAGAAAAAGAAAACCTTGACTGGGCGAGCCGCTCTCTGCAGCTGCTGAACTCTCACACTGAGAAGTACTTCGCCGTTGCTGAGAAGAACAATCCCTCTCACACTTATCAGGGCGGCAGCATTTCTACCCCGGATGAATCCGAAGAACTGAGCTTGTATTGGACCGATATGAATAACTATATCAAAAACATGCGCTCTCAGTTCATTACGGGTGAATCAGACCCTTCCAATGATGCTCAGTGGGCTGCCTATCTGACTGAAATTCAGAGAATGCACGTGGACCGCGTGCTGGAGATCCGTCAGGCTGAGTATGACCGCTACTGCGGGATGACCCTGAATTGATTTTCGGATTTCTCAATTTGAAGGTGCGGCGGCCCGCTTCGTTTAATAGTCGTATATGACACTCTGTTAGCCGGCGTATCGCTCCGGACGTTCTTGAAGGGGATGCGGGACATCCATAACCTCAAAGGAGGACCTCTTATGAAGAAAAAAACCGTTCGTCTTACCGCTCTGCTGACGGCGCTCTGCCTGCTGCTTTCTCTGGCCGGCTGCGGCGGAAGCCCTGCCGCCTCCACGGAAGCGCCTGCGGAAAATACCACCGAAGCTCCTACGGAGCAGACCACCGCGGCCCCC
>JAZLJI010000042.1:0-16439 GCA_045617825.1 Lachnospiraceae bacterium
ACCTTAAAGATCTTGGCAATACGGTGATCGTGGTGGAGCACGACGAAGACACCATGCGCAGCGCCGACTGGATCGTGGACATCGGCCCCGGCGCCGGCGCTCACGGCGGCGAGGTAGTGGCCGAGGGGACGGCGGAGACGATCTGTCAGACTCCGGGCTCCGTTACCGGAGACTATCTTTCCGGCAGGAAGCGCATCCCGGTGCCGGCGGTGAGACGGCAGCCCAAGGGCTGGCTGAAGGTGCGGGGCGCCAGAGAGCACAATCTGAAGAATATCGACGTGGATTTCCCGCTGGGCGTTTTCTGCTGCGTGACCGGTGTGTCCGGCTCCGGCAAATCCTCCCTGGTGAACGAGATCCTGTGCAAGACCCTGGCCCGCAGCCTCAACAAATCCAGGGAGGAGGCCGGCGCCAGCGACGGGATCGACGGCATGGAGCAGCTGGACAAGGTGATCAACATCGACCAGTCCCCCATCGGACGGACGCCCCGCTCCAATCCCGCCACCTATACCGGCGTCTTCGACATGATCCGGGACCTGTTCGCGGAGACGGCGGATGCCCGCGCCCGAGGCTATAAGAAGGGCCGCTTCAGCTTCAACGTGAAGGGCGGGCGCTGTGAGGCCTGCTCCGGTGACGGGATCAAGAAGATCGAGATGCATTTCCTGGCGGATGTGTACGTGCCCTGCGAGGTCTGCGGCGGCAAACGCTACAACCGGGAGACCCTGGAGGTGCGCTACCGGGGGAAGAACATCGCCGAGGTGCTGGACATGACGGTGGAGGAGGCGCTCGGTTTCTTTGAGGCCGTGCCCAGGATCCGCCGGGTGATCCAGACCCTGTATGACGTGGGCCTGGGCTACGTGAAGCTGGGGCAGCCCTCGGCGGAGCTGTCCGGCGGCGAGGCCCAGCGGGTGAAGCTGGCCACGGAGCTGGCCAAACGAGAGACCGGGCGGACCGTGTATATCCTGGACGAGCCCACCACCGGCCTGCATTTCGCGGACGTCCACAAGCTGATCGAGATCCTGCAGCGGCTCACGAACGGCGGGAATTCCGTGGTGGTGATCGAGCACAACCTGGACGTGATCAAATGCGCGGACTATCTGATCGACCTGGGACCCGAGGGCGGCGACGCCGGCGGCACCCTGGTGGCGGCGGGGACTCCGGAGCAGGTGGCGGAAAATCCCGCCTCCTACACCGGCGCCTTTATCAAGAAAATATTGCAGCGGACCTATCTGTGTCCGGAGGAGCAGGAATGAATGACAACGATCTCATCAGGGATGACGACGTGAAAACGGATATCCTGGAGGAGGCTCTGGAGGAAAGCGGCGAGAACAAGCCGCAGGAGGAGCCGAAGCAGGAAGAGGAGCATAAAAAGAAGCCGCCCCGCTTCTGCAGCATGTGCCGGAGAAGCGAAGCGCAGACGGGCGGGATGATGGAGCTGCCGGGGGGCCTGTGCATTTGCCCCAGCTGTATGCAGAAGGCCTTTGACGGCTTCAATCAGTCCGGGCTGGACATCAACAGCCTGCCCAAGATCCCGCTGGGCCGGATCCAGCTGGGCCGGATCGATCTGAAGGATCTGGGCCTGGGCGGAGGCCCCCGGGAGGGGACGGCCCGCAAGGCCAAAAAGGCGGAGGAAAAGCCTGCCGAGAAGCTGAGCCTCAAGGACATCCCCAGACCCCATAAGATCAAGGGCCTGCTGGACGAATACGTGGTGGGCCAGGAACAGGCCAAGAAGGCACTGGCCGTGGCGGTCTACAACCATTACAAGCGGGTATTTTCCGACAGCAGGGACGGGGTGGAGATCGAGAAATCCAACGTCCTCATGCTGGGCCCCACCGGCTCCGGCAAGACCTTCCTGGTGAAGACCCTGGCCCGGATCCTGAAGGTGCCGCTGGCCATCGCGGACGCCACCTCGCTGACCGAGGCCGGCTATATCGGCGACGACATCGAGAGCGTGCTGAGCAAGCTGCTGATGGAGGCGGACAGCGACGTGGACCGGGCGGAGCACGGCATCGTGTTCATCGACGAGATCGACAAGATCGCCAAGAAAAAGAACAATACCTCCCGGGACGTTTCGGGAGAATCGGTGCAGCAGGAGCTGCTTAAGATGCTGGAGGGCAGCCGGGTGGAGGTGCCCATCGGCGCCACCTCCAAGAATCCCATGGTGCCTACCACGATGATGGGTACCAGAAATATCCTCTTCATCTGCGGCGGCGCCTTCCCCGATCTGGAGGAGATCATCCGGGAGCGGCTGTCCCAGGCGGGCGGCATCGGCTTCGGCGCCAGCCTGAAGGCGGAGCTCAAGGAGGATAAGGACATCCTGATGAAGGCTACCATGGACGACCTCCGCAAATTCGGCATGATCCCGGAATTTCTGGGACGTCTGCCGGTGCTGGTGGCACTGGAAAGCCTGAACCGGGACTATCTGGTGCGGATCCTGAAGGAGCCTAAGAACGCCATCCTGCGGCAGTACAAGAAGCTGTTGGCCATGGACGAGGTGGAGCTGGTCTTTGACGACGAGGCGCTGGGCGTCATCGCCGACAAGGCCCTTGAAAAGGGCACCGGAGCCCGGGCCCTGCGGGCGATCCTGGAGGAATACATGCTGGATATCATGTACGAGATCCCCAAGGACGATGCCATCGGCCGGGTGACGGTGACCAGGGAATACCTGGAGCACAAGGGCGGGCCCCGGATCGAGCTGAGGGGGCAGCTGCCGGATAAGGAGCAGGAAGCATGAAGCGGGAGATCAAGGACCGCTACGATATGGCGGAGCTGAGGGACATCGTACACGACCTGCGCGGCGAGGGCGGCTGTCCCTGGGACAGAGCCCTCACCTACGAGACCCTGGCCCCCTTCATCGGCGAGGAAAGCGCCGAGGTGCAGGAGGCGGTGAAGAACCGGGACATGGACAACCTCTGCGAGGAGCTGGGCGACGTGCTGCTGCAGATCCTGCTGTACAGCGATATGGCGGAGGCAGACGGGTATTTTTCGCTGGAGGACGTGATCACCGGGATCGCCCGGAAAATGGTGCGCCGTCATCCCAACGTATTCGGAGACGCGGTCACCGAGACTCCCGAGGAGGCATTTGCCCTCTGGAAGGAGATAAAAGCCCTGGAAAAGGCAGGAAAGATCAAATGAGACTGGACAAATATCTGAAGGTATCCCGGCTGATCAAGCGCCGGACCGTGGCCAACGAGGCCTGCGACGCGGGCCGGGTCTCGGCAAACGGCAGGCCGGTAAAGGCCTCCTACGAGGTCAAGGTGGGAGACGAGCTGGAGATCGGCTTCGGCAACCGGACCGTGAAGGTGAGGGTGCTGAGCCTGAACGAGACCATCCACAAGGAAGACGCGGGAGACATGTTCGAATACCTGTAGGAGGTTCCCATGAAGCAGTCAGAGGACAACATGACCGGCGACAGCTTTGCCGAGAAGCTGGACGAGGCGAGACAGGAGCGGGCGGCGAAAAACAAGGCGATCCGTAAGGGCCGGAGACGGGATACCCTGTCGGTGGTGCTGCTGGTGACGGTGGCGGCCTTCCTGCTGCTGGGCATGAGCTTCTATATCCGGAAGCTGCGGCAGCGGGCGGCGGGCTATGAAAGCCGGGCGGCGGAGCTGGAGTCCCAGATCGCCGCGGAGGAAAGCCGCACGGAGCAGCTGGAAACGGAAGGCAAGCTGCGGCAGACCCTGAAATATATCGAGCAGATCGCCCGGGAGAAGCTGGGACTGGTCTTCCCCGGTGACGTGATCCTGCAGCCGGAGGACGGCTGATGAAGGAGCTGGTGCGCAAAACCTGTGAGCGCTGGCAAATGACCGCGCCCGGGGAGACGGTGCTGGTGGCCCTGTCCGGAGGCTGCGATTCCGTGGCGCTGCTGCTTTGTCTGCAGGAGCTGCGGGACGCGCTGTGGATCCGGCTCGCCGCGGCCCACGTGAACCACGGCATCCGGGGCGCGGAGGCGGACCGGGACCAGGCCTTCGCGGAGGAGCTGTGCCGCAGGCTGGATATCCCGCTGGCGGTGTTCCGGGAGGACGTGCCGGCGCTGGCGAAGGCCCGGCATGAGAGCCTGGAGGAGGCGGCCCGCCGCTGCCGCTACCGCTGTCTTGCGGAGGCCGCGGAGCGCTTCGGCGCGGCGGCGGTAGCCACGGCCCATCACCGGGACGATCAGAGTGAGACGGTGCTGATGAATCTGCTGCGGGGCAGCGGACTGCGGGGCCTTGCGGGGATCAGACCCGTGAGCGCGCTCGGCGGGCCGGAAAAGCGCCTGCGGCTGATCCGCCCGCTGCTGGAGCGCACCCGCGGAGAGCTGCGGGACTACGTGCTCGCGCGGGGCTTCTCCTGGTGCGAGGACAGCAGCAACGGCGACCTTGCTTTAAGCCGCAACCGGATCCGGCACGAGCTGCTGCCGGAGGCGGAGCGGATCTTCCCCGGCGCCTCGGCCCATCTGGCGGCCTCCGCCGCCCGGCTGCTGGAGCTGGAAATGTATCTGGAGGAGCAGGCCCGGCAGGCGTACCGGGACTGCCTAACCGAAGCGGGCGCGCTCAGGCTGGCGGGCTTTGCCGCGCAGCCGCCGCTCATCAGACAGCAGCTGCTTCGGCTGTGGCTGGAGGAGAGGGGCGGTCTCCGGGATCTGGGCGAGCCGCATTACCGGGAGCTGACGGCGCTTCCGGAGCGGCAGAGCGGGACCCGGGTGTCGCTGCCCGGCGGACGCACCGTGCTGCGCCAGCAGCGGGAGCTGGTCCTGACGGAGGAAAAACCGCTGCCCTCACCGGAGGAGCTGGCGGAGCGCTTCCGAATGCGGCGTTTTCCCTGGGAAAAGTCCGGGAAAATTCCGGAAAAGCAGTATACGAAATGGCTTGACTGTGATAAAATAGACGGTATCGTTGCGTTCCGCTTCCGGCAGGAGGGCGATTACCTGATTCTGGCGGACGGAAGCCGGAAGAGCCTGGCCCGGTTCATGGTGGACAGTAAGATTCCCCTGGAGGAACGGGACAGGATCCCGCTGGCGGCGGCGGGCGCTCATGTGCTGTGGGTGGTAGGCTACCGCCTGGACGACAGCGTGAAGCTCAGTGAGAATACCCGGCAGGTGCTGGAGATCGATTACGGAGGCTGATATGAAGAAGCATGTGGTAAAGGTCATGATACCCGGTGAGGAAGTCGAGAAGCGGATCAAGGAGGTGGCGGAGGCCATCAATCAGGAATTTGCCGGACAGGAGGTCCATTTAGTGGGCATCCTGAAGGGCAGCGTTCCCTTTATGACGTCTCTGTCGAAATACATCACGCTGCCGCTGACGGTGGACTACATGAGCTGCTCCAGCTACGGCGGAGGCACGGTGACCTCCGGCGCCGTGCGGATGAACAAGGATCTGGACGAGCCCATCGAGGGGCGGAACGTGATCCTGGTGGAGGATATCATCGATTCCGGCACCACCCTGTCCTATCTGCAGGACATCTTCAGACGCCGGAAGCCCAAGTGCCTGAAGCTGGTGACGCTGCTGGACAAGCCCTCCAGACGGCTGCACCCCGAGGTGAAGGTGGATTATTCCTGCTTCACCATCGAAGACAAATTCGTGGTAGGCTACGGCCTGGATTACGATCAGTATTACCGCAACCTGGATTACATCGGGTATGTGGAATTCACGGAATAGGAGAGAGCTTTTGAATCATCAGAAAAGACCCGGCGGCCTGTTTATCTTCCTCATGCTGGTGCTGTCCATCGTGTTCTACGCGATCTGGATCGGCGGCGGCACCAAGGCCAAGGCCGCCAGCTATACGGACTTTATCGCTGCGCTGGAGGCTGACAGCGTCAAGCAGGTGCTCATCAGCCAGAGCGAGCAGGTACCCACCGGTACCGTTCAGTACGAGCTGAACGACGGAAACGTCTATTACTTTTACACCTCCGACGTCAACACGATGCAGGAGCTGCTGCTTTCCTACGAGGCGAACGGCGGCAAATTCACCTGGCAGCTGGCCGACGTGTCCGGCAGTGTGGATATCATCGGAATCATTTCCATCGTCCTGACGATCGGGGTAGCGGTGTTCGTCGTGATCCTTCTGACCCGGAATGCCGGCGGCGGCAACGCCAAGATGATGGATTTCGGCAAGAGCCGCGCCGTGATGGTGAAGGGCAACGACCTGGGCTTCAAGGACGTGGCCGGTCTGGACGAGGAAAAGGAGGATCTGGAGGAAATCGTGGATTTCCTGCGGGATCCTCAGAAATACACCTCCCTGGGCGCCAGGATCCCGAAGGGCATCCTGCTGGTGGGCCCTCCCGGTACCGGTAAGACCCTGCTGGCCAAGGCCATCGCCGGGGAAGCGGGCGTCCCCTTCTTCAGCATTTCCGGTTCGGATTTCGTGGAAATGTTCGTCGGCGTGGGCGCTTCCCGGGTCCGCGACCTGTTTGAGGAGGCCAAGAAGAACAGCCCCTGCATCGTCTTCATCGATGAGATCGACGCCGTGGCGAGACGGAGAGGCTCCGGCATGGGCGGCGGCCACGACGAGAGAGAGCAGACCCTCAACCAGCTGCTGGTGGAGATGGACGGCTTCGGCGTGAACTCCGGCATCATCGTGCTGGCGGCCACCAACCGGGTGGATATCCTGGACCCGGCCATCATGCGTCCCGGCCGTTTCGACCGGAAGATCATGGTCGCCAGACCGGACGTGAAGGGCCGTGAGGCCATCCTCCGGGTCCATGCCAAGAACAAGCCCCTGGGCGACGACGTGGACATTCCCCGGATCGCGCAGACGACGGCCGGATTTTCCGGCGCGGATCTGGAAAATCTGCTGAACGAGGCGGCCATCGCGGCGGCCAAGGACCAGCGGAAATACCTGACGCAGGGCGATATCGACAGAGCCTTCATCAAGGTGGGCATCGGTACCGAGAAGAAGAGCCGCATCATCTCCGAGAAGGAAAAGCGGATCACCGCCTACCACGAGGCAGGCCATGCCCTGCTGTTCCATATCCTTCCGGGGGTGGGACCGGTGCATACCGTGTCCGTGATCCCCACGGGGAACGGCGCCGCGGGCTACACCATGCCGCTGCCGGACAAGGACGAGATGTTCGTGACCCGCAGCCAGATGCTTTCCGAGATCATGGTGGATCTGGGCGGCCGGATCGCGGAGGACATGATCTTCGGCGATATCACCACCGGCGCCAGCCAGGATATCCGGCAGGCCACCGAGACCGCCAAATCCATGGTGATGAAGTACGGCATGTCCGCGGACTGCGGCATGATCAACTACGTCGGCGAGGAGGAGGTCTTCATCGGACGGGACTTCGGCCATACCCGGGCCTACGGTGAGGAAACGGCCTCTCTGATCGACAAAGAGGTGCGCCGGATCGTGGACGAGTGCTACGACAAGGCCCGCGCCGTGCTGGAGGAGCACCGGGCGGCCCTGCAGGCGGTAGCCGAAACACTGATCGTGAAGGAAAAGATCGATCAGCAGGAATTCGAGGCGGTATTTGCTGCCGCGGAGGGCGGTCAGGCTCCCGAGAGCGTGTAAACCGCTGCCCCGGCGCGACGCCCGACCATTGCGAAAAGAGAAGTGACCCGTGGAAGCACCGTTCATTTTCAGTGATGAGACAGAGAACTTTCGCTCTCCCTGTCAGCCTGCCTCAGGCGAAGGCTTTACCCTTCGTCTGAGAGCCGGGCAGGGGGCTGAGGTCTCTGTCTTTTTATGTCTTGAGCGGGACGGCAAATGCTCCGAAGAGCCGCTGGGAGAGCCCCGGCAGGAGGGCATTTACCGGATCTGGGAGACGGCGCAGCCCGGCGTCCGGGAAAAGGGCGCCTATTATTTCCGGCTGGAGCAGGCGGGCGAATGCGCGTTCTACGGCAGGAACGGCCTGAGCGGGCGGGAGGCGGACTGCGTGCCCTTTACGATCCGGCCCGGCTTTCGGGTGCCCGCCTGGGCCCAGGGAGCCTGCTGGTATCAGATCTTCCCGGACCGCTTCCTGAACGGCGACCCGGACAATGACGTGGAGACGGGAGAGCTCACTGACGAGCTGGGCAACGTGTCCTGCAAATGCCTCTGGCAGCAGCCGGTGGCGCCCCGGGACGTGAGCCGCTTCTACGGCGGAGACCTGCGGGGCATCCTGGACAAGCTGGATTATCTGCGGGAGCTGGGCGTGGAGGTCCTGTACCTCAATCCGATCTTCCTGTCCCCCTCCAACCACAAATACAACGTGCAGGATTACCGGCACGTGGACTCGCATCTGGGCGTGATGGTCAGACAGGGAGAGGACCGCAGCCTGCTGCCGGAGAACCTCACGGCCTCCGACGCGCTGCTGGCCGAGCTTTCCCGGGAGCTGCATGCCCGGGGCATGCGGCTGGTGCTGGACTGCGTGTTCAACCACTGCAGCGCCTTCCATCCCTGGATGGACCGGGGAGGCCTGTACCGGGAGCAGGGGAAGGGCGCCTGGGAACGGCCGGACAGCCCTTACCGGGATTACTTCAGCTTCGCGGAGGACGGGAGCTACCGCTGCTGGTGGGACAATCTGAGCCTGCCGAAGCTGCGGATCGCGGACGGACGGCTGCGGGAGGAGCTGCTGGAGATCGCCCGGCACTGGCTGAGGGCCCCCTACGCCATCGACGGCTGGCGGCTGGACGTGGCGGCGGACCTGGGCGACAGCCCGGCGGAGAACCATGCCTTCTGGCAGGCCTTCCGGCAGGCGGTCCGCGCGGAAAATCCCGAGGCCCTGATCCTGGCGGAGCATTACGGCGACCCGAGCCCCTGGCTGCAGGGCGGGGAATGGGACAGCGTCATGAACTATGACGGCTTCATGGAGCCGGTGAGCTTCTTCTTCACCGGGATCGACAAGCACAGCGACCGGGCCTGTCCCGCACTGAAGGGCGACGGAGAAGCCTTCAGGAGGAGCATGGAGCTGGCGGAGGCGCGTTTGCCGAAGGCGGCGCATTTCGCGGCGCTGAACCAGCTGGACAACCATGACCATTCCCGCTTTCTGACCCGGACCGGCGGCCTCTGCGGCCGCCTGGCGGAGCTGGGCAGCGAGGCGGCGGAGGAGCAGGTCAGCGTGCCGGTGCTCAGGCAGGCGGTGCTGCTGCAGTTCTGCTTTCCGGGGGCGCCGGGGGTCTATTACGGGGACGAGGCCGGTCTGTGCGGCTTTACGGACCCGGATAATCGCAGGCCCTATCCCTGGGGAAGCCAGGACTGGGCGCTGCTGGACTTTTACCATTACGCGATAAGGCTGCGGCGGCAGTCCCCTGCGCTGAAGCGGGGCTCCTTCCTCTGGCTGCGGGCGGAACGGGATCTGATCGCCTTTGCCCGCTTCCTGAACGGCGAGGCGCTGGCGGCGGTCTTCATGACCGGCGGCGAAGGCCCGGAGGAGCTCGATCTGACGCCGGTGACCGGCAAAGCGCCCCGCTCCGTGATCCGCCTGCTGGAAAGCCGCGGCAGCGGCTACAACGTGGGGCATAAGGAAGAAAGGACACCGGAGGGACGGCTGCGGCTGACCCGGGAGGCGGCCTACGGGGCCGTCTTCACCTGGCGGGAGGAGCAGGCCGCGGAGGAACGCTGAGGGGGCGCCGCGGTAATTTTTTCGGGAAAATCAGCCCGGGGCGCAACATTCTGCCTGCCCGGACGGTATACTCAGCAGAATACACTTCGACATGAAGGGAGAAGCATATGCGGAAAATGATCGGATGGCTCATGATCCTGGTGATGATCTTGCTCAGCGGCTGCGGCGCGGAAGGGGCCCCGCGGGAGAGCACTGCCGGGCATACGGCGAAGGCCGAACCGCGGGAGACCGCGGAGACCCCGTCTCAGCCTGAGCAGCAGGAGGGCCGGTGGGCCGTGAAGCTGAAGACCGTGAAGCCTGAGCGCATCGGCAGCGTGCTCACGGCGGATTCCTTCGATGCCCGTCTGCTGGCCTATCTTTCCGCCCATACCGAGAGCAGCTACATGGCGTCTCCGCTGTCCTTCCGCTACGCGCTGGGACTGCTGCTGGCCGGCGCCGAGGGCGAGACCCGGACGGAGCTCCTGAAGGCTCTGGGCGTGGAGAGCGAGGCGGAATGGCGGAACAGCTGCGAGCTGTTCAACGGCTTTACCGAGTGGTTCGCCGAGGGCCTGCAGCGCGACAAAGAAAGGTTCCTGCAGGATCAGCAGCACGGCTATCTGCCCCGGGACGCCGAAGCGCCCTTCCGGGCCCTGCGGGTGGCCAATTCCGTTTGGAAGCGGGAGGATATCCGGGCTGATTTTACGGAAAATTACCGGGCTGTCATCGAGGGCAGCTACGGCGCGGAGTACCGGTATTTTACGGCGGCCGATGCTGTTTCCCGGATCAACGACTGGGCCAAGGTCAAGACCGAGGGCCTCATCGATCAGCTGCTGCCGGAGGGCTACAACGCGGAGAGCCTGGCCCTGGTGCTGATGAACGCGCTGTATTTCAAGGACAGCTGGACCGAGTCCTTCCCGAAGGCGCTGACGGAGGAGGCCGATTTCCGGGGGAAGAACGGCACGGTGCGGAAGGAATTCATGCACAAAACGGACATGCTGAGCTATTATGAGGACAAAAACAGCCGGATGGTGCTGCTGCCCATGGAGAGCGGGATCACCATGGCGGTGGTGATCGGCGATGCGCAGGATCTGCCGGCCATGACGGCCAAGGCGGCGCGGCGGCGGGTGGAGCTGGCTCTGCCGAAGATCGACCTGGAGACCTCCTTCGATCAGAAGGAGCTGGTGGATTTCCTGAAGGAAAGCGGCGTTTCCCTGGCCTTCACGGGAAATGCGGATTTCTCCGGGATGATCGACTATCCGGTCTTTGTGGACGATATCATCCAGAAGACCCGGATCAAGCTGGATGAAGAGGGCGTGGAGGCAGCCGCGGTCACGGCGATCATGATGGCGGAGGGCGCCTATGAGATCCCGGCCGAGCCTGTGCGGTTCACGGCGGACGAGCCCTTCAGCTTCTTCATCTATACCGAAGCGGGAGACTTCCCGGCGATCCTTTTTGCCGGAGAGATCAGAGAATAAGATACCGTGAACAGGATCAGGCCCGGCCTCCTCCGCCCCCGGGGCGGAGTAGGCCGGGCCCTTCTGCGGGGAAAAACGGGCCCGGGCAGGTTTCTGACCCGGGGCCTGCAGGCTCCGCTTTCCGCCGCCGGGCCGGGCCTTTTTCGGCAAATCCTGCCGGAAACAGGCCTTTTTCCGCATAAAAGCGCCGGGAGCGGATTGCGCCCGTTTGCCGGCGGCCGGGCCTGCCCCTTGCGCGGCGGCGGGTTGTATGCTATGCTTTCCCCGAAAGAAATGATGAACTGCCCGATATCCGCTTTGCTGCGAAGAGCCGGAGGCTCTCCGTACAGACGGCGGGCAGTGACGGACTCCCCGGACCGTCCGGGGCAGAAAGGAGAAGTTCCGCCGAATGATCGTATTTGCCCTGATCCTGTTTGCTTTGACGTACATCCTGATGTTCTCGCTTCAGAAGCTGAGGCCCTACGTGGCGCTGTCCTCGGCGCTCATCTTTGTCCTGGTGGGAAGCCTGGGCATCTTCCCGGAATTCCGCTATACCCTGGGAGACGCGCTGGGCCAGATCGACTGGAACGTGCTGATGATGATCGCCGGTACCATGGGAACGGTCTGGTTCTTCATCGATTCCGGGATGCCGCAGCTGCTCAGCGACCTGCTGATCGCGAGACTGCATTCGGTCAAATGGCTGGTGGTGTGCCTGTCCCTTTTCGCCGGGATCATTTCCGCCTTCGTGGACAACGTGGCGACGGTGCTGATGGTCGCCCCGGTGGCGCTGGCGCTGTGCAAGAAGCTGAAGATCTCCCCGGTGGCCCCCATCATCTGTATCGCCGTGTCCTCCAATCTGCAGGGAGCGGCTACGCTGGTGGGCGATACCACCTCCCTGCTGCTGGCCAAGGCTGCCGAGCTGGACTTCATGGATTTCTTCTTCGTGGAGGGAAAGCCCGGCATGTTCTGGGTGACGGAGGCCGGTGCCCTGGTGGCGACCCTGATCATCCTCTGGATGTTCCGCAAGGAAAATCAACCCATTGACTTAAACGGCAGGACCAAGGTGGAGGACTCCTTCCCGGCGGTGATGCTGGTGCTCACGGTGCTGTCCCTGATCGCGGTCTCCTTTATCCCCTACAAGAGCGCGGCGGAGCCCGGAGAGCTGTGGAAGCCGGACGTCACCAACGGCCTGATCTGCCTGTTTTTCTTCCTGCTCTGCCTGATCCACCGCATCCGTAAGGATAAGAACACAAAGGCGGCCTTTACCGCGGTGAAGGAGCTGGACTTCTACACCATCGGACTGCTGACCGGCCTGTTCGTGGTGATCGGCGGGATCAGCGAGGCGGGGATCATCGAGCTGATCGGCAACACCCTGGCGAAGCTTTCCGGCGACGGCAGCCGCGGCTCCGTGTTCCTGGTCTACAGCATCATCGTCTGGGTCTCCGTGCTGCTCAGCGCCTTTATCGACAATATCCCCTATACGGCCACCATGCTGCCCATCGTCGCCGTGGTGACGGCCAAGCTGAGCGAGGGAGCCCTCACGCCGGTAAATCCCAACCTGCTGTACTTCGGTCTGCTGGTGGGCGCGACCCTGGGCGGCAACCTGACTCCCGTGGGCGCCTCGGCCAATATCACCGTCATCGGTATCCTCCGCAAGGAGGGCTATGAGGTCAGCACCGGTACCTTCATGAAATTCGGCGTGCCCTTCACGCTGGCGGCGGTCATCACCGGATATCTGCTGATCTGGTTCATCTGGATGTAAGGCGGAGCCGCCCGCAGGCGCCTTTGCCGCGCAAGGACCGATATCGCGTATAACAAAACGCCCCTCCCGCGTGGGAGGGGCGTTTCCGTATCCGTTGGTTTTACAGATCGTAGTATCTGCTGAATTCGGCGGGATGAGGAAGCCGGGAAATAGCTTCGTTTTCCTCGCGGTGACGCTTGATCCAGACCTGCAGCAGCCGCTCCGGGAAGACGCCGCCGACAGTCAGGTAGTCGTGGTCCTTCTCCAGGGCGTCCAGGGCTTCGTCCAGGCTCTTGGGCAGTCCGGTGAGCTTGGCCTTTTCCTCCTCAGGCAGATCGAAGAGGTTGCAGTCGTAAGGCCCCCAGCCCTTGGCGTGAGGATCGATCTTCTTGGCGATACCATCCAGACCGGCCATCAGGATGGCGGCGTAGGCGTAGTAGGGGTTGCAGGTGGCATCCGGGTTTCTCAGCTCGAAGCGCTTGTCCATGGGGGACTTGGCATAGGCCGGGATGCGGACCACGCCGCTGCGGTTGGCGCAGGCGTAGGCGATGGTCACGGGAGCCTCGAAGCCGGGGATCAGCCGCTTGTAGGAGTTGGTGGAGGGATTGGTCAGGGCGCAGAGGGAAGCCGCGTGGGTCAGCAGGCCGCCGATGAAGTACATGGCAGTCTCGGACAGCTGGCCGTAGCCGTTCTCGTCGTAGAAGAGGGGCTGGCCGTCCTTGGTCAGCAGCATATGCACGTGCATGCCGCTGCCGGCCACTCCGGCCACGGGCTTGGGCATGAAGGTCGCGGTCTTGCCTTCGCTGGCGGCGCAGTTCTTGATGACGTATTTGGCGGTCATGGTGCCGTCGGCCAGGCTCAGCATATCGCCCAGAGAGACCTCGATCTCCATCTGGCCGCAGCCGCCCACCTCGTGATGGTGGTATTTCACCTTGACGCCCCACTGCTCCAGGGTCAGGCTCATCTTGCTGCGCAGGTCGTTGTTCACGTCCATGGGCAGCGCCGCGTGGTAGCCGGCGCCGTGGCGCAGGCTGTAGCCGTTGTTGTTCCATTCCTCGCCGCTTTCCCACTGGGACTGGCTGGCGGAGATGGCGTAGCCCATATTGTTGGCCTCGGCGCTGTACTGAACGGCGTCGAAGATATAGAACTCATATTCCGGGCCGATGATCATCTGATCGGCGATGCCCTGTTCCTTCATGTAATCCAGAGCGCGCTTGGCCACGTTGCGGGGGTACTGGTCGAAGGGCCGGTTATTGGGCCGGTCGATCACCATCACGTCACCGATCATGGAAAGCGTGGGGATCTCGCAGAATTCATCGATCACGGCGCTGTCCAGGTCGGGCACGAAGACCATGTCGCTGGATTCTACCGGGGCATAGCCGTAGTTGGAGCCGTCGAAGCCGATGCCGTAGATCATGGTGTCCTTCGTCAGCCGTTCAGCCGGAATGGACAAATGTCTCCAGCGGCCGTCGATGTCCGTCATCTTGAAGTCGATGATGCGGATGCCTTCCTCTTTAATGAGAGCCTGAATGTCCTCCAAAGTCTTTTTCATAGAATCCTCCCTGTGATAAACCGAGTTATCGGGTGAAACCTTTCCGATTTTCTCATCATAGCGCGGTTCACCGATAAATGCAAGCCATTTCTCGGGCCTCTGCCGCCGGTCACTTCCGCGCGCGGCCGGGGGCGGAGGCAGCATCCCGATGATCGAAACGGAACCGGCACCGCCGGTCACTTCCGCGCGCGGCCGGGGGCGGGGGCACAAAATCGATATGAAAAAAACGCCGCTTTCTCCCGGCACGCTGCCTGTGACGGAACAGACGGGATGCGCAGGGGGCTGTATCTGCGGGAATATTCCGCGCTGACGGAGCTGACTCCGGTTTCGCGATTGACGGTCGGGCTGCCTTGATGGTATAATGATATTCGTGAAAATATGAAATAAGGACGGTCGGAAGATCATGCCTGCCAAAAAAACGTATAAGCAAAACCTGATGGCCCTACTGGCGGCCTTTATCTGGGGCACCGCCTTTGTGGCGCAGAGCCGTTCCGCCGGCTCCATCGGCCCGCTGCTGTTCAACGGCTCCCGCTCCGTGATCGGAGCGCTGTCTCTGGTCCTGGTGCTGCTCATCCGCAGCCGGCTTCCGGAGCAGGGAGCCCGGAAGGCCGCTGCCGGACAGGAGAGCGCGGGAGAGGCGGAAGGAAAGCGCCGCGGAGAAAAGGGACTGCTGCGCAGCGAAAAAGCGCAGCTGCTCAAGGGGAGCCTGTGCTGCGGCATTTTCCTGACGCTGGGCTCCGTGCTGCAGCAATGGGGCATCGCCTATACCTCTGCCGGCAAGGCCGGCTTCATCACGGCCCTGTACGTGGTGCTGGTGCCGGTGGTGGGCTTCCTGCTGTTAAAGAAACGGGTGGGCCGCCTGATCTGGTGCGCCGTGGCGCTGGCGGCGCTGGGGCTGTATTTCCTCTGCGTGCCCCGGACGGAGGACCTGGTCCTGAACCGGGGAGACATGCTGGTCTTTTTCTCGGCCTTTGCCTACACCGGGCAGATCCTCTGCATCGATCATTTCACCGAGACCGTGGACGGCGTGGAGCTGTCCTGCGGCCAGTTCACCGTGATGATGGTCATCTGCCTGCTGCTGATGCCGTTCATCGAAAACAATACCTGGGCGGCCCTGGTCAGCTGTCTGCCGCATATCCTGTACGTGGGCATTTTCTCCTGCGCGGTGGCCTACACCCTGCAGATCCTGGCCCAGAAGGGCGGCAATCCGGCGGTGGTCTCCGTGCTGCTGTGTCTGGAGTCCTTCTTCGCGGTGGTGAGCGCGGCGCTCCTGCTGGGAGAACGGATGGACGGAAGGGAATATCTGGGCTGCGGCCTGATGCTGCTGGCGGTCTTGCTCAGCCAGCTGCCGGACCGGCGGAGAGAAGGCCGGTAAAGGAAATCACAGGGCAGCGGCTGCCGGCATTTTCCGGCGCTGCTTCCTGCAACATATCGTATCGGAAAGGAATGGAAGCATGACATTACTGACGCTTCAGAATATCGGAAAGATCTACGTTTCCGAGGGCAATGTGGCTGTGGGGATCCGCGGCGTGAACCTGAGCTTTCACAGCGGTGAATTTGTCGCGGTGACCGGTGAGTCCGGCTCCGGCAAATCCACCCTGCTTAACGTGATCAGCGGCATGGACTCCTACGAGGAGGGCGAGCTGCTCATCGAGGGACGGCCCACCTCACATTTCCTGGAGGCGGACCGCGAGCTTTACCGGGAGAAATACATCTCCTTCATCTTCCAGGATTACAATATCCTGGAAAGCTTTACCGTGCTCGAAAACGTGGAGCTTGCGCTGATGTGCTCGTTCCCCGACCGGAAGGAACGGCATGCGCGCGCACTGGAGCTCATAAAAAAGGTCGGCCTTGAGAAGCAGCTCCATCAGAAGGGCAGCCGCCTTTCCGGCGGGCAGAAGCAGAGAACGGTCATTGCGCGCGCGCTTGCGAAGGACAGTCCCGTGATCCTTGCGGACGAGCCGACCGGAAACCTGGATTCGGCCTCCGCGCATGAGATCATCGACCTTCTGTACGCGGTCTCGAAGGATAAGCTTGTGATCGTCGTTACGCATAATTACGAAGAGGTCGAGGCGTATGCGACCCGGCACGTCAGGATCTTTGACGGCGCCGTCGAATACGATCATCCGGTACGGGAGCGTGAATGCGCTCCGTCCTCCGGTGAAGAAGGCTGCCCGGACACGGAAAACG
>JAZLJI010000043.1:0-20554 GCA_045617825.1 Lachnospiraceae bacterium
CTTCAGCGGCAGATAGTAGTTCATCATGGAGAACATGCCCTTCTTCATTTCACCGCCGTACCAGGTGTTCAGGATGACCTGCTCGCGGGAGGTGATGTTGAAGACGACGGCGGTCTCGGAGTTGAGGCCCAGCTCCTTGTAGTTCTCTACCTTGGCCTTGGAGGCGCAGTATACGGTGAAGTCGGGGGTGAAATCCGCCAGCTCCTCAGCGCTGGGCTGGATGAACATGTTCTTGACGAAGTGAGCCTGCCAGGCCACCTCCATGATGAAGCGGATGGCCATGCGGGTGTCCTTGTTGGCGCCGCAGAAGGCATCGCAGACGTACAGCTTCTTCTTGCCGGAGAGCTGCTTCACGGCCAGCTCCTTGACGGCCTGCCAGGTCTCCGGGGAAGCCACGTGGTTGTCGTTGGGATATTCGGGAGAGGTCCACCAAACGGTGTCCTTGGAATTCTCATCCATGACGATGAATTTGTCCTTGGGGGAACGTCCGGTGTAAATGCCGGTCATGACGTTGACGGCATCAAGCTCGGTGACGACGCCCTTTTCATAGCCTTCCAGGCCGGGAGCCATTTCATCCTGAAACAGCTGCTCGTAGGAGGGGTTGCGGACGATTTCGGTGGTGCCGCTGATGCCATACTGGCGGAGATTGACTTTTTTCATGCTGTACCATACCTTTCTTGGGGTTCGGAGCCTTGCCGCCTTTTCACGGCTGTGATTAACTTCCGTAAATACCCGTGTTTAATAATAACATATATCATGCTTCTCCGCAAGAGACGGAGACTTGGTTCGCGTATAGAAAATCCTTATACGTTCCGGCTTTTCATATATCGGCGGCAAATCCGGCGCGTTCGGCGGCCGGCACCTTCTTCCTATCTCTCACGCGGACAGGTCCCGATGCGGTTAAACTTGCAGCCTCATTATAACAAAAGCTCATAAAATGTCAAGCGCGGCAGGAGGCGGCGTGAGGAAGCAGGGCCGCGGGAAGACGGGATGCAGCCCCATAGGCGCGGGCTCAGCGCTCCAGCGGACACTCCTCGAAGGGGATGTTCAGCCGCTGCAGCAGCTCCTTCTCCCGCTCCTGGCAGCTGAAGATGACGATCTGCCCCCGGTAGTGAAGCTCGAGCCAGGCCAGCAGCGCCTCCAGGCGGTCGCTGTCGTACATGGCAAAGGAGTCGTCAAAGAACAGCGGCATGGGCTCGTCCGGCCACAGCAGGCGGATGACCGCCAGCCGGAAGGAAAAATACAGCTGCTCCAGGGTCCCCACGCTCAGCGCGGAGGGGGGCAGGCGGCGGTGATGCTGCAGGGCCATCAGCTCCAGACTGTCGCTGATCTCCACGCCCTGATAGACGCCGCCGGTGATGTCGGTGAAGATCGCGGAGGCCTCCCGGCTGAGGGGCGTGCCGAAGGAATCCAGCACCTCCTCGGAAAGGCGGCTCAGCGTGGAGACCGCCAGATCCAGAGCGGCGATCTCCTGACGCAGCAGGGCGTTCTTCTCCAGACGGGGCTGCAGGGCCTCCAGGCGGCTTCTGAGCTCCCGGACCTGATTTTCCCAGCGCTCCCGGGAAAGCTTGATCCGCAGCTCCTGCTCCAGCTTAAGATCCATGTCCCGGCGGCGCTTGGAGAGCGTCAGCAGCTCCTCAGTGCATTGCTGCAGCGCCCGCGCTTCCGTCTGCCGCTGGGCGTCCAGCTGAAGGACCCGGGTCAGGAAATCCCGCAGCTGCTCAGCCTCCTTCGGGACACCGCGGCTCTCGTATTCCGGCAGATATTGCTTCAGCAGCCGGGACAGGATCAGCCGGTTCTGCTGATCCCCGACGGCGGAATCCGTCCTGCGGGTCAGTCTGGTGAAGCAGGTGGCGGCCAGCACGGCGGCCAGGAAGCAGGGCACGGCCAGCAGGTAGTGCTCCCGGACGATCAGACGGCTCACCAGGAAGAAGATGAAGAAGATCAGAAGCACCAGCAGGAAGGTGAGCAGGGACAGCAGCCGGGGCCGGGAGGTCTTTTCCTCGCCGTAGCTGCTGCGGTATTTTTCCAGCTCCCGGGCCAGCTTGTCCGCCCGTTCCCGGTTGCGGGAGATCCGGCCCATGTCATTCAGCCCCAGCCGTTCCAGGGAGGCCGTTTTCTGCTGTACGGCCCGGTTCAGCCGGTCCCGCTTTTCGCTCAGGGCCTCCAGCTCCCGGTCGGTGCGCTCGGTCAGGGCCTTCAGCCCCTCCCAGTCTCCGTTGCCCCGGGACAGATCCTCCTGCTCCAGCGCCTCCAGCGTCCGGCGCAGCTGCTCCTGCTGCGTCTCGGCGTCCCGGTCCAGCTCCCGATCCAGCGCCCGGCGGCGGTTCTTCAGCTGCAGCAGGGCATTCTGGACGTTCAGATCCTCGTCGCCGCTGCAGCCCAGATTCAGCACGTGGTTCCGCAGCTCGGCCTCCAGTCCTTCCCCGGTGGCGGCGCCGACCTGCCGGAAGGAGAGGGTATTCACAAACAGATAGGGGGTCAGGCCCTCCGGGAGCGGCAGGGCATCCGCCGGGATGGGCCGGGAATGCCCGCCGTCCTCGAGCGTGGCCCGTGACAGCGGCGGGATGCGGGCAAAATCCCGCTCCACGCGCAGCGTCCGGCCGTCCTGCTCCCATTCCAGCTCGCCGCCGTAGAGCTCCGGCTCGGACCAGGGCTGGCAGGCGGACCAGGTATCGGTCCTGGCGGCGCGGCCCCGGCCCCGTTCCAGACCGAACAGCAGGGCGCGGATCGCCGTGTGCATCGTGGATTTGCCGGATTCGTTGCCGCCGGAGATCAGGGTAAAACGCTCGCCGAAGGACAGCTCCCGCTCCTTCAGCTTGCCGAATTGATGGATATACAGGGATCTCAGCTTCATTTGACCCCTCCTTTACCGGCAGAGGCGCTGTCCAGCAGAGCCTCCAGCCCCAGGTCCAGGGCCCGGCGCCTCAGAGCGGCCTCTGCGGGGGGCGTGTCCTCCGCGGGGGCAAGGGCCCGGATATACCGGCCCAGCAGATCGTGCTCCGGCCGCTTCTCCCATTCCGCCCAGGGAAAATCAGGCTCGCTGGTGTCCTTAACCGCAGCCACGTTGGGAATGCGGCAAAGGGCCTCCGTGTCGGGCCTGAAGCTCCGGTCGCGGCGGCCGGCCAGGGTCAGGGAAAAGACCTCCCGGGAAGCATCCTGGACCCGCTTCCGGATCAGAGTCTCCAGCGCGGCAGGCGTCGTTTCGGGACTGAGATTGACGGTGAGCTCGGTATAGCGGAAATCGGACAGGCGCCGCCATTCCACGGAAAAGCGGTCTGCCTTCAGCTCACCGATGAAGCAGCCGTGTTCGCCGGTCTCGGTCCGGTCCAACGGCTCGGGGGAGCCGGGGAAGGCCAGACGCCCCTCCAGGGCCGTGGCCGGCCGGTGCAGATGCCCCAGCGCGATATAATCCCAGCCCTGCTCCGCCAGCCGGGCCGTCCGGAAGGGCAGATGCAGGCTGTCGCCGCCGTGGGCCAGCAGGATGTGGCGTTTGCCGTCCCGGGGGGCGCTCAGAGTCTCCAGCCGCCGGTCCGTCAGCTCCTGACAGTCGTAGCTGAAGCCGTGGACCTCCAGATTCCACTGGGGAAAGGAAACGGTCTGCGGGGCGCTGCCGGAAAGGAAGAACACGTTCGGCGCGAAACAGAATTCGGCATAGGCCGAGCCGGGCCGCACGAAATCGTGGTTGCCGGCAATCAGGACCACCTTGGTATGGGGCAGGGTGGAGAACAGAAAATTCACATCCTTCAGTTCCTGGGTGAGGGGCGGCGCGTCAAAAAGATCTCCGGCGATCAGCAGGAGATCGACGTCCTCCCGGATGCAGAGATCGATGAGGCGCATCAGACTGGTGCGCACGGCGTCGGCCCGTTCCTTGCCCCAGGGCCTGTCCGCGTCCGGCACTGCGCCCAGATGCAGATCCGCAGTATGAAGAAAACGCACGCGATCCACCTCCTTACGAATTAGTCACCGTCATTGTACAAAATTCCCGGCGGGAAGTAAAGGCCAATTTGCCCGCGGAAGGAGAGAGGCCCCGGCAGAGGCGGGAAGCCCGGATAATGCCCTTTAAAGGAAAAACAGATACGCTTTATCGAATCTAATTGAGAAGCGCGGTGACTATTTATGATGCCTCGTCTTGACAATTCATTTCAAAATATATATACATATATCATGCCATAATGCTTGAAAGGGTATTTTCGGCACGTACACGGATGTCGTGTCAGTGAAGCACTACCTGCCGTCAGCAGCAGAAAAGGACCATATAGCAGTGAAAAACCCGAATAACGCGGTTCCCACCGACTGGCTGGAGAATCCGATGCTGGAGCGCCGGGGCTTCCGGTCTCTGCTTTTTGTTTATGATCTTCTGATCTTCGTCATCAGCTTTACGCTGGTGGTCTTTTTACGTCCCAGCGCTGCGGAGAACAGCGATCTGTTCAGAAATTATGAGCTGCTGCTGCATTTTCTGCTGGCTGCCTGCTGCTGCTTTTTGTTCAGGGTCCTGCTCAAGGTATATCAGCAGGTGCTGCGTTACGGGAACATGGGCGCGCTGGCGAGACTTCTGGCAGCGGACGGCATCGCCGGGATGGTGTATCAGAGCCTCAACATGATCCTGCCGCTGAAGCAGATGACCTTCCTGCGGGTCTGCGGTCTCTTCCTGCTGAACTACGCGTTAGCCAATGCCTCCCGGGAATTCTACTATTACCTGTATCATCTGGCGAAGCGGAAGACCTTCTGGGGCAACGCGGCGTACAAGCTGCTGATGTATTTCGGCGGTGTGGACGCCAGAAGCCGTGAGGTGGCCGGAACACTGATGCCGCTGGGCCTGGAACGGGTCCGCAAGGCACCGGGGATGTCGATCAATGAGGTGCAGCGGATCACCAAGCAGTTCCTGCTGCACGGTGAGGTGACCGATATCGAGCAGATCAACCGGGGCTATATCAACCGGACCTACCGGGTGGACACCCTTTCCGAGGCAAATCATAAGCACCAGTATATCCTGCAGCGGATCAATACCAACGTCTTTCCCGACGTGGACAGCCTGATGAGCAATTCGGCTTTGGTGACGCAGCATCTGGGGGAACGCCTGCGCCTTTCCGGCACCCGGGACGGGCAGACGGCTGTCCAGCGTCTCAAGACCACGAAGGACGGCAAGGACTTCTTCAGGGATGACTCCGGCTGCTGGCGGATGAGCAGCTATTTCGATCACGTTTTCAGTCTGGATCTGCCGGACAGTCCGCAGACCTTTTACGAGTCCGGGAAGGCCTTCGGCTCCTTCGTGCGGGAGCTGGCGGACGTGCCGCCCGAGAAGGTCGCCACCGTGATCCCGAATTTCCACAATACCCTGTCCCGCTATGAAGCGCTGGAGGCCGCCATTGAGGCGGATACGGAGAACCGGGTGAAGGATACCGTGCCGGAGATCGAATTCGTCCGGTCTCAGAAAAACTGGTTCGGGAAGATCAGCGAGGCGCTGGAGCAGGGCAGGATCCCGCTCAGGGTCTGCCACAACGACTGCAATCTGAACAATCTGCTGTTTGACGCGGACAGCCATTTGCCGGTGGCCATCATCGATCTGGATACGGTGATGCCTTCCACGCCGCTGTACGATTTCGGCGACAGCATGCGGGTGGGGACCAACCGGGCCAAGGACGACGAGAAGGACCTGACAAAGGTCAGCTGCGACCTGAAAATGTACGAGGCCTATGCCAGAGGGTATCTGGAGGCCACGGCCGGGATCCTGACGAAGGAAGAACTGGAGCTGCTGCCCTACGCGGCGCATATCATCACCATCGAGGACGGCATCCGTTTCCTGACGGACCATCTGGACGGCGATACCTATTATACGATCTATTACACCGGTCAGAATCTGGACCGGGCCCGCACCCAGCTGAAGCTGGCGGAGGACATGCAGCGGAAACTGCCGGAAATGAAGGCGATCCTGAGAAGGATCTATCAGGAGCTGGGCTTAAAGGCAAATCTATCGTGATGCTTCCCGGGGCTTCGGGAAGCAGGAGGAGGATACAATGGCAATTCGGGCAATCGTTCCCTCTGCCGGAAAAGGCAGTCGTTTAGGCACCACGGAGGCGGATGCGCCCAAGGTGATGCGGCTTTGCTCCGGCAAACCGCTGCTGGAGACCGTGCTGAGCCAGCTGGGCTTCTGCGAGTCGGTCACGGTGGTCGTCGGATATAAAAAAGAGCAGGTGATGGCCTATTTCGGCGATCAGGTGAGCTACGTGGAGCAGAAGGAGCAGCTGGGCACCGGTCACGCGGTGCTGGTCTGCGCCGACGCCTTCAGAGACTTTGACGGGACGGTGCTGGTGACCTTCGGCGACATGCCCCTGTTCCGCCGGGAGAGCATGGAGGCGCTTTGCCGCTTCCACGAGGAAAGCGGCGCCGCCTGCACGCTGATGACCGCGGAAAATCCGGAGCTGACCATGTGGGCCCGTATCGTGCGGGACGGGGCAGGAGACTTTGCCGCCATCGTGGAGGGCAAGGACTGCACGCCCGAGCAGGCGGAGATCAAGGAGCTTTTCGCCGGCGTCATCGCCTTTGACAGCCGGAAGCTTTTCGAGATCCTGCCGGAGGTGAAGACCAATAACGTGCAGCATGAGTATTATCTGACGGAGGTGCCGGAGCTGATGCGGGCGCGCGGACTGAAGGTGGAGACCTTCATGACGGACGACGGCGAGGACCTGTTCGGCGTCAATACGCCCGAGGACCTGATCCGCTGCGAAAGCATCATGAAAAAGCGGGCGGAGAAACACTGACCGGCTGTGGGAGAGCATATGAAAAAACAACTGAGCCGGGAGGCTTTTGAAAAACTCAGCGCCAAGGAACGGGCAGGCCTCTGCTCGGCCGGGGAGCTGGCGGCCCTGGAGCCTTACCGGGTGAAGCGGGCCGTATTTCTCGCGGCGGGCTTCGGCAGCCGGATGCGCCCCATCACGCTGAACACCCCCAAGCCGCTGGTGCGGGTACACGGCAAACGCCTGATCGACGGCCTGATCGATGCGGTACTGGCCGCCGGAATCGAAGAAATTATAGTGGTTTGCGGGTACTTAGCCGAAGAATTTGTCGTTCTCAAGGAAAAATATCCTATGATCCGGCTGATCGAGAACCTGCTGTACGCGGAGACCAATAATATCTCCTCGGCAGTGGCGGTGAAGGAGCTGCTGGCGGGGGCCTATCTCTGCGAGGCGGACTGGCTGCTCAGAAATCCCGCCGTTTTCCGCAAATACGAGTACGAGACCCACGCGCTGGGCTACCCGCAGGAGCACTGCGAGGACTGGTGCTTTTCGGTGGAGGACGGCCGCATCCTGAGCCACCACAAGGGCGGCGAGGGCTGCTGGATGCAGATCGGCATATCCTTCTGGGATGAGGAGGACGGAACGAGGCTGGGACGGCAGCTGCAGGAGGTCTTTGAGTCCTTCCCCGGCGGCCGCGACCTGTTCTGGGAGAAGGTGCCGCTGGAGCTGAAGCGGGATGACTACCGGGTCGGGATCCGGGAATGCGGCCCCGAGGACGTGGTGGAGATCGACAGCTTCGCGGAGCTGCAGGCGCTGGACGAGGCGTATCTGCTCTGAGCCCCGGGCGGGAGCGGTGTCCACAATTAAAAGATTAGAGAAAAGCGCGCCGAAAAGGAGAACAGTTCTTTTCGGCGGGCTTTTCTCTTTTGTTACCCGGAGGTCAGCGTATCCGGCTGTTCTTTGCGGAGCAGCACGTCATTTCGTGCGGCAGTCGCTTTGCCGCTGGGCAAAGCTTGTTTTCCCGAGCGCTTCGAGGATCCCGCGTCAGCGGAGGGCGAGACCGTTCTGCGCCCGGTGGGGCGCACGGGCAAATTGCTCGAAGTAGTCCGTATGGATGCCGTGCCGTCCGTTCGGGAGAGCAGAGACCTTAAGCTGCTTCTCAAATCTGCCGCTCATCACGTCGCCAAGGAGCTGATCCCGGGCTGCTTTGGAGTGAGCGATATTGGTTTTGACCTGCTGCGGAACGCCGTCGCACACGGCCTTCGCAAGGATCTGCGACTCGGAGTACATGCCGACCGTGGTGTTTAAGTTCCCCGGAGCGGCGCTGTCTTCCCGGCTTACGAAGCGGCTGAAGGAAACGCCCTGCGCTTTGGCATTCTGACGGGCTTTCGTAAAGGCCCGGTTCAGATAGGACAGATTGGCGAAGCAGACAAGATTTTCGTCCATAGTGGACGCTCCGGTATTTTTGGCCATATTCACCAGATTGACGCAGGCGTTTTCGGCACTGCTAAGCGGCAGGGAAATATTCGGCTGTTCTTTCGACAGCTGCTCGTACTTCGCATCGATCTGCGGAGGCAGCGGTACGCTTTTCCGCATTCTTCCGAGCTCCTGCGTAACATCCTGAAGACAGCCGTGAACGGCGAAGACCGTCGGATCATTCAGCTTGACGATATCGGCCGGATTGAGCGAGTTCAGCTTAGCTGCCTGCGCATTGGCGTGGGCCATGAGCTTTTCAAAGCCGGTGATGTACGCGGCGGCAACGGCATTCCGGTTTTCCTCGTGCTGCACCATCTCATAGGCCTCGCTGCCGATCTGTTTCTTCACCTCGGTCAGCTTGTACGGATCGAAGATATCCTCCGTATCAAAACCCTTCTGCAGCATGAGACTGATCGAAAGAGCGGAGAGCGCGCCTCTGCTATAGGAAAGCTTGAGCGGATTCGGGATCGCATTCCGCCACATACCGTTAAATTCGACCTTGTCCGGGAAGAAGATCTCGTTGCAGTTTTCGTACCTGCAGTAGCCGAGGATACGGTCCAGCTTGGTCAGCTCGTCCTTGTGGACGGAATCCTCCCGGACCAGATCCCTCATGGAATCAAAGAAGCGGTCCAGCTTTTCCGCATCCGTGCCGCGGGACATCTCTGCGAGCTCAGCCGTGCTCAGATTCCTTACCAGATAGCGGAAGGTGTCGTTCTCGTATACATCTTTGGTATACAGATCGAGCTTGCCGAGAAAGCGCTCCGCCTGTGCGGCCTTTTCGGGAGCGTTTTCCAGAGAATCGCCCTTTTTCAGCCGGAGATGGTTCTGCACCGTTTTTAACGCGATGTATCTGGCCGCGCATTTTTCCATCTCATAGCGGGTGCCCAGGCGGAAGGAGTGCTCCTTCATCCCGATCACGGTCTCCGCCATGGCGCTTTCAATAGGATTGCGGGCGGCATCCCGGATCTCATTGTTGATCTTCCCAAGAGCCTCGGCGTACTGTGTTTTCTGTGGCTCGGAACGGTTCGCAGCCTCTGCTTCGAGCGGTTCCTTGCCCATCAGACGGGCATAATAGCTGTCGAGTGAGATGCCGTGCCGGAGAGCGAGAGCCGCGACGTAAGAAGCGGAAAGCTGTTCTTCGGCAAGTACGTCGGCATATTCCCGCGGCAGCTTTCCTTCGGAATATTTGTGCAGGTCGGTCAGATACTGCCGGAAGGCTTCATTTTTCTTTTCCTGCGTGGGAAGGCCGTTTAAGAACGGGAGCGAGGCGATTTCGTCCGCATCCAGACCGCACTCCTTCAGCAGAGAAGCATAGCGGTTCCCCAGACCGAATCTGTCCTGGATCTCCCGGACCCGGGCGCCTTCACTGTCCCGCTCATAGCGGCTGCGGATAGCGGCCGACTTTTCCTTCGCATTATTCCAGCTGATCGTCTTGTCCGCGGCACGCTTCACATACTCGGTGAGCGGCATCCCCAGCTCTGAGGCCCGATCCCGGAGCGCGGAATAGGTCAGACCGTTTTCCTCGAGCTCGCGGCCGATCCTTTCGCTCCGTTCGAAGAAAGCGGAGTCTGCTTCGTGCCCGAGTGCGTTGTTATGCTTACAGATCACGCGGTCGAAGAGCAGACTGTCCGTCAAGGACGGTACCAGCAGATCGCTCAGCTCGGAGGCATAGCCGCGGCGGATCGTATCAAAATCACTCCTTACGGTCTCGGAACGGGCGTAGGTCCTGGCACTTTCGTAAAGTGATACGGTCAGCTGCTTCAGGCAGGCGGCCTGCTCCGCACTGACCGGGCCGTCCACCTCGGAAAATGCCTGCGCGGCATCGCTCAGAAGCCCGAAAAAAGGCGCGAATTCCGGATCCTCGGTCCTGTCTTTGCCGCTGCTCGCACTCAGAAAAGCGGAATTGAGCGCCAGGACTCTGTCCTTCACCTGCGTCAGGGACGGGATTGTATCGGTGAAATCATCTGCCGTATAGACGTGCTCTTCGGTTTCGGCAAATTCCCTGTCTTTGCTGATGCTGAGGCTGTTGTTGAGGAAGGCCGAATAGGCCCGCGCCTCGTTTTCCAGCACGCCTTTTTTCGTCAGCCTGCTCTGCAGCGTACTGATCAGGGTAACCGTCTGCACTTCCGTAAGATCCTCGAACGGGAACGTAAGGAACAGATCGGACTGCATCAGTTCGATCAGGTTATTGCCCACACCGCCGAAGTCCTGCGCATTTCCGTTAATGAGCTTGACTTCTTCTTCGCGTTCGGCCGTTACCTTAAAGCCCATGGAACTGCTCCGATGACCGAAGGCATCTAAGACGGCAAAGCCTCTGCAGAGGATATCGCTGTTCTCAAGAACATATTCACCCATTTCGTTGATCGGCACGCCGACGGCCAGCGCTTCGGGATTGATGTCACGGAAGCCATTCAGCGAATCGGCCAGCAGCTGCCTGCGGAGAAGGTCGCCCTCCGCCGTCGGCTCGTTGATGCGGCGCAGAAGCGTGCGGTTGCGCTCCTCTGCCTCCGGCGTATCGCGCTTGTCGAAGAAGGTATACATGATCCGGTTGAACGCAGACGGAAGCTTGGCGCCGCGGATGCTGTTATTGATCGCTTCGCCCGTCTGCGCGACCCTGACAGCTCTCTGATGCAGCGCGATCCGTTCCGGAGAAATGTATTTTTCAATTTGTTCCTCGGAAAATTCATAATCGGGGATGATCTCCCGGATCAGGGCGAGATTCTTCCGGAAAGCCTCTTTCATCCGGAATCGGTCCTGATAAGCCTGTACTTCACCGGTCTTTACGGCTTCGATGCGCTGCTCATGAAGCGCTTTTTTCGCAGGAACTTCATTGGCAAAGCTCTTTTCTCTGCCGAGAGCGATGCGGAACTCCCCGGTTCGGACGTTTTCTTCCAGCGTCACCCGGCGGAAGGCGGTGGAATCCGGCTCGCTCAGGTAGACTTCACCCGACTCCAGCTTGGGAACGATCTCCCGGTTAAAGCGTTCGGGCGTCATCTGCGCGTAATCTTCGGGCAGAAGGGGCTCTATCTGGCCAAACTCATTGCTGAAGAAAAGATGCGCGGAGGTATCTTCGTAGCGGTCTGCTTCTATCTGCTTCTGCAGCAGCATCTGTTCAAAGGCGCCGCGCTTTTTCAGGATGCGGGCATCGTCCGGTCTTTCCATGGGATGGATCACGTGATCCGTGGCTTTCCCGGCAAGCGCAAGAAGCTCCTGCGCGGCCCGGATCCGGTCCGCGTGAATGCCCCGCTGCCTGCCCTCATCCGCGTGTGCTTTCAGATACGCCTCGGCGGCCATGACGGGCGCGTGGATATCCGCCGTCAGCTTATCAAAGCCGTAGGAATTGCCTGCCATATTTCTTTGGAGCGTGTGGCCGAAGGCGATGAGCTCCTTTTTGAAATCGTCGTAGCCGGGATCAGCCTCCAGACCGCCTTCTTCCATGTCGCTGTCCGTCAGGATATCACAGATGCGGTCGATCTCAAGGGAATATTCCTTTTTCCCGATGGAACGGCCGAGTCCCAGATCGGAGCCCATGTCCGCATACGGAATACCGTTTATCAGCAGCTCGCCGCGGATGAGCCGGAAAAAGCATGCCGACATATACTCGATCTCACTGTCTGCCCGGATCGGCTTTCCGCCGGCATCCGTAATGATATCCGAATGCATCAGCTCGGCGGAATTTTTTACACCGGCGATTTTATATAAGGAGGCTTCCGTTCCCATGAACAGGCGGTCCATCACCGGATAGGCTCCGGTAAATGCCCGCTCCTCCTCGGTCAGCTCCTCGTCGGGCTTGGCCAGCAGCTTGCCCATGCGGGCCAGGATCTCGGCGCTTTTGGGATCCCGGAACCAGGTGGGGTGATTGCGGGCCGTGCGGGCATAGATAAATGCCATATCCCGGGTCGTTTCAAGATTTTTGACGTCCCGGATACGATCACGGATCTGGGCAATATGCGCCTCCTGACCGGGCCGGTCTCTATAGTAGGCAATGTTCCGGGCCATGATCTGCTTGGCATTTTCCGCCTGTACGTGGAAGCTCGTATTGTAGTTGGTCCCGGTCTGCAGGCTTTCTTCCCTGGCGGCTTCAAGGCTCTCCGCCGTATAGCCGTACTGCTCGTAGAGCCTGCCGCCGTTCTTTTTGTCCTGAGTCAGCGTCTTCATCTCGGGACATATTACGGCGCTGCCGTCGGCACTTACGATGATATTCCGGTCCATGGCGATACGCTCGGGGGAAAGATCGTCACTCATGACGTACAGACGCCCTTCGCGGGCCATACTGTACAGATAGGCGATATGATCGTCGGAAATGGTATTTTCCCTGACCAGGTTCTCGTTCATCCAATCCAGCCGGTCCATCTCGGGCCGGAGCCCTCTTTTGTAGGCATGCTGCCCGTTCATCTCGGCAAACGCGATCAGGGAACTGTTCAGCGCCAGTTCAGCGCCCTTCAGACTGTCCATGCCCTTGGCATGAGCGTCTTCTATGAAGGCGGACTGGGAATTGTCCCGGATCCGTACCAGTGACAGGGCAGGGAGATTGTCAAAGGAAATGTTCAGCTTGGCCAGCGCGGTTTTTAAGCTTTCAAACCAGCGCTTGGCGCTGCGGATGGTCTCTTTGGAATATTTCGGCATGGTAAGCCCTCCTTGACATCGGAAAATGAACGGATAGTAAGCTGAAGGTCTCGGCTCAGTGGGCCTCCAGCCAGCTCCTGCCTCTGCCCAGCTCCACGGTGAGCGGGACGCTGTATTCCGCGGCCTGCTGCATTTCCTGCTGCAGGATGCGGCCGGCAGCCTCGGCTTCCTCCGGCGGAGCCTCGATGATCAGCTCGTCGTGGACGGTCAGGATGAGGCGGCTCCGCAGGCCCTCCGCGCGCAGCCGCTGCCAGACTCTCACCATGGCCAGCTTGATGATGTCCGCGGCAGTGCCCTGGATCGGTGTATTTCTCGCCATGCGCTCGCCGCTCATCCGCAGCTGATAATTGCTGCTGGCCAGCTCCGGCAGCGCCCGGCGGCGGCCGAAGAGGGTCGTGGTATAGCCCAGCTTCCGTGCCTGCTCGATGGTATCCTTCATATAGCGGTCCACCGTGGGGAAGGCCGCCAGATACTGCTTCAGGAATTCCTCGGCCTCATAGACCGGGATATCCAGATCCTGGCTCAGGGAATAGGCCCCCTTGCCGTACATGATGCCGAAGTTGATGGTCTTGGCGCGGCTGCGCTGAGCGGGCGTCACCTCGATGGGGGAAATGCCGTAGATCGTGGCGGCGGTGGCCCGGTGGATATCCTCCCCCTCCAGGAAGGCCTTCCGCATGGCCTTGTCCCCGGAGGCATGCGCCAGGATGCGCAGCTCGATCTGGCTGTAGTCGGCGTCCAGAAGGAGCCAGCCGGGCTCGGGGATGAAGTAAGCCCGCAGGCGGCTCCCCAGCTCCGTGCGGATCGGGATGTTCTGCAGATTCGGCTCGTCGCTGGACAGTCTGCCGGTGCGGGCCTCGGTCTGGTTGAAGCGGCTGTGGATGCGGCCGTCCGCGCCGATGGCCTTGAGCAGGCCCTCCACGTAGGTGGAATTCAGCTTCTGATACGTCCGGTAGGCCAGGATATCCGTGATCACCGGCGCCTGGCCCTCAAGCGCCTTCAGCGTGGCGGCGTCGGTGGCCCAGCCGGATTTGGTCTTTTTGCCGTGCGCCAGCCCCATCTTTTCAAACAGCGCCTCGCCCAGCTGCTTGGGACTGTTCAGATTGAAGGTATAGCCCACCTGGGCAAATACCTTCTCCTGGGCCTCCTCCAGCGCGGCGGAGATCTCCTCGCCGAAGCGGCGGATCCCCTCGGCGTCCACCAGGACCCCGACGCGGCTCATGTCCGCCAGTACCCGGGCCAGGGGGAATTCTATCGTGCGGTACAGCTCCTCCTGCTGCTTGTCCGCCAGCTCCGCGTGCAGCCTTGCGAAGAGCCCCGGCAGGGATCCGGCTTCGGGGTAAGCCTCCAGGGAAAATGCCGCTTCGATGCCGTAGCTGCTGCAGAGATTTTCCACGGTATAGCGGTTCATCCCCGCGTCCAGTAGATATCCGGCGAGCTTGGCGTCCCAGACCAGAGCCTTGCCCTCGCCGCCGTTTTCCAGCGCCAGGGCATAGAGCGGCGCGCTGTCGAAGGCCTCCAGCGCCGCGCCCTCCGTCTCCAGCAGGGCAAGCAGCTGCTCCCGGGACAGCGGATGCAGGGCCAGAGCCTTCCCCTCCGCGGAGAGGCTCAGCGCGTAGCGGGCGCCGTTCTCCTCGTGGAGGATATAGCGCCCCTGCGGCGTCTCGGGCAGCGGGCAGAGGACCGGACAGGCGGAAGCGGCGTCGGCCGCAGCCGCGGCAGTCCCTTCCGGAGCGGCGGAAGAGCCCTCCGCTTCGGCGGCCTCCGCCTGACGGGCAGCCGCCTCTCTCAGCCGGAAGCGGTCGATCATGGAGGTCATTTCCAGCTCCTTAAGCAGCGCCAGGGCTTTGGCCGGGTCTCCGTCTCCCCGAAGGTAGCTGCCGCCTTCGGTGGGGACCGGCGCATCCCGGCGGATCGTCCCCAGCACCAGGGACAGCTCGGCATCCGCCTTGCAGGCGATCAGATTTTCCCGTTGCTTGGGCTTGATGAAGGGGTCGTCCAGATGCTCATAGACTCCCTCCAGACTGCCGAAGCGCTGCACCAGGTCCAGGGCGGTCTTTTCCCCGATCCCCTTCACTCCCGGAATATTATCGCTGGTATCGCCCATCAGGCTCTTGAGCTGGATCAGCTGCGGCGGAGTGAGGCCGTATTTCTCGAAGATCGCGGCTTCGTCCATCAGCAGCGTGGTGCTCCGGCCCATGACGGTGGCGGCTAAAAGGACCTTGGTCTGCGGGCTGACCAGCTGCAGGCTGTCCCGGTCGCCGGTGGCCAGAAAGACGTCCTCGCCCCGTTCGCCGTAGGCGCGGGACAGGGTCCCCAGGATATCGTCCGCCTCCCAGCCCTCGGCAGTGACCAGACGGAAGCCCAGCGCGGAGAGCAGCTCCTTCAGGACGGGCATTTGCTGCGCCAGCTCCTCGGGCATGCCGTGTCTTGTCGCCTTGTAACCGTCGAACATCAGATGCCGGAAGGTGGGGGCCTTCAGGTCAAAGGCCACGGCCACCTCCGTCGGCGAAGTTTCCTTCAAAAGGCTTTGCAGGATGTTCAGAAAGCCGAAGATCGCGTTGGTGAAACGTCCCTCCCGGGTCGTCAGCAGTTTGATGCCGTAAAAGGCGCGGTTGGCGATGCTGTTGCCGTCCAGTACCAGTAAGCTCATAGGTCAACCTCCTGTGTGGTAGCTCCAGTATAGCATATTTTCCGCGGCTTGGCGAATGGTATCTGCGGAAAATCCGGTCCCCGGGAGCGCTTGACAGCCGCCGCCGGGAAAACTATAATGCTGTTCAACGAAAATGCTCCGGCCGGACCGCAGGAAAAGGCGGTGCGGACCGCTGCAGAGGACCCCTGTTGGGGACAGGAGAGAAAGGAAGGTGTCATGAAACAGAGCAGCTGCCGGATGGCGCTGAAGCTGACCCTGCCGGTGCTGGCAGGCTACGTGTTTCTGGGCTTTGCCTTCGGCCTGCTGGTGCGGGACCAGGGCTTTGCCTGGTGGTACGCGCCGCTCATGAGCCTGTGCATCTATTCGGGCGCGCTGGAATTTGCCGCGGTGCCGCTGCTGACGGCGCCCTTCGATCCGCTGGGCTCCTTCATCCTGGGGTTCATGCTCAGCGCGAGACACCTGTTCTACGGCATCCCCATGCTGGGCAAATACCGCGGGCAGGGCGTCAAAAAGCCTTTCCTGATCTTCGGCCTTACGGATGAAACTTTCTCCATATTATCGACGATAGAACCGCCGGATAAGGAAAACGCGGGAAAGTTTTACTTATTCGTCACGCTCTTTGACTGCTTATACTGGAACCTGGGCACCCTGCTGGGAAGCCTCTTCGGCGGGATCCTGCCCTTTAAGCTGGAGGGCCTGGACTTCGCGCTCACCGCGCTGTTCATCGTGCTGTTCCTGGAACAGCTGAAAAGCCCGATGGGGCGCCGGGGCGGCTTCCTGGGCTTCGTGGTGACCGCGCTGGTCCTGGCGTTCTTCGGCAGCGGCAAGCTGGTGATCCTGTCCATGCTGGGCATCCTGCTTCTGCTGCTTCTGGGAAGGAGGCGGCTGGACCGTGCTGAGTGAAAAGGAATTTCTGCTGACCGTGCTGGTGCTGACGCTTTCCGTGCAGCTGACCCGCTGGCTGCCCTTTCTGCTGTTCGGCGAGAAAAAGGAACTGCCGCCTCTGATGGGCTACCTCGGCAAGGTCCTGCCGGCGGCGATGATGGGCCTTCTGGTGGTCTATTGCTTTAAGGACGCTTCCTGGGGAAATGCCGCCGAGATCCTGCCGCTGCTGCTGGCCTCCGCCGGCGTGGCCGGCCTGCATCTCTGGAAACGGAACACCGTCCTCAGCATCGGCGGCGGGACGCTGCTGTATATGCTCCTGCTGCGGCTGTTCTGAACGAAGGGGTTGAACCGGATGTTTCGCTATTCACGCACAGAGCGATTGACCTTACGGGGCAAAATTGCTACACTACAGGAAACGAGGCCTTTTTGACTGGCAGATAAAGGAGATCGAAATGAAAAAAATCAGCTTTGTGATCATAGGCGCCGGAAACCGGGGCACGAAATACGCGTCCAAGCAGCGGGAATTTCCCGAGGAGATGGAGGTCGCGGCGCTGGCGGACAACCGCAGAGAGCGGATGGACGCCCTGAACAAATGGCTGCAGCTGCCCGAGGAGCGGCTGTACCCCTCGGCGGAGGCGCTGCTGGCCGAGAAAAAGCTGGCCGACGTGGCGGTGATCGCCACCCAGGATGCCCAGCACCGGGCCCACGCCATCGCGGCGATGGAAAAGGGCTACGACCTGATCCTGGAGAAGCCCATCGCGGCAAATGAGGAGGACGTCAAGGCCATCGTGGACTGCGCGCTGCGGCTGGACCGCAAGGTGGTGGTCGGTCACGTGCTGCGCTACACGCCCTTCTACCGCAGCATTTACCGGCTGCTGAGAGAAGGCGCGGTGGGGAAGATCGAGAGCATGAGCCTGGCGGAGGACGTGGGGTACTACCACATCGCCCACAGCTACGTCCGGGGGAACTGGCACCGGCTGGAGGACTCCAGCCCTATGATCCTGGCCAAATGCTGCCACGATCTGGACCTGATCCTCTGGCTCAGCGGCAAACACTGCCTGAAGCTGAATTCCTTCGGCTCCCTGGATTATTTCAAGAAAGAAAATTGCCCCGAGGGCGCGGCGCCCCGCTGCCGGGACTGCCTGCTGGACTGCGTGTACCGGGCGGAGACCTTCTATCTGGGCCGCATCCCCGGCTGGCCGGCCAACGTGCTGCAGCCGGAGCCCACGGAGGAAAACATCCTGAAAACGCTGGCGGAGACCAATTACGGGCGCTGCGTCTTTCAGATGGATAACGACGTGGTGGACCATCAGAGCGTCAACCTGCTGCTGGAGGACGGGATCACGGTGACCTTCCAGATGACCGGCTTCAACCACGAGCAGACCAGGCGCATCCGGGTACAGGGCACGAAGGGCGACCTGTGGGGGGATTTTCTGGACAAGAAGATCTACTGGCAGGCCTTCGGCGAGAAGGAACCGCATATGCTGGACGTGACCACCATCGCCACGAATTTCGAGGGCCACGGCGGCGGTGACAGCGGCCTGGTGAGAGACGCGATCCGCTATTTCCGCGGGGACGAGTTCGATTCCTCCTCCATCACCACCATCGACCGGTCAGCGGAGAGCCACCGGATGGCATTTGCCGCGGAGCGGTCCCGCCTGTTGGGAGGGGAGACGCTGAGCCTGTAAGGCATAGAACGCAAAAAAGAAGAGTCCGGAGCATGCCGATGAGGAACGCATGCTCCGGACTCTTTTGTCTGGAAAAACAGGGTCATTTCCTGGGAACCAGCCACTGCACGACGGCCTTGAAGGCAGACAGCAGCGTCAGACTGATCAGGACTCCAGCGATGATGTCCGTGAACCAGTGCGCGCCGGACAGGAGCCGCCCCAGCACCGTGACGGCGATGAGGACAAGGCAAAGGGCCTTGATCAGCCGCAGGCGGGGGCTGGCCTTCAGGTAGTGATCCGCCATCAGCAGGCAGGCGCCCATCACCACCACGATCAGCATGCAGTGAGAGGAGGGGAAGGAGGCCTCCGGCTCGGTCTCACCGGGCATGAGCTGCGGCCGGTAGTTCAGCGCCAGCTTGTTGAAGAGCAGGTAGAGGCAGATCGTGACCGTATAGAGCCCACCCAGGAGAATGATCCGGAGATCCACCGCCTTCAGGCTTTTCCGCGTGATCCACTGCCATAGTCCCAGCCCGGCAAATCCCACGCAGATTGCCAGCGCCAGCAGGCCCAGTCCCTGCGTCAGGCCGTACCAGAAGGTATGAAAGCCGATGGCATCCGCAAGGGGCTTGTTGAGAAACGCCATGCCCACCAGGCTGCCCAGAGGTCCCACGGGGCGCCGGTCCACATACAGCACCAGCAGGGTGAACAGGATAGAGACGGCAGCCAGGATGAGGCTGCGGCGGAATAAGGATAATTTCGACTGCTTCATGGCACATACCTCCGTATGATCCGGCAGGCCGGAGGGCCTGCACCTTTATTTAAGCCCGACAGGGGCCGCGCGTCAAGGGGAAAAACGTCAGGGCCCGCCGGTCCGCCGCAAAATAACGTCAAAACCGCCGGCCCTCCGAAACCTTACTCAGAACAGCTCATCCAGCAGCAGATACCAGCGCCGCTTGTCCGGGTCCTCCCGGATGCCCAGCGCCTCATACAGCAGGCCCTCCCGATACCAGGGATACCGGGGACCGCCGTAGGCTCCGGTGGCATTGCTCCTGAGGCTCCGGTCCAGCAGAGCCAGATCGCGCCATTTGTCGCCGACGCCCATGTCTCCCAGGTCGATGAAGCCGCTGACCCGGCCCCGGTCCAGGAAAAGATTCGGCAGGCACAGGTCTCCGTGGGACAGGACCGGCTCGGCCGCGGGTCTGTTTTCCTCCAGCCAGAGCAGCAGGGCCTCCGGGTCCCTGAAGCCGCCCGGCCCGAAGGTCTCCGGCTCCACGCTGTCCGGGTCAAAGAGCCGGTGCTCCACTAGGTACCGGGCCTCCGCCAACTCCTGCTCGACGGTCCTTGCCCGGGGACAGCCGGCGGTATCCGTTTGCCAAAGGAGGCTTACCGCCTCCGCCAGTCCCTCCAGCAGGACCCCGGGCCGCTCCAGATAATAGGCGTCGCAGGACATCCGCCCCGGCACTCTGCTCATGAGCAGGTACTGCAGGCCCCCTTCCTCGGCAAATTCCAGCACCTCCGGCACCGGCAGCTTCCCCATGAGCCAGCGCATGACGGAAACGGTCTCCGCGTTCTGCGCGCAGGAGGGCTCGATCTTCAGGACCGTGTCCTCATAGAGGATCACCTTGGCCCGGGACATCCCGATGCCGTCGGCGGAAAAGGCTTTGTTCCCGATCCGCTTAGCCAGACCGGCAGGCAGGGACAGGCCCCAGCGGTCTAACAGCTCCTGTGTCTTTGTCATGGCTGCGCTCCTCCGGCGACGGGCAGCGCCAGCTCATACATCCGGAACGCGGTCAGGCCGGTGTCCTCGTAGAACAGGGCCTTGGTCGCGACGTACTGAAAGCCCATGCCGGTGTAGAGGCGCTCCGCGGCCAGGTTCCCGCTCAGGATGTCCAGCCGCACCGCCTTCTTCCCGGCAGCCTCCGCCAGCCCGATCAGCTCCCGGACAAGCTGTCTGCCGAGGCCCTTGCCCTGCTCGGCGGGCGCCACGGCCAGCGCGTGGGGGACCAGGACCTCCTCCCGGGCACAGCGGCAGCGCCACGGCAGCCCCTCGTAGCCCTCGTTCCACAGGCTGTTCAGGATCACGCAGGCGAGCGGCCCGTCCGCGCCGTCGATCACATACAGCTCGCCGCGGTCAAGGCTTTCCTGCAGAAAACTGTCCGCGGGATAGATGCCCTTCTTCCAGCCGACGGTATCCTGCCGTCCCTGCATCTGATCGATGAGATCCCAGTAAAACTTCCGGATCCCGGTAAATTCCGCGGCATTTGCCCGGCGCATGCGCATAAGCTGTCCTCCGATCTGTTAATGTCGTTCCTCCGGGAGAAGAGGGGCCTGCCGCGGCCTCGGCGGCTTATTGCCTGCTCAGCAGGCATACCGTCTCATCTTGCGTATCATTGTCCAAACACATTTCAAAGTCTTCCTCGATAATCGGAAGCTTGAATTTGATGGATTTCAGCCACTGTCCATTCGGTTGACGTTCCTCATATATCTGAATCTCATCAATGAGCGTTTCAACG
>JAZLJI010000044.1:0-8199 GCA_045617825.1 Lachnospiraceae bacterium
AGACCGCTTGGCCTCCGACTTATTGTCCAGGCCCAGCCGGTCCGCCAGCGCTTTCTCCTGCCAGTGGACCCCCATCTCTCCCGCCAGATTGCCGCCCGCGGAAAAGCCCATCACCACGATCCTGTCCGGATCGATCAGCCACTCCTCCGCCTGCTCCCGGATCTGGGCCAGAGCCAGCGCCAGCTGATGCAGCTGCACCGGCCAGGCTGCGGGCCTTACGGAATAATGCAGCACCGCGGTATGGTAGCCCCAGGGCAGGAACTGGAAGGCCATGGTCTGGTTCTCGTCGCCCGCGACGAAGGAATAGCCGCCGCCGGGGCAGATCAGGATCAGGGGACGTTTTCCGCCTCCCATGTCGTGCTGACGAAGCTCCTCCCAGAGATACAGCTGCAGCAGGGCCTCGTGCCCGTCGATGCTGAAACGTTTTTCCCGATAATTCATGCCTCTGCCTCCTCAAAGCTGTGAAAATGCTCCTCCAGCCACAGGCCGGCCTGCTCCACCCACAGGGCGCAGCCGGGACGGGGCGCCTGGCTCTGACTGCCGGGGGCGGCATCGTAATAGGTCACCTGATTGCCCAGGGCGAAGCCGTGGGGGCCGTTCTGATAGATATGCAGGGAGAACGGGACGCCGGCCTTTCTCAGGGCTTCGGCAAAATACAGCGACTGCTCCGCCGTCACCAGCGCGTCGCCCAGCGCATGGGCCAGGAAGGTGGGCGGCGTATGCTCCGATACGTAGCGGACCGGGGCGTCCGCCTCCTTGCCCACAAAGCTGTCGCCGGGCCTTACCGTGCCCCGGGTCGCCAGCTGGGGATAGCGATCCACGCCCAGCACGGCATAGACCAGGATCTGCAGATCGGGTCTCAGCTGCTCCGGGCAGTCCGCTCCCACGGCCTCCGCCAGCCAGGGCTCCTGCCAGTGGACACCCAGCTCCGCCGCCAGGCTCCCGCCCGCGGAAAATCCCGCCGTGGCGAGCTTCGCCGGATCCACGTGCCAGGCCTCAGCCTTCTCCCGGATCAGCTTCACGGCGGCGGCAGCCTCCAGCAGCTGCTGGGGCCAGGCCGTCGGCATCACGGAATAGGTCAGCACCGCGGTCTGGTAGCCCATCGCCTGAAAACTCATGGCAATGGGGTCTCCCTCCCGCTCCGCGACGTAGTGATACCCGCCGCCGGGGATCACCAGGATCATCGGCCTCTTCTTCCCGTACTGGAAATCCGGCAGATTGTCCCAAAGGCTGACCCTCAGCCGGGCCTCCCCCTCTCCTACGCGAATGATCTCATCAAAACAGGCCATCTTATCTCCTCTCTGCCGTATTTTCCTCCCGGACGGTCCTTCCGTTTTCCGGGGACCTGTGCTATAATAGCGCCGGATGAACCAGGAGGATCCTATGAAACTGATTTCCGGTGCCAAGGCGATCACCGACCGCCGGCGTTTTTATCTTCTTTCCTTCACCTGGGGGCTGCTCATGAATCTGGGCGGTCTCCTGGTGGCGGCTGCCATGCTGCTCACCGGCCACAAGCTCCTGCACTGGGGCCCCTGCTTCTATTTCGAATGCGGCAAATGCTGGGGCGGCATGGACTGGGGCATCTTCTTCGTCGTGGACCGGGACGCGGACGCCCATCTGAAAAATCACGAGATGGGACACGCCATGCAGAACTGCCGCTTCGGGCCCCTGATGCCCTTTCTGGTGGGGCTGCCCTCCAGCACCCGCTGGTGGTACCGCCGCATCCGGGAGAAGCTGAAGCTGAAGCCGCCCGCCGAGCCCTACGAGGCCGTTTGGTTCGAGAAGCAGGCCACGGAGCTGGGCTTTGCCTACCAGGAGGCTATGGCCCGGGAACACCGAAAAGCCTGAGGGTCTGTATCGCGGAAAAAGGAGGAGGCTCGCTCCTCCTTTTTGATTGTCTATTTTCTTCCGTCCCGCGGCTTCAGGCCCTTTCATCGCCTGCGGCAGGGGCATCCGCCGGGAGTTCCTGCGCCTCCCCGTCCGCTTCCCGCTCGCCGGGCTCCTCCGAAAGCTTCTCCGCCGCCTCCCCGGCTTCCCACTCGGGGAGCCTTTCCGGAGACTTTTTGCGGCTGCCCTCCGGCTCCTGATCGTAGAACCGTTCGGCGGGATCCTCCTTGGGTTTTTTCAGCAGCTCCGCCAGCGCAGTGATCATTTCCCGGATACAGGAGATCGCGGGGCTGAAGATCCCCATGTTGTAGATCTCCACCACCAGCATGCCCAGCGGGATCGCGAAGATCATGCCGCCGATGCCCCAGAGCTTGAAGCCCACCAGCAGACAGAATACCGACGCCAGAGGCGGAAAGCCGACGCTGTCGCCCATCATCTTCGGGGACAGGAACTGCTTGATGCCCTGGGTCAGGCCGTACAGCACCAGCAGGCCGGCCATGGTCCAGTAATCCTTGGAAAGCAGCTCCACCAGCGCCCAGGGCAGCAGCACGGTCCCGGAGCCGAATACCGGCAGGAAATCCACGAAGGCCACGAGAAGCGACAGCAGGAAGGCATAAGGCATCCGCATGATCAGGAAGCCTGCCAGCAGGATGACCGCCACGATCCAGCTCAGCTTCAGCTGAGTGATCAGATAGCCGTTCAGAGCCTTCTTCAGCGCCGCCCGGCACTGGCGCAGGAAATCCTTGATTCCCGCAGGAAGGCGGGTCTGAAGCTTCTGCTTCAGTTCCTCCCGCTCGTTCAGCATGAAGAAGATCAGCAGGATCGTGATGACCAGATTGATCAGGATACGGGGAATGCTGATTGCCAGATCGGCGATCTTGTCCGTAACGAAGCGGCCCGCCACCGTGCCCAGACTGAGGACGGTATCGGAGATCTTCTGCTCCACCTGATCCACGGAGCTGATCAGGGCATTCGGGATATGCTGCACCACCCGGCCCAGCCACTGTTCGAAGGTATCTACCGCCGAGGAGACCGTCTGCATGTAATCGGGGATCTTCGGCAGGAAGCCCAGCAGCTCCCGGACCAGCAGCTGGCCGATCCCCACCAGGATGCCCAGCACCGCGAGCAGCAGCAGGATCAGTACCAGAGTCGAGCTGAGCCGTGCCTTCAGATGGAGCCGGTCCTTGAGAAAACGGATCAGCGGCGCGGACAGCCAGGTCACCAGCCAGGCGATCAGCACCGGCAGAAAGAAGACCAGCACCTTGGGCAGCACAAAAAACGCGGCCAATACTCCCAGCAGCGTCAGCAGCAGGGTAAAGAACCAGCGCCAATATCGATGTCGGGGCGTCTCGTTCATAGGCAGTCCTCCGCAAATGATCTTCTGTCCGTCAGCATAACAGGATAGAACGATAAAATCAAGCTATTTCAGCCCCAGCAGGGCCTCCGCCAGCGCCAGATCCTCCGGCGTCGTCAGCTTGATGTTGAGGGGCGAGCCGGGCGTCATCACCACCGGAAGGCCTTCGGCCAGGCAGAGGCTGCAGGCGTCCGTCATGCGGCTCCGCTCCTCTGCGCCGAGCCGCCTGAGCAGATCCCGGATCAGGGAAAGCCGGAAGCTCTGCGGGGTCTGCGCCCGGAAATACCGGCTGCGGTCCGCCGCCCGCAGCACCCGCTCTCCGTCCTCGGAGTAAAACAGGGTATCCGTCGAGGGGATCGCCGTCCCGGAGGCGCCGACCTGGCGGGCGCCCTCCAGGCTTTCCCGCAGCATTTGCGGCGTCACGAAGGGGCGGACGCCGTCGTGGGTGATCAGCAGGTGTCCCTCCTCTCCCCAGCGTTCGGCGATCCGGTCCGCCACGTGCAGCAGGCTTTCGTTCCGGTCCGCCCCGCCGGGCACCAGCTCGATCATCCGGGAGGCCTGCTCCGGAAGGTATTCTCCCAGCAGCCGCTGCGCCTCCTCCAGATAGTCCCCGTTCATGCCCAGATAGATCTTCCTGATCTCCGGCAGCTGCAGGAACACCTCCAGGGTCCGGACGATCACCGGCTTGCCCCCCAAGGGCAGAAACTGTTTCGGTGTGCTGTTTTTCATGCGCAGGCCGCTCCCGCCTGCCAGTACCGCGGCAAAGATCATCCCCGTACCTCCCTTTTCTCTGATTTTATCACCCCTGCCCGCCCTCCGCAAGTGCTTGTGTATCCTTTTATTCTATGGTATGATAGAGGCAGTGCTGCGGAAGGCCCGGGCGGCCTTCCCCGCGTCAGAAAATAAGATCCGGGAGGAGCCAGACCGTGCTGTTTCTGTTCAAGTCCTATAACGTGCTGCTGATCGCCGCGGCCATCATACCGGCAGTGCTCCTGCTGATCAGGATCTATCGGTCCGACCGGTTGGACAAGGAGCCGCCCCGGCTGATCCTGAGCCTGCTGCTGTTCGGTCTGCTGTCCACCTTCATCGCCTCCCTGGGAGAGCGGCTGGGCGTCTTTCTGCTGAAATTCCTGCCCCTCACCGACACCCAGTACGCCCTGCTGCTGTATTTCGTGGTGGTGGCGGGCTGCGAGGAGGGCAGCAAATACCTCTTTCTGAAAAAGCGGACCTGGTTCTCCGCGGATTTCAACTGCCACTACGACGCAGTGCTGTACGCGACCGCGGTCTCCCTGGGCTTCGCCCTCTGGGAGAATCTGAACTACGTCTTCAGCTACGGCCTCGGCACGGCTCTGGTGCGGGCGGTCACGGCGGTCCCCGGGCACTGCTGCTTCGGCGTCTTCATGGGCTTCTGGTACGGTCTGGCGAAAAAGGCCGACAATTTCGGCTACCCGGGACAGAGCCTGAAGTACCGTCTGCTGGCATTTGCCGTCCCGCTGCTGCTCCACGGAGCATACGACTTTATCGCCACCCAGGGAGGCGGCGGCCTGACTCTGGGCTTTCTGGTCTTCGTCGGCCTCCTGTTTTTCATTTCCTTCCGGCTGGTCCGGCGGCTTTCCGACCGGGATCAGTATATCGTGTAGGTGACCTATGAAGCTTTGGATCGCACTCAGCGGCGGCGTGGACAGCGCCGTGACCGCCTCTCTCGTCAAAGAACGGTATCCGGATCCCGAGGGCGTGATCCTGCGCCTGACGGACCCGCAGACCCCTGCCGCCCGGGCGGCGCAGGAGCAGGACATCGAGGATGCCCGCGGCTGCGCGGAGCTGCTGGGGCTGCCCTTCCGGGTGATCGACGCCCGGGAAGCGTTCCGGGAGCGGGTCATCGCGCCCTTCGTCAGGGCCTACGCGCAGGGACTGACCCCGAATCCCTGTGTTTTCTGCAATAAGGCCCTGAAATTCGGCCTGCTTTTATCGGAGGCCGGAAAAGCCGGCGCGGACGGCGTGGCCACCGGGCATTACGCGCGCATCTCCCGCCGGGAGAGCGACGGCCGTTATCAGCTGCGGAAGGCCCTGTCCCCGAAAAAGGATCAGAGCTACATGCTCTGGGGCCTTTCCCAGGAGCAGCTCTCCCGCTGCCGTTTTCCGTTAGGGGAATTTACCAAGGACGAGGTACGGGCCCGGGCTGCAGCCCTGGGACTTTCCGTGGCCCATAAAAGTGACTCCCAGGATATCTGCTTCGTTCCGGAGGGCGACTATGCCGCCTTCGTGGAGGCCTGGCTGGGCCGTTCGTTTCCGCCGGGGCCCTTCACCGACGCGGCGGGAAACGTTCTGGGACAGCATCGCGGGATCATCCGCTATACCGTAGGCCAGCGGAAGGGGCTGGGGATCGCCTCCGACGCCCCGCTGTTCGTCACCGGTCTGTATCCGGAGGAGAACCGGGTGCAGCTCTCCCACGGGGAGGGACTTTTCCGGCGTCTGGTCACGGCGGAGGAGGTGAACTGGGTCGGAGACGGCAGCCTGGATCCGGAAAAGCACTATCTGGTGAAGCTGCGCTACCGGCACCGGGAGCAGCCTGCCCGGGCAGAATTCCGTGATGGCCGGCTGCTGGTCCGCTTCGAGGAGCCCCAGCGGGCGGTGACGCCGGGACAGTCACTGGTGATCTATGATGAAGACAGGGTGGTGGCCGGCGGCTTTATCAGCCGTCTGCAGCCCCCGGAGGAGAACCTATGATACAGGAACAGGACAAATGCAGACAGGATGCCCTGGCCCGCAGCATGGCGCTGCTGGGCGAAGAGGCCATGGAGAAGCTGAAGGGAGCCCGGGTGGCCGTCTTCGGTCTGGGCGGCGTGGGCGGCCAGGCCTTCGAGGCTCTGCTGCGCAGCGGCATCGGCGCGCTGGACGTGGTGGACGGCGACCGCTTCCAGCCCTCCAATCTGAACCGCCAGCTGCTGGCGACCGCGAAAACGCTGGGCCTCTCCAAGACCGCCGCGGCAAGACTGCGGGCCGAGGAGCTGGGTCTTCCCTGCCGGCTGACGGAATGGCCGCTCTATTTCGACGAGAGGACCGCCGACGTCTTCCCCTTTCAGGCCTATGACTATATCGTGGACGCCATCGACAGCGTGCCCTCCAAGCTGCTGCTGATCGAGAAGGCCCGGGAGTGGAACGTACCGATCATTTCCTCCATGGGCACCGGCGGCAGGCTCGATCCCGAGGGGCTTACGGTCTGCGATCTGTTTGAGACCTCCGGCTGCCCGCTGGCCCGGGTCATGCGGCGGGAATGCCGCGCCCGGGGCATCGACCGGCTCACGGTGGTCTGCTCTCCCGCCGAGCCGATCGCCCCGATGCCGGCCTCCTCTTCCTTCGTGCCCCCCGCGGCCGGTCTGCTGCTGGCCTCCCGGGTGGTGCAGGAGCTGCTGAAGGGGCAGGTCAAGGGCGCGGTCATCACCGAAGCTCCGGCCATGGAGGCCTTTCTGAAGGAAAGCGGGATGCACCCGGACTGCATTTGCCCGGAAAAGGAGATCGCCGCCTTTAAGAAAGCGCTGGAGCAGGGGCTCACCCCCGCCGGCAGCTGCCTGGAAATGCTGCCCACCTATCTCTCCGCCTTCGAGGGTCGGCTCCGGCCCGGCGAGGAGGTGATCGTGCTGGACGCGGGCGGGACCTCCCTGCGCATCGCCCGGGTCAGCTTCCGGGAGGACGGACGCTTGGTGCTGCAGGATCAGACAAGACAGCCCATGCCCGGCAGCCTGGAGCCGCTGACGAAGGAGACCTTCCTGGAAGCGCTGACGGAGGCCCTGCGGCCCTATCTGGGGCAGGATGCCCTGCTGGCCTTCTGCTTCTCCTATCCTGCCCGGATCGGGGAGGATAAGGACGGCGTGGTCATGGCGCCCCTGAACAAGGGCGTCCGCATCGAAGGCGTCGTCGGGATGCACGTGTGCCGGGAGCTGGAGGAAGCGCTGACCCGGGCCGGGATCCCCGGCAAACGCTGCTATATCCTGCTGAACGATTCCGTGGCCTGCGCCGCGGGCGCGCTTCCCTTCTATGACCGGACGCGCTATGACGGACTGATCGGCTTCATTCTGGGCACCGGGACCAACTGCTGCTTTGAGGAGGCCTGCGCCGGGCATACCCGCTACGGCACTCTTCCGGGAGAAAGCATGCTGATCAATGCCGAGGCCGGTGCCTACGACGGCTTCCCCGTGGGCCGCGGCGACGCGCTCCTGCATCAGCGGGATCCGCAGCCCGGCATCCACCGCTTCGAGAAAATGATCGGCGGCGCCTACCTGGGGCGCCTGGCCCGGTGCACGGCCGAGCTGGCCGCGGAGGCCGGACTTTTCTCTCCCGGCTTCACCGCCGCCTTAGCGGGGGTCCCCGACTTCACCACCCGGGAGCTGGGAGAATTCCTGACCGATCCCCGGAAGGGACCGCTCGCCGCCCTCTGCAAAACGGAGGCGGACCGCAGCGCGCTGTCGCTGCTGATCCTCCGCCTGGCGGAGCGGGCCGCCCTCTGCACCGCCGTGATGTTCACGGCGATCTGCGAGCACCGGGGCTGGGGCCGCGATCCGAGGCGGCCGGCGCTGATCGCCGCGGAGGGCTCGACCTTCTGGCGCTTCGGGCCGTATTTCCCGGCGCTGGAGGCCCGGCTGGAGCGCTTCGGCCGGGAGCGGGGCGTCTTCACCGAGATACGCGCTCTGGACAATCCCAACATGGCCGGCAGCGCAGCGGCGGCTTTGCTGAACCTGTAGGCGCGGGGCCGGAGGGAACGATGAAAATACTGTCTGAAGGAGACTTTTCATGAATGAAACGATAAAACAGGAGATCCTGGACGCGATCGAGCGGCATGACCGCATCGTGATCTGCCGCCACGTCCGGCCGGACGGGGACGCCTCCGGCTCCGCGCTGGGGCTGGCCCTGGCCATCCGCACCGCCCGGCCGGAGGAGGGCGGCCGGGGCATCAACGAAGG
>JAZLJI010000045.1:0-17612 GCA_045617825.1 Lachnospiraceae bacterium
AACCATTGATAGCAACTTTAACAGACATAACAAGTTTCCTCCTTATAATGGTGTCTGCGAGGCTGTGCCCCGCAGCACATAAAGTATGAACATACTTTAACATTCCGTTAAATTATACCGCATTTGCGTACTTCTGTCCAGCATTATTTTAGCCAAAATCCCGCAGATTATCCTTTCATTTCTGAATATTTTCACTATGGTTCCCCCGGTTTCCCGCAGGGGGCTTTTCAAACTTGAACAATTTGTAAATTTTCCTCCCGAACGGCGCAAAAAACTTGATTTTGCCATGAAAATTCTATATGATTTTCTGGATAACATCATGGCGGATACCGCCCAAAAGGATCTGAATATATGCTGCAACTGAAAAACATCACAAAGGATTATCTGGCCGGAGACAGCACCGTCCATGCGCTGAAGGGCGTGGAGGTCTCCTTCCGGGATCGGGAATTCGTGGCCATTCTGGGCCCCTCCGGCTGCGGAAAGACCACGCTGCTGAACCTCATCGGCGGCCTCGATCAGTACACCTCCGGCGATCTTCTGATCTCCGGCCGCTCCACGAAGGAATTCAGGGATCGGGACTGGGACTCCTACCGCAACCACTCCGTGGGCTTCGTGTTCCAGAGCTACAACCTCATCCCTCACCAGACCGTGCTGCAGAACGTGGAGCTGGCGCTGATGTCCATCCCGGACCGGAAGCAGCGGAGAGCCAGAGCCGTGGAGCTGCTGACGCGGGTGGGGCTGGGGGACCGGCTCCATCAGAAGGGCGCGCAGCTTTCCGGCGGCCAGAAGCAGCGTACGGTGATCGCCCGGGCGCTGGCCAAGGACAGCCCCATCATCCTGGCGGATGAGCCCACCGGCAACCTGGATTCCGTCAGCGGGAAGGAGATCATGGAGCTGCTGCGGGAGGTATCCCGGGATAAGCTGCTGATCGTCGTGACCCATAACCTGCAGGAGGTGGAGGATTACGCCACCCGGGAGGTGCGGATCTTCGACGGAGCGGTGGCCTGGGACCATACCCTGCGGGAGACGGTAAATGCCGACGGGCCGGACACCCCGGCGGAGGCCGACGAAGAAGCGCCGCTCACCCGGGAGCAGAAGCGCCTGAAAAGGCAGCAGGAGCGGAAGAACGGCTGGACGCTGGGCAAAGCGCTCTTCACCGCGATGCCGAAGCTGACCCTTTTCCTCTGCCTGCTGTTTACCGTAGGCGCGCTGGGGATCTTCGCGGTCACGGGCGCCTGCGGAGAGATCCCGACGCTGCTGAAGCCCGCCACCATGTTCAACTATCATGAGGGGCGGCTGGTGCTGACCCGGGCGGACGGAAAGGTGCCTGAGGAGGGGGAAATGGAGGCGCTAAAGACCCGCCTGGGCGCGGAGTCTATGATGCGCTACGATTATATCCTGGACGCGGAGTATGAGGACTATAACACGAACGCCTATCTGCCCTCGGAGGGGGCCTACGGCGCCGCGATCCCGATGCTGGCCGTCCGCGGAAAGGACTACGGCGACCGGATCCTGGGCCGCTATCCGGAAAAGGCGGACGAGTGTCTGCTGTATCTGGCTATCGGCCTGCAGCCCCGCTTCGGCAGGACCGCGCTGCAGCAGGAGACCATCTGCTATCAGCGGACGGTGTTCAAGGTCGTCGGGGTAAAATACTATTACGATAATAATCTGGAAAACGAGATCCTTCTGACGGAGGAGGCCTTCGGCAATATCGGCTCCGCGTATTTCGCCAACCATGCGACGCAGGGACACGGCGCCGTCATGAAGCGGAAGGGCAGCATGCCGGAGGAGCTTTCCGTCGGAGAGCTCCTGCTTTGCTACGATCTGCCGAAGGACTGCGTTTATGTGGGCAACCCGCTGGTGCGGGAGGCCGTGAAGAACACCGCCGAGGGCGAGCTGGAGCTGGCGGTCACGGTGAATATCAGCTACAGCCAGGGTATGACGGAGAATCGTCAGGTGAAGGGGAGCTTCGGAAACGCCGAGGTGCTGCGGCAGACGGACGTTCCGCTGACGGAGTACAACCGGGAGAACGGCGATTTCCTGGCCATGCATCCGCAGACCCTGCAGAAGCTCTTTGAGGAGAACATGCGGAAGCAGTACCGGCAGACCTCCCTGTTCTTTAAGACCGACGGAGAGGCGGCCCGGGCGGCGGAGGGGCTGCGGCAGATGGGCTACATCGGCGTCACCTCCGATACCCGCTATACGCCGAGCCTGCTGGATACCATCGCCAATACCGTCGCAGCGATCGCCCTGCTGGTGCTGTGGGGTCTGACCGTCGTTTTCCTGGCCTTCTTCGTCCGGATCTGCTCCGGAAAGGCGGTGGGGGCCTTCAAGAAGGATCTGGCCATCCTGCGGTCCATGGGGATCTCCGTGAGAACGGTCGCCCTGGGCTTCTTCGCCCGCTTTTACCTGTGCCTGCTGCCGGCGCTGCTGATCCTGGCGGCGGCTGCCTTCCTGATCTTCAGAAGCCCCATGCTGAACGAACGGCTGACCTTCCTTTATCCCTGGCAGTATCTGCTGCTGGTGCTGGGCATGTTGATCATGACCACCCGGGTCGGCCTGAGACATTTGAGGACCCTGTTCGGCGAGAGCGTCCGGGCATCTCTTCGGGGAGGTGACGCAGAATGATCCGTATCGACAAACTGGACAAATACTTCAATAAGGGCAAGGACAATCAGCTCCACGTGATCAACGACCTGTCTCTGGAGCTTCCGGAGCAGGGCATGGTGGCGGTGTTCGGCCGCAGCGGCTGCGGCAAGACCACTTTGCTGAATACGCTGGGCGGACTGGACGGCTTCTCCGGCGGTGACATCCTCTACGGAGAGGAAAGCATAAGCCGGGACACCGACAGACTGAGAAACGAGAAGATCGGCTATATCTTCCAGAACTATAATCTGCAGAAGCAGGAAAGCGTCTTCGACAACGTGGCGGACGCGCTGAAGCTCATGGGGCTCCGCGACGAAGCGGTGATCGCGGAGCGCGTATCGGTGGCCCTGGCCAACGTGGGGATGCTGAAGTACCGGAGCCGCACCCCCGACACGCTGTCCGGCGGACAGCAGCAGCGGGTGGCCATTGCCAGAGCCATCGTGAAAAATCCGCCGGTGATCCTGGCGGACGAGCCCACCGGCAACCTGGACGAGGCGAATACCCTGCTGGTGATGGACCTGCTGCGGCAGATCGCCAAGGACCATCTGGTGGTGCTGGTGACCCACGAGGAAAAGCTGGTGGAGGAATACTGCGACCGGGTGATCAAGCTTTCCGACGGCCGGATCGAGGCGCAGTGGGAAAACGACGACGTCCGGGGGCACCGGGGCCGTCGGGGCAGCCGCATTTACCTGGGCGAGCTGCCGGGCAGTCTGGACAAGGGCCGCTTTACGGATATCCGCTGCTACGGCGAGGCCGAGGGCGCGAAGATCCAGCTGACGCTGGTGCGGGAGGGCGGAAAGACCTACCTGCGGGTGGACAGCCCCGGCGTGGAGCTGATCACGGAGAGCAGCGAGGTCAAGCTGATCGCGGGGCCTTACGTGGAGGAGAACGAGCGGCAGGCGCAGGAGGACCGGATCGACATGAGCCGCCTGGCACCGATCACCGAGCACGGGAAGACGGGCCGCCTGTTTACCTTCAGGCAGTCGCTGCGCAGCGGCTACGCCGAGAATTTCGTGAAAAAGCGCAAGAAGAAAAACAAGCTCCTGCGCCGGGCCATGGTGATGTTTGCCGCGATCTTCGTGATGATGAGCGCGTATTTCGGCGTGGGGATCCGATCTCTGAAGGACGTGGATAAGACCTACGAGAGCAGACTGCTTTATCTGTATCTGGGCAGAAAGGACACTACCGACAAGCTGGCCGAGGCCCTGGAGGACGAGGACAGCGGGATCGACGGCTATACCCTGAGGCAGCTGTATACGTTTTCCCTGAACGCGCACCGCTTCTCACCGGGTTATTTCGAGACCTTCACCAGCGGCCTTTTCGACATGCTGGACGATAATTTCAAGGTAAATGCGGCGGCGCTGCCCGTCAGCCTGCTGAAGGACGCGAGAGTCCTGGCCGGAAGTCTGGAGCAGCCGGAGGAAAATGCGGTGGTGCTGAGCTCTGCCGTGGCGGACGAGCTGCTGAAGAACAGCAATCTGGGGTACGTCAAGACCTATGAAAACCTGCTGGGACTGGTGGAGAACCGCTACGGCGACGGTGCCTGCATCGTCACGGCGGTGGTGGATTCTCCGGAGTACGCGCTGTTCTATAACGACCGGCTGCTGGCGGAGGAAAGCATAGACTCCCAGTATCTGGGCGTCATCCGATGCGGGACGGTGCCCGGCTATGAGACTGCGGTCGGGGACGGCGAGGCCCTGCTGATCGTACAGAATGCGCAGGGGGAGCTGCCCAGGGAGGGCGAGACCGTGCTGATCCAGGGCGTTCCCCTGAAGGTGAAGGGACGGATCGACATCCAGATGGAGGATCCGACCTATGACGCCTTCTATATCGACGACGACAGCTACGGCTTCTCCTGGCGGCACTGTATCTGCGACAATGACAGCTTCTATCTGGTCAGCGACGGGAGCTTCGACCGGGTGGCCCAGAGCTTTGGGGAGACCCACAGCTCGGCCAGGGCCTATTACGGCATGGACTATTCCTTTGATGAGGACGGGAACCTGATCGCCCAGTACGTGGAGCCCTTCTTCGCGGCGGTGCATGCCGCAGACGTCGGGAAGGCGGAACGGTACCTGGAGGAGAATTTCCCGGAGCTGGAGCAGCTGCTTCCCGAGGAGGGACGCTTCGGCCGGGCCTCCGTCTATGCCTTCGGCGCGCTGGTGACGCCGGAGGAACTGCGGGAAAATGAGCTCAAGGACCTCAGGGCCGGCATCCGCGGGAAGCTCGTGTCCATGCTGGTGATGCTGGCCATCCTGAGCCTCTGCATGTACTTCATCATGCGGGCCGCGCTGCTGAGCCGCATCCGGGAGGTGGGCATTTACCGGGCCATCGGCGTGACCAAGGGGAACCTGAAATTCCGCTTCCTGACGGAGGCGGGGGTCCTGACGGCGCTGACCGTGCTGCCGGGCTACCTGTTCTCCAGCGTGATCGTGGGCTTCTGGCTCAGCACCTCGACGCTGATGAAGAACCTGTTCTATTATCCGCTGTGGCTGGCGCTGGCGGTGCTGGTCCTGCTGATGCTGCTGTGTCTGGGCTTCGGCGTGCTGCCGGTGAGCCTGCTGCTGAAGAAAACGCCCAGTGAGATCCTGGCGAAATATGATATTTAAGAGGAAAGGCGAAGCATTATGAAGATCGGTTTCATCGGACTGGGCATCATGGGAAAGCCCATGGCGAAGAATTTGCTGAAGAAGGGCTACACGCTGCTGGTGAACAGCCATCAGCAGAAGGATATGGACCTGCTGGCGGAGGCGGGGGCAGTGAAGGCCTCACAGCGGGAGATCGCCGAGCAGTGCGAGGTGGTGATGACCATGCTGCCCAATTCACCCCAGGTGAAGGAGGTGATGCTGGGCGAGGAGGGCGCAGCAGCCTTCATGAAGCCGGGCAGCTGCTTCATCGACATGAGCTCCATCAATCCGCTGGCCTCCCAGGAGATCGCGGCGGTGCTGGCCGAACGGGGGATCGACATGCTGGATGCGCCGGTCTCCGGCGGTGAGCCCGGCGCTGTCGCCGGAACGCTGGCCTTCATGGTGGGCGGACGGCAGGAGGTCTTCGACCGCTATAAGGAGCTGCTGCTGTGCATGGGAAGATCCGCCGTGCGCTGCGGAGAGATCGGCGCGGGCAATACCACCAAGCTGGCCAATCAGATGATCGTGGCCTGCAATATCCAGGCACTGGCGGAGGCGCTGACGCTGGCCCAGAAGGCCGGGGTCGATCCGGAGCTGGTCTTTGAAGCCATTAAGGGCGGCCTGGCCGGCTCTCACGTGATGGATGCCAAGGCGCCGATGATGCTCACGGGCAACGACGCTCCCGGCTTCAAGATCGACCTGCACATCAAGGATCTCAACAACGCGCTGGACTGCGCGCACAGCGTGGGCAGCCCCGCACCCATGACCGCCCAGGCCCGGGAGGTGATGACCTTCCTGCAGGCCCGCGGCGAGGGCGGCAGGGACCACAGCGCCCTGGCGCATTATTACGAGCTGCTGAGCGATATCCGCCTGGGGCGGTAAAAAGACAGCGCCTATATTTTCCGAGAAATGAGGAGATAAGAAATGTCTATTATCAATGCCGCCGGCGATCTTTTCAGCAGAGATACCGATCGGGAGACCTGTCTGAAGCAGTGGGAGCTTTTCATGAACGCGCAGCCCAAATGCCTGCTGTCCCCGGAGGAACTGACGGAGCTGATCCGGGAAGAGGAGCCGGAGTATCATTTTGAGCCTACGGAGGAAATGCTGCGGCAGGGGGAACAGCTGCGGGATCAGATCCGTGAGGCCGTCCGCGACAACGCGATCCATTTCAAGCAGTCGGAATACGGTGCGTTAGCGTGCAGGCTGTTCTCGAAGCGCGACGAAAGCTCCTTCGGCAGCTACATCGAGAACTTCATGCCCGAGCGTCTGGAGGAAATGCGGACCGCCGCCGAGCTGACGGAGAAGAAGGATCCCCGGGCCGAGGAGATGCGCAGAAAGCTCCATAAGGCGGTGATGGAGCATTACATGAATAACGAAGAGGTGGCGAAGCTGAAGCGGGAGCTCGGCACCATGCCCCTGGAGGAGGCGGCGAAAAACTGGCCGAAGCTCAGCGCGGTGATCTATCTCAGCGACGCGCAGAATACCGTGGAGCCTTACCGGAGCTGGTACAGCGATGAGGAGCTCCGCCGCTATGCCGACGCCATGACGCCGGTCTTCGACGAGGGCTTCATCCTGGAAGGGAAAATGTCGCTGAAGGCCAGCAGTATCGGCCCGATGGTGGACGAGCAGCAGCTGCTGAAGCTGGACTCCAATCAGCTGTACGCCCTCTCGCAGAAGGCGGACGTTTTCGATTCCCCGCGGAACAATCCCTTTGAGGACGCCCGCGTCTGCGCGGCAATGCTGCCGAATAACGTGATCCGCCGCATCAACAAGGCGTTCGGCGACGATAACCGGACAGCCCCGCTGATGAGAAGCATTTTAGGTGAGCCCCTCGACACGCTGGACATCGAACGGAGCGTGTTCCGCAGACAGCTGCCGATGTATGCCGTTTCCCCGAAGCATCCGGAAAAGGACCCGCTGCTGGTCTTCGTGGATGCCCAGGGCCATATCCATACCGGCAAGGACGCGAAGGCCCTTTTTGCCGACGCTCCGATGCCGAAAAAGCCGGAGGCGCCGCAAAAGCGGACCGGGATCGGCGCCTGGTTCAGCAAGGTCTTCAATACTGCCTCGCACCGGCAGTATAAAGCGGACCAGGCCCGATACGAGGCGGAGATGAAGGACTATAAGCTCCTGAGCGAGCTGAAGCAGAATGTCGGCAGACTGGATTCTCCCGCCGCACTGGACCGTGCCAAGGAGAGCATGTTCCGCGAAAAATTCGGCAGATCCTCCGAGGAATATGCCAGAGAGCAGAATCTGGGAGGGACGCAGGCTCCGGAGCCTGCGGAGGTTTTCGAGCGGAAGCTGCGCTCGGCCGGCCTTCCCGAGGAGGTCCGTAGAGATCTGAAGCTCCTGTATGACTGCCTTCAGGAGGAAAAGGCCGCGCTTGAGGACAGCGCTTCGCTGCTGTCGGACCGGAACGCCTCGGCGGATCTGGCGTTCCTCCGCAATACCGGCGCCGCGGCCATCATCTGCCACAAATCCGAAAAGCTGCTGCTCGACGAGGTAGACGCCCTGGCCGCGGAGCAGCCGCTCCATCCTCAGCTTTCCCCTGCGCTGGCGGGGCTGCTGCCGAAGGCGGGCACTGCCGATCCTAAGGCCGCGATCCAAAGCAGGCTCCACGAGCAGGTGCTGCGTCTGGCCGACGGTGAGCTGCTGCCGTACTATCAGCCGACGCAGAAGGACGTGCAGGAGCTCACGACCGGCTCCGCCGCGCAGAAGGCACGGACGGCGCAGGATATCCTGCTCAAGGCCGGCCAGGAGAAGGAGCGCCGGACCCAGAGCCCCGACGCGGCGGGCCTGAACAAGGACCGAGACCTGCTTAAGGAACTGCAGATCAAGGAGCTTCACTGACCCTGCTCCCCGCCCGCAGCGGAAAAAGGGCTTGCGTAAAGCCTGCTTCAATGGTACAGTAAAGGGTAATCAATTGTTTCAGAAAGGAACGGTTTGAGCTGATGAAAGAAGCCATTATTGCCTGGCTGAAGGAATATTTTGAAAAGAACGGTCACTGCAAGGCGGTGATCGGGATCTCCGGCGGGACGGATTCCTCCGTCTGCGCCGCCCTGCTGTGTGAAGCCATCGGCGCGGAAAACGTGATCGGCGTGCTGATGCCCAACGGCCGCCAGCATGATCTGGACGTGGCCCTGGCCCTGGTGGACTACCTGAAGATGCCCCGCTACGTCATCAACATCGAGGACCCCGTGAGGAACATCCACGATTTGGTGGCGGAGGCCGCCGGCTGCGAGCCCGACGACACCGACGCCTATAAGACCAATACGCCCTCCCGCGTGCGGATGACCGTGCTGTACGGGATCTGCGCCCTGGTGGGAGGCCGCGTGGCAAATACCTGCAATCTCTCGGAGGACTGGGTGGGTTATTCCACCAAATTCGGCGACGCGGCCGGTGACTTTACGATCCTGGCGACCGTCACCAAGACCGAGGTGCGGGAGCTGGGCCGGGAGCTGGGCCTGCCGGCGGTATTTACCGAGAAGGTGCCGGAGGACGGGATGAGCGGCAAGTCGGATGAGGAACGGCTGGGCTTTTCCTACGAGACGCTGGACCGGTACATCCGCACCGGGCTCTGCGAGGATGAAATGATCAAAGCCAAAATAGACCGGATGCACCGGGCTAATCTGCACAAGCTGCTGCCGATGCCCGGCTACGGGAAGGAGTAATATGAAACTGGAGCCTATCGTCATATCCCTGCTGGATACGGATCTGTACAAGTTCAACATGAACCAGGTGATCTTCCACAAGCACACCAATTTAGTGGGAGAGTACCATTTCAAATGCCGCAACGAGAACGTGGTCTTCACTCAGGAGATGTTCGAGGAGATCAACGATCAGATCGACTACCTCTGCACGCTGCGCTTTACCAAGGAGGAGCTGGATTACCTGCGGAGCATCCGCTTCATCAAGCCCGACTACGTGGAATTCCTCAGACTGTGGCATCCCATCCGGGACTACGTGCATACGGCACTGTCTCCCGAGGGACAGCTGACGGTCCACGTGAACGGACCGCTGTTCTCCGCCATGCAGTTCGAGATCTATCTGCTGGAGATCATCAACGAGACCTATTTCCGCTATCAGTACGACTACGACGAGCTGCTGGATTCCGCCAAGGAACGGCTGAATCAGAAGGTCGAGGACTTTAACAGCGGAAAATACACCTTCAGATTTGCCGAATTCGGCTGCCGCAGACGGCTGTCCCGGGAATTCGAGGGCTATGCCATCAAGCATCTGGCGGAGAAGACGCAGAACCTGGTGGGCACCTCCAACGTCTACTTCGCCCATAAGTTCGGCCTGACCCCCATCGGCACCTATGCGCACGAGTACGTGCAGATGTTCCAGGGCATCGGCTCCATCCCCCTGTCCTACACCAACTACTACGCCATGAAGGACTGGTACGCGGAGTATCAGGGCGATAACGGTACCGCTCTGTCGGATACCATCACCACGGACCTGTTCCTGCTGGACTTCAACCGGAGCATGGTGAACAACTACACCGGCGTGCGGCACGATTCCTCCGACCCCTACGAATGGGGCGAGAAGATCATCGCGCATTACAAGAAATTCGGCGTGGATCCCCGGACCAAGACCCTGCTGTTCTCCGACAGCCTGAACTTCGACAAGGCCCAGCAGATCTACGAATACTTCAAGGACAAGGCCAAGGTGGCCTTCGGCATCGGCACCTTCGTGGCCAACGATACCTTTGCCGAGCCGCTCAACATCGTGATCAAGCTGCAGTACGTGAACGGACGGCCGGTGGCCAAGCTTTCGGACACGCCCGGCAAGGCCATGTGCGACGATCCCGAGTACCTGAAATATCTGAAGTCTTCCGTGGAATTCCGCCTGGAGCGGGAGCAGATGAAGCCCTGAGGAGAACGTCATGCCGAGGAAACCGTACGGAACAGGCCTGGTGCTGGGCCGCTTTCAGGGCCTGCACAAGGGCCACGAGGCAGTGATCCGCCGGGCGCTTTCCCTTTGCCGGAAGGTCTGCGTGATGATCGGCTCCGCCGATAAGGAGGGCACGCCCCATAATCCCTTCTCCCTGGCCCTGCGCCGGGAAATGCTGGAGCGGGTATTTGCCCCGGAGCTCCGCAGGGGCCGGCTGGTGATCTATCCGCTGCCGGACCTGGGCGTGGGGAACGTCCCTGCCTGGGGCGATTACGTGCTGGAGAACGCCGAGCGCTGTCTGGGCAAGCCGGACTGCGTGGTCTACGGCGACGAGGACAAATGCCGGACCTGGTTCCCGAACCACCCGGAGATCTGCTTTGAGACCCTGGACCGGCAGGAGATCGCCATGACCGGAACGAAGCTGCGCGGTCTCATCCTGGCAGGAGACCGGGAGACCTTTGAAGCCTATACCCACCCCGCCCTGCACGGGCTGTTTGACGCGCTGCGGAAGGAACTGCTGGAGGCGGAGGCCGGCGGCCTGCCGGATAATATCCCGGATGCCATGCCGGGAGCCTGCGCAGGCGTCCCCGCAGGACAAACGCCCTGAACGCAGGGCCCCCCGAAAAGGAGAGAACGATGAGTGTCGATATTCAGGTGACCAGTCTGGCCAAGCGCGCCATAGCCTTTGGTCTGGACGCCATTCTTTACATTATTATGTCCGTTCTGGGAATGCTGATCCTCGGAACGGTCACCCGCTGGGACGTCAAGATCACGGACCTCTTCAAGGACGGCTACGACCGCTATGAGGCGGAATACGGGGTCGATTTCGATATCACCCAGGAGGAGTACGAGCAGCTGCCCGAGGCGGAGCAGAAGAAATTCGACGAGGCCTGGGAGGCGATGCATACCGACGAGACCGTCGTCGCGCAGCTCATCGAGGTGCTGCGGCTGACCGTGCTGGTCGTGTCGCTGGGAATGCTGTTCGGCATGGTGACTCAGGAGCTGCTGTTCCCGCTGTGGCTGAAAAACGGCCAGACCCTGGGCAAGAAGCTGATGGGGATCTGCGTGATCCATACCAACGGCCTGGTGATCAACTTCCGTACCATGCTGGTCCGGGCCCTGCTGGGCAAATACGTCATCGAGCTCCTGATCCCGGCCGTTCTGGCCATCCTGGTGCTGTTCAACGTGCTGGGCAGTCTGGGCCTTCTGGTCGCCGCCGGCGTGCTGATCGCGCAGGTGGTGCTGTATTTTACCAAGGAGCTGCATACGCCGGTCCATGATATCCTGGCCGATACCGCCGTGGTGGATTTCGGCAGCCAGACGATCTTCGAGACGGAAGAGGAGCTGGAGGAGTATTTAGCCAGACTGGAAGCGGAACGGAAGAACCGGGCACGCTATAATTATTCTCAGTATTAAGCCTGATGGGAGAAAAACGGCAATGAAAGTCGTATTGCAGGAGCTGACCAAGATCTTTCCCAACCGCAGGAAGGGGGCTGCCGACGTGGTGGCCGTGGACCGGTTTTCCTTCGAGATCCCCGACGGGAAGCTGATCGGGCTTCTCGGTCCCTCCGGCTGCGGAAAGAGCACGACCTTAAATATGATCAGCGGTCTGGAAAAGCCGACGTCCGGGAAGATATTCTTCGGGGACATCGACGTGACGGAGCTGCCTCCGGAGAACCGGGGCGTGGGACTGGTGTTCCAGAATTACGCCCTGTATCCGCACATGACCGTGAAGCAGAATATCCTTTTCCCGCTGCAGAACCTGAAGGGCGAGGAAAAGCTGAGCAAGCAGGAAATGCTGGACCGGATGCTGAAGGCGGCGAAGACCGTGCAGATCGACGCGCTGCTGGACCGGAAGCCCTCCGAGCTTTCCGGCGGTCAGCAGCAGCGGGTAGCAATCGCCCGGGCCCTGGTGAAGACGCCCCGGGTGCTGCTGCTGGATGAGCCGCTGTCCAATCTGGACGCCCGGCTGAGGCTGCAGACCCGGGAAGAGATCCGGCGCATCCAGCGGGAGACCGGGCTCACCACGGTGTTCGTGACCCATGATCAGGAGGAGGCCATGTCCATTTCCGACCTGATTGTGGTGATGAAGGAGGGCGTGGTGCAGCAGATCGGCAGACCGCAGGAGGTCTATGACGATCCGGTCAATCTGTTCGTCGCCAAATTCCTGGGGACGCCGCCCATCAACGTCTTCGAGGGGCAGGTCGCGCGAGGAAGGGTCCTTATCGGCACCGACGCGGTGGCCGAGGCGCCCGGCGTGAAGGATCAGCCGGTCTGGGTGGGCATCCGCCCGGAGGGCTTTGTGCTGAAGGCTGACGGCGCCCTGCGCTGCGCGCTGAAGAGCGTGGAGGTCATGGGCCGGGACGTTTCCGTGGTCTCCGCCAATGCCGCCTTTACCGGCACCGAGATCCGCTCCATCGTGGACGCGGACATGCGGAGCAGCATCGGCGGCGATACGGTGCGCTACGATATCCGCCCCGACAAGCTGTTTATTTTCGACCGGGATACGGAGGAACGCATTCCCGCCGGTAAGTAAAAGACGGAAAAAGCGCTGGTCATTTGCCGGCGGCTATGCTATAATCGACCAAGCTTTGACAGCTACAGAGGAGGTTTCCTATGAATTACGACCGTACATATAATTTCTCCGCAGGCCCTGCGATGATGCCCGAACCCGTGCTGGAGGAGATCCGGGACGAAATGATGAACTACCGCGGCAGCGGTATGTGCGTCATGGAGATGAGCCACCGCTCCAAGACCTACGAGGCGATCATCCATGAGACCGAGGCGGATCTGCGGAAGCTGATGGGAATCCCGGACAATTATAAGGTGCTTTTCGTCCAGGGCGGCGGCACGCTGCAGTTTGCCATGGTGCCGATGAACCTGATGAAGAACGGCGTGGCAGCCTACATCGAGACCGGCGCCTGGTCCAAGAAGGCCATTGCCGAAGCCAAAAAATACGGCGAGGTCAAAATCGTCGCTTCCTCCAAGGATAAGAATTTCAGCTATATTCCCGACTGCTCCGACCTGGACATCCCGGAAGAGGCGGATTACGTTTACATCTGCGAAAACGAGACGATCCACGGCGTGGAATATGCGAAGCTCCCCGATACCAAGGGTCACATCCTGGTGGCGGACCAGTCCTCCATGTTCCTGTCCCGTCCCTGCAACGTGGCGGATTACGGCCTGATCTGGGCCGGTGTCCAGAAGAACGTGGGACCTGCCGGTCTGGCCATCGTGATCATCCGCGAGGACCTGATCCGGGAGGATCTGCCGAGCTTCGTGCCCACCTACCTGAGCTACAAGACCCATGCGGACAACGAATCTATGTACAACACCCCCAACGCCTGGGCGATCTACTGCTGCGGCAAGGTCTTCAAATACCTGCTGGCAAACGGCGGCCTGGAGGGCGCCAAGGCCAGAAACGACGCCAAGGCGAAGATTCTGTACGATTTCCTGGAGGGCAGCCGCTTCTTCACCAGCGTAGCCAGACCGGAGGACCGTTCCAACATGAACGTCACCTTTACCGCGCCCACGCCGGAGGACGATGCCGCGGTGGTGAAGGCCTCCGTCGCTGCCGGCTTCGATAATCTGAAGGGCCACCGCAGCGTCGGCGGTCTGAGAGCCTCCATTTACAACGCCATGCCCCGGGAGGGCGTGGAAGCGCTGGTGGAATTCCTGAAGGCCTACGAGGCCGCTCACTAAGCCCCCGGGCGAAGCTCAAGGGAGCCGGCCGCGGCTTTGAGCGACTTCAGAGATTCGCGAAGCGAATCTCCATTGTCAGCCGCCGGGCAGCGCTTATTTAAATTCGAACAAAGGCCGGCCCGCCGGTGCGATTCCCTCGGGGATCCTCCCGGGCCGGCATTTTCTTTCAAGCAAAGAGAGGGCGACGCCATGAATAAAGCATTTGAGGGACTGGGCTTTTATCCGGCAGAGATCCTGCTGCCCCGTCAGGACCTGGATCTTTCGAAATGGGCCGTAGTGGCCTGCGATCAGTTCACTTCTCAGCCGGAGTACTGGGAAGCGGTGGAGCAGACGGTGGGGGAAGCCCCGTCCGCGCTGCGGCTGATCCTGCCGGAGGCCCATCTGGCAGACGGCAATTTGGACGAGGAGATCGCGGACATCAACCGGTCCATGCAGCGGTATCTCAACGAGGGCATTTTCCGGGTCTATCCGGAGGCGATGGTCTACGTCGAGCGGACGCAGAGTGACGGCAGCGTGCGGAAGGGCCTGGTGGGCATGATCGACCTTCTGGCCTACGACTTCACCCCCGGCAGCGGCGCGCTGATCCGTGCCACGGAGGGCACGGTGCTGTCCCGCATCCCCCCGCGGGTGCGGGTGCGGAAGGACGCCCCCGTGGAGCTGCCCCACGTGATGGTACTGATCGACGACGAGGCCCGGCAGGTGATCGAGCCCGCCGCGGCTGCGCAGAACGGTGAACTGCTGTACGATTTCGTGCTGCAGCAGGGAGGCGGCCGGATCAGAGGCCGGCTGCTGCCGCGGGAGGAGCAGACCCGGATCGCGGAGGCGCTGCGCAGGCTGTCCGACCCCGCCGTTCAGGCCCGCAAATACGGCCTTAAGGATGCCGCCCCGCTGGTATTTGCCGTAGGTGACGGCAACCATTCCCTGGCCACGGCGAAGCGCTGCTATGAGGACCTGCGGGAGACGCTGCCCGAGGAGGCCTGGCTGGCGCATCCCGCCCGCTACGCGCTGGTGGAGCTGGTCAATCTGCACGACGAGGCCCTGCAGTTCGAGCCTATCCACCGGGTGGTCTTCGGCGCGGAGCCCGAGGCGCTGCTCACGGCTCTGGCAAAGGCCTTCCCGGACAGCTACCGGGGAACGGGAGAGGGACACTGCATCACCGTGGTGAGCGGGCAGGAGCGCTTCGCGCTGACGATCCCGCATCCGGAGAAGCAGCTGGCCGTGGGGACGCTCCAGGCTTTCCTGGACGACTATATCGCGGCGCATCCGGCCGTGACGGTGGATTACATCCACGACGAGGAGGCGGTGCTGCAGCTGGCGCAGAAGCCCGGGAGCATCGGCTTCCTGCTGCCGGCCATGGGCAAGAACCAGCTGTTCAAGACCGTGATGGCGGACGGTGTGCTGCCCCGGAAGACCTTCTCCATGGGCCACGCCCGGGACAAGCGCTATTATCTGGAGGCCAGAAGGATCCGGTAAGCCGCCTGCGCCGCACAGCATGGCTGCGAAACACGAAGTTCACGCAAATAAGAAAAATGCCATCCGGGAGATCCGGATGGCATTTTTCGTCTGTGAAGGGCCGTATCAGCCCGGATTGTTTTTGCTCTTTCGGGACCAGGTCCTGGCCAGTCCGCCCTCGGAGGTCTCCCGATAACGGGAGTCCAGATCGCGCCCGGTGTTGTACATGCTGCGGATCACCATGTCATAGCTGATATTGCGGGTGCCGGTCAGGAAATAGGCGATATTGGCCGAGTTGATGGCCCGCATGGCCGCCACGGCGTTCCGCTCGATGCAGGGGATCTGCACCAGCCCCATCACCGGATCGCAGGTGAGGCCCAGATGGTGCTCCATGGAGACCTCTGCGGCGTATTCGATCTTGGCGATATCGTAGCCGAAGATCTGGCTGGCGGCGGCAGCGGCCATGGAGCAGGCCACGCCGATCTCGGCCTGGCAGCCGCATTCGGCGCCGGAGACCGAGGCATTCTGCTTGGCCAGCTCGCCGAAGAGCCCGGCCACGCCCAGCGCGTGGGCCACCTCCAGATCGCTCAGCCCGCGCTTTTCCCAGAAATAGTAGAGGACTGCCGGCAGCACGCCGCAGGCGCCGCAGGTGGGCGCGGTGACGATGGTGCCGTTGTCCGCGTTCTGCTCACTGACGGCATAGGCGTAGGAGCAGACCTTCTGGCATTCCACCAGCTCGGGGTATTTGCTCTCGACGATCTGATCGTGCATGAATTTGGCCTTCCGCTCGATGTGCAGGCCGCCGGGCAGCACGCCGGTGCGGGAAAGCCCCTCCTCCACGGCCGCCTTCATCACCTTCCAGACCTCGATCAGGAAATCCCAGATCTCTTCGCCTTCATTCATTTCCACATATTCCACCAGATCGACGTAGCGGAAGCTGCAGAACTGCTGGATCTCGGCGAAGGAATTTTCCATATAGGCTTCCTCCCGCTGGAAGGAGGCGTCCCGGCCCTCGATCACGATGTCGCCGCCGCCGATGCTCTGCACCCGCATGCGGCCGCACTCCGCACCGTTTTGATAGGCGATCAGGTCCATCGTGTTGGGGTGGTGCATGTCCTCCGGATCCTCGGCGCAGAAGCTCACTTCGCCGGGCAGAGGCTTCAGGGCCTCCAGAATGGCCCGGTCGGTGCCGTGGCCCCGGCCGGTCTTGGACAGGGAGCCGTAGAGCAGCGCCTTCACGGAGTCGGCCTCCGGGTGCTCCTCCCGGAAGAGTGCCGCGGCCCTGGCAGGGCCCATGGTGTGAGAACTGGAGGGACCGGTTCCGATCTTGTAGATATCACGAATAGATTTCATAGCTTCCTTTCCGGCAAATGCCTATAGCCAGTCATGGTGTTCGGCCTTGTACTGCCCCAGGAGGGCGTCGGCCTCGTTGATCAGTGCCTGCATTTCTTCGCGGCTGTATACCGTGGCGCCGGCCGCCTTGGCGTGGCCGCCGCCCTGATAGCGGGAGGCCAGGTCGGCCACCGTGGTGAAGCGGGAGCGGAGTCTGACCCGGATGGAATCCGGCTGCTCGATAAAGGCCAGCCAGACCAGGCAGCCCTTGATCCCGGCCAGATAATCCACGGTGTTGCTGGCGCGCTCGTTGTTCAGCCCGAAGCGCTCCTGCATGGGCTTGTCCACGAAGAGATACGCCACGCCGTTGGGCGTCATCTGCATGTTCTCGTAAACGTAGGATCTGTATTTCAGCTCGTCGAAATCCTCCAGATACAGCTGGGCGAACAGCCGGTCGGTATCAATGCCCTGCTCCAGCAGCAGCGCCGCCAGCCGCAGCGTTTCCCCGGAGGTGGAATCATACTGGAAGCGGCCGGAATCCGTGACCAGCCCCGCGTACAGCAGGACGGCGATCCGGGCGTCCAGCGCCAGTTTGCCGGCGGAGAAACGGATCAGCTCGGTGATCATCTCGCAGCAGGAGGAGCGCTTTTCCTCGACCCAGCTTAGGGGGGCGTAGTCCTCTACGGGAATGTGGTGGTCGATCTTGATCCGGTGGGGCGCCTGCAGATACAGCGGATTGGCCAGCCGGTCGGAGGTGGCGGTGTCCACGGCGATGCACAGGGCATCCCGGTAAAATTCCTCCGGGGCGGGGGCATCCTCCTCCCCCAGGAAGGCGGTATAGTCCGTCCGGTCTTCGTTGATGACCCGGACGTCCTTCTCCGGCCAGGCGGTGCGGATGGACAGGGCCAGCCCCAGCGCGGGGCCGGAGGCGTCCCCGTCCGGCCCCGCGTGGCGGGAGGACAC
>JAZLJI010000046.1:0-8054 GCA_045617825.1 Lachnospiraceae bacterium
ACCGTGAAAACGCTTGAAAAAGCGAGGAAATCGGAGCTTTTCGGCGATTTCGCTTTTCACGGAAATACCCCAGTTCTAAGATGAGTTCTAAGATTTTTTTCGGGGTTCCGGAAGGCACAATTTTATATGGAGAGTTATCGAAGCGGTCATAACGGGGCGCACTCGAAATGCGTTTGCCCTTTGGGCACGTGGGTTCGAATCCCACACTCTCCGCCAATGAAAAATGACTTGGAATCATCCAAGTCATTTTTCGTTTGGGGGTTCGAATATGTACGCCCGAATTTCTGCGGGCGTTTTCAAGGTTCCGTGCATTATTATATCCGAACTTGTTGCCAACTTCTTGCCGGAATAGGAAAAATCACGCACATTTTTATCTGTGCGTGATTTTTGTCGGTTTTGGGATTAACATCTAATTTAATGTCCAGCTACGTCAAGAAAATCGCTATCAGGGTGCTTGGAGTTGAAAAAGATAATCGATATGTACCCTAAATCAGCATCAATGGGTGAATCATACTTCAGCGTTGTGTGTTCAAGATATTTTGAAGAAATATCACATTCATCTTGCACACAATATTCTACAATTTCAAACTGAAGATCGAGTTTTTCAACCAGCGAAGCAACATCTTTAATAGAGTCTTCTTGGATCAAGACACTACCAAAATATTGGATTCCATTGCCATTGCCGTTCAGCTTGCCATAAACGCTCTTTGTTTCAATTATATCCGCATCTGCGTGCTCAGAGATAGTACTTGAAAACACATCCATCAGTATGTTAAGATTATTTTCGTTTTTCTTCTCCTTGAAATTTTCGACCGCAAATACTGTATCTGCTCCTATTGCAAGAATAAGCAAAACAGACACAGCTACTACCATTAATTTTCTCAAAAATTCCTCGCTTTCTCGACGAAGCGGCATATCCTTCATCGTCAACTATAATCAATTAGTTATACTTTCGAATATTGACCTCGACCTCATATCATGAAGGTGAAAGTACTTCGCTCAGGCGCGAAATCAGAGCCTCAATGCTTTCTTTTTCTTCGGCTGTTAATTTGCGGGAGCGATGATTTGTAAAGTCGGAAATGGTCCCGCAATCGCAATATCCGGCGTTTACTGCACCGGAGAACCTGCAAATCCAGTCACATTCCGGAATATCAGGAATCCATTCCGCATCGCATTGTGAATGTTTATGAAAGGAATCAGGGAATATTCCGAAATGAAAGAACTGACTCCGGAAATACTGAACACACTCATAAAACGAATAGAAGTTCATAACAACGATAAGTACGACGGTCACTGCCATGTCAAGGTGGATATCTATTTCACCGCTATCGGTATGTTTTCTATGCCGACCGAAGAAGAATTACAGGAACAAATGGAACAGTACGCAGACAAAAAGAATGCGTAAAGCCATGTTAAATGGAAAAGGAGTAGCCCTTTTCAGGACTACTCCAAATCCAGTCTCAAAAAACATCCTTATCAACCCGTGTGGGTTCCAAAGTGAAGTTTTCTTTTGTCAGCATAACTGCTTACCCCACCTTCAGTTCCACAGCTGTCCTGTTTTGCAGATATTCCCGCAGTTCTCTCTCTTTATTCCTGCGCCGCGCATAGCGGAACATTTTTACCTGATCCACTTTATACTTTGAAAAAATGCTTTCCAATGCAGCAGGATAATCTCCCGGCGAAATCATTTCCTTAAGTCTCTTATTGGCAAACAGATCCACAATCAGCTTTTCAATCTCCAGATTATATGGTTCTTTTTTGCCTTTTGGGGATTCACTGATCAAACGTTCAATGATAATACTATCGTTGCTGCCATATCGAAGGATCTGATCCTGATCCGGTTTTAACAGTACTTTCCCTTCGAATTCAGTTATTATCCTTTCAAATACAAATTCACATCCGTCATTTTCAACTTCCAGAAAAATGTAGTTACATCCAAGCTGATGATCGACAAATTCATTGAGCCAGGCCAATTCCCAGACTCTGCATTCTACCAGTGGAAACTCGTTTTGCATAATATCAATAATCCGCAAGGCATTACCAGAGTATCTGTTCTCGTACTGCGCCAGGTTCACTGTATCCTTGATTTTCCTGTATTTATCTCTTCCGATATGCTCTATCTTTGAAGCTTTAATCATATACGCCAAAAGCCGCTTCATCTGTCCTTCTCGAAAATTGAGTTCACTTTCCCGTACTATTTCCAAAATCTCATGGCGAGAAATAGGATAGTCCGGCATTTTTTCCTGAAGCATATAATCCTTCATCTTCCACCTCCAAACCATCGGCAAATTTTTAATTTTTTGCCGATATGGTCAGCTATACAATAACACAACCGCAGATAAACTACAATACCATATCGGCAAATTCTTCTTTTTTTGCCGATATGGTCGCTTTTGATGTATTTATGATCCCCCAGCCTACCACATCCCCGTCATACTGCAAAGAAAAGGCAAAAAGAGATACCAAGACAGGCTTTCATTCCGCCTGTCTTGGTATCTCTTTGCCTTGCTATACCTGGGTTCTTGACCTACTGTCCTTAAGAACGCCGGTCCTCCGCAGACCGACTTTTCCGTATTGTCTCAGCTCTTATGCCCAGGGATCCTGTGCCTCGGGGATCCGGATGCCCGCCAGCAGGCCGGTGAATTCCCCGAACAGGAACCATTCGCCGGTGGACTTTTTCTGCCGCAGCGTGAAGGGTCTCTCGCTGTCCGCTCCGCCGCTCTTCACGTACAGGACCAGATAGCCCTCCGCGATGTTGTCCCGGCTGTAGGGATTTTCCGCCACCTCGACGGTATAGGGCTTCGTCGGCTCGTAATTGTTCTTCGGCGTCGCGCCCTCGAAATAGGAGCGGGCGATATAATTCTTGCCGTCCATCAGACGGTCCTTCAGCTGCTGGACGCCCAGCGGGTTCAGGGGCTGCGGTCCGCACAGCAGGTTCAGCAGCGGCAGGCCCTCCTCCGGCTTCTCGGAAAATACGCTGAGAGCCAGGATCGTCAGGGCTCCCACGTAGAAGGGATCCGTGATATCGTACCCGGGCAGTGCCTTCATCTCCTCCGCGCTGCGGGGAAGCGTCTCAAAGCTGTAGCGCTTTTTCTCCAGGGTCAGTTTGTTTTTCAGGTTCTTTTCGCCCTGCTTCAGCAGCTCCTTGCCCTCCTGCTGCAGAGAACGTTTGGCTTTTTTCAGGATATCATCCAAAAGTGACATGCGCTTATCCTCCTTGCCCCCGAAACAGAGGTCTTTCTTTCTTCTATCTTACCAGACCGGCAGGCATTTGCCAAGGGCAAATGCGCCCTTACCGCAAGATCGCCGTGAGGCCCATATACAGCAGCGGGATCGTGACCACCGACAGCAGCGTAGACAGCAGGGTGTCGATCACGGCCGCCCGGGTGTCCTGCCTGAACCTGTCCGCGAAGGCCGTCACCAGCGTCGCCGTGGGCATGGAGACGCTGAAGAACAGCGCCAGGACCGCCTCGTCCGGGACCGGGAGCACAAGCCGCAGCAGCAGCGCGAGGCCGACGCCCAGCACGGGGCTGAGGAGCAGTCTCAGGGCGGAGATCAGATAGCCCCGGCGGGACCCCAGGATCTCCCCGAAACGCACGGCGGCCAGCTTCATGCCTAAGATCACCATGGACAGCGGGGTCACCAGGCCGCCCAGATATCCGGAGAAGTCCGCGATCTCCGGCAGCCGCCGGCCGATCCCCAGCAGATTAAACCCCAGCCCGATCACAAACGCGATCAGCACCGGATTGGTGAGGATCCCCTTCACCGAGACCGTGGACCGGTCGCCGCTCATCATGTAGATGCCCAGCGAATTCAAGAGCAGCAGGCAGATGACGCTGGTCACGATGGTGTAGGTGGTCACGTCCGAGGCGCTGCCGAACACGGTGATGCACAGCGGCAGCCCGAAGAAGGCGCCGTTGGGGAAGGTCACCGCCCCCCGCTCCACCACTCCCGTGCTCTGTTCGGTCCTTTTCCCTAACAGGATCCCGCCGCACCGGTACAGCAGCAGGAGCACCACCAGATAGACGAGCGCCGTCAGCAGCATGTTCCGGGCGGTCTCAGGCCCGATATTGGCCTTCAGCATGTTGGAGATCACCAGGAACGGCAGACCGGCCTTCACCAGCACCGTGGTCAGGATCCCGCTGCTGTCCGCCGGGAGCGTCCCCTTTTTCACCAGCAAATACCCCGGTACCGCCAGCGCCACGAAGATCGCTATGCTCCGCAGCATGATCAGAAATGCATCCATACGCTTACCTGCTTCCCTCTCGTCTTCGGCCTCAGGCCGTGACTGACCGGCTCCGGCGCTCTGCCTGCCGGAACGGTCCGCCTGTCAGTGTACCATGAAAAGCCGATGGCGGCAACCGGATTTCCCGCACCCGGCGGCATTTCCGATTGTGCTTTTCCGTTTCGGTGCTATAATCGAAGCAGCAGTGCAAGGAGGGCCCCCATGGAAGATCTGCCTATCGGATATTATGCCGTCACGTCCCCGGATGAGCCGGCGGACACGTTTGCCTTCAAGGGCGTTTCCTACCGGGTGAAGCAGGGCAAAAATGCCTTCACCACCGTTCATGAGGCGGCGGCCCATGCCGAGGCCCGGCCCCGCCGAAGGCTTTCCGGCCTGGAGCAGACCTTCGCGGCGCCCGTCATCCTCTTCTCCCCCGGCTCCTTTTCGATCGATAAGCTCATTCTGAAGAAGGATCTGGTCTTCCTGGGGGCCAATGCCTTCGTGGACCCGAACCTGCCCGCGGCTGACGGCACGGAGCTGCCGCCGCCCGAGCCCCGGCGCGGCCTGGGCGAGACCCTGCTGACCGGCTCCTACTGGTTCGGGAAGATGTGGGTCGAGGCCGCGGCCGATATCACCTTCGACGGCTTCTCGCTGGAGATGGTCCGGCTGGCGGACGAGACCGCCGAGGGCGGCACAGAGCGCCTCACCTTCCGCAATCTGATCTATACCGGCAAATGCGGCGACCATATCTTCCGCTTCGGGCCCATCCCCGAGGCCTCCTCCCTGTACCGGGAGGTCCGCTTCGAGAACCTCCGCTTCGTCGGCGTGAGCGGTCTGGATTACGGCAAGAACCTGATCCTGGGCCCGGCCCATCGGATGAGCCTTGACCGGATCGTCTTCGCCGACACCGACAAGATGCTGGGCTTCACCGATATCGTGCGCCGGCTGGACAACTGCCCGGCCAACGCGTCAGACTGCGAGCTCGCCGTGAGCCGCTCCTACCTCCGCGGCTTATGCGGTGACCGCGGCCTCAGCGCTTACTGCCGGGAGGACGCCGCTCTGCATTTTTCGGTGGAGGATTCGGTCCTGATCGATGCCGCAAGACCCGGCGAGCCGGAATTCTGCCCGAAGCTTTCCCGCGGGAGCAGCTTCCGTGTCAAGGGCTGCAGGATGATAAACAGCGGGGCGGAGCCGCCTGCGGCCGCCCTTATTTTCGGGAGACCGGGCCGGGCGGCCTTTACCGACTGCCGGCTCGAGGGCTTCGGCCGAGCGCTCGCCTTCGACAGCGAGAAGGCCGTGCTGCGCCGCATGAAATGCGAGGATCCTCACACCCGGATCGCCCCGGAGGAAGCCGATTTCGGGCCTCTGGAGGCCCTCTACGCCGGCAGGAAAGTCTATTACGGAGATCTGCACGCCCACTCCGACTGCGGCGGCAAGAGCGACGGCAAGACCCCCATCGCCGAATACACCCGGGAAATGGATAAGCTCTCCATCGACTTCACCGCCCTGGTGGACCACCGGCAGATGCGCGGGTATTTCCTGCCCACCTGGGACAAGGAGCGCTTCATCTACGGCATGGAGCCCGGCACCTCGATCCCCTGGGCCGTCGGCGCGGAGGAGGGCTATGCCCGCGTCCACTACTGCATGCTGTTCCCCCACGAATATTCCCTTTGCCTGGTCTTCGCCAATTTCCCGGAGTTCAAATTTACCGGGGACGAGCTGACCGGCTACTGCCAGTATCCGGTCTTCACCCGGGAGCGCTTTGACCAGCTGGTCCGGTATATCTACTCCATCGGCGGGATCCTGGTGCACCCGCACCCGAAGGATCTGATGGCCTCTTCGGAGCCGCTGGACTACTATTTCGGCGAGCACACCTATCTGGAGACCATCTCCGTCTCCGCCTGGGACAACATGACCTACAAGAATTACGAGCTGTGGATCCGCCTTCTTAGGCTCGGCAAACACGTCTATACCTCCGGCGGGGCGGATGCCCACGGCCGGATCACCAATGCCGCCGTCTCCACCTTCTATTCCCGGGAGAAAAGCGGGAACGCCTTCTTTGAGATCATGCGCAGCGGCGATTTCACGGTGGGCTTTGCCGGGATCAAAATGGCCGTGGGGGACAGCCCCATGGGCAGCGAGCTCCCTTATCGGGCCGGCAGCGTCCTCACCCTGGAGGCCGGGGATCTCTTCCCGCCGCAGTGCGCCGCGGACCACCGGTACGTCCTGCGGGTCTTCACCGACCGCGGGCTTTGCTGCCGGGAGGAGCTTAAGGCCGGACAGCCGCTCCGGCTCGCCCTCAAGCTGAAAAAGCGTCTCTACTACCGGGCGGATGTCTTCGACGCCACCGCCGGCTATCCCATCGCCATCAGCAACCCGATCTGGCTGAGTTGAGGGCGGGAAGGAGCCTATCATGACGGACAAGCAGCAGCAAGCCAGAAACGCCTTTATCCTCGCCGCGGTCAGCGCTACGGCCTATCTGGGCGTGTATTTCGCCCGGAGCATCCTTTCCGCCGTCTCGCCGCAGATGACGGAGGAGGGCGTGATCGGCAATGAAGGTCTGGGCCGGTTCTCCTCGGTCTTTTTCATCGTCTACGCCCTGGGCCAGCTGGTCAACGGCTTCCTCGGGGAGCGGATCAGGGCCAAATACATGATCGCCGCCGGGATCTGCGGCGCCGGGATCTGCTGCCTGCTGTTCGGCCGCTGTATCGGCCTGCCGCTGCTGGCCACCGTGATCTACGGAGCCATGGCCCTGTGCCTCTCCATGGTCTACGGCCCCATCGTCAAGCTGGTCGCGGAAAATATGAACGAGGTCCATGCGGTCCGCGCCAGCACCGCCTATTCCTTTTCCTCCCATTTCGGCGCGACGGTGGCCGGTCTGGCCGCGGCGGCGCTGCCCTGGCGGAACGTCTTCCTGCTCTGCGCCGCCGTCATGCTGGCCATGGGGCTGGGCTGTCTGGCCCTCTTTACGGTATTCGAGAAGAAGCGGCTGATCGGTCCCCCCGCTCCCCGGGAAAAGGAGAGCCTGGCCGGAGGCGTGAAGCGGCTGCTGGACCGGGAGATCCTTCGCTTCACCTGCATCAGCATCATCACCGGCATCGTCCGCACCAGCGTGATCTTCTGGATGCCGACCTATTTTTCGGAGCATCTGGGCTTTTCCGCCCGGGCCTCGGCGGAGCTGTTTACGGCGGGGACCCTGATCATTTCCGTCAGCTCCTTCGCGGCGGTGTTTCTCTATGAAAAGCTCGGCCGCAAACGGGATCCTGCCCTGCTGCTGTCCTTTGCCCTGTCCGCCGGCTTCTTCCTGCTCATGCTGACAGGCGGCAGTCCGTTTCTGAACGCCGCCTGCATGATCGCCGCCGTATTCTGCGGCAATATGGCCTCCTCGGTGCAGTGGAGCGTCTACTGTCCCTCCCTGAACGACACCGGCCTCGTGTCCACCGCCACCGGCTTCCTCGATTTCGCCAGCTATATCGGCGCGGCGGTCTCCTCCCGGCTGTTCTCCACCGCCATTGAGAGCCTGGGCTGGAACCGGCTGATGCTGATCTGGGCCGGGATCATGGCCCTCGGCATAGGCTTCTCGTTCTCCGACGAGCCGAGAGTCTGAAGATGGTTGAACTGGTTGATTATACTCGTTGCATAGGTAACAAAATCCTGTCCCTTTTTGGTCAGCTGTATTCCCCGGTTCGTTCTTTGGATCAGCACGCAGCCGAGTTCTTCTTCAAGTGCCTTGACCGCTTTGGACAGATTAGGCTGCGACAGATAAAGATTCGCAGCTGCCTGATTGATCGATAAGTCGGATCGTAGCCATGTCGTTCTGTGAGCCAAG
>JAZLJI010000047.1:0-42861 GCA_045617825.1 Lachnospiraceae bacterium
TTGTTTGACGTTAATGAGGACGAACTCAGGGCGTAACACTGATCCGTTGGTATCCGCTAACGAAGCAAGAAGCCTTATACAGTACGAACCAAAGTCATGCACTTGGCTTGTAGAGGCCTCTTAACGAGCAGACACTATTTATCTGTGGCCGAATCCTTTTCTTGGTAGATAGCATTATACCAAACACTTTTTATAAGATTGCCGGCACTTTCTGCATCGGCAGCACCATCTAGCATCAAGTACGAAACAGTCTTCATATTATAGTTATACGTTGTTGTTTGGGCTCTTTGATAGCCGACTGCAAGAATCGCTACGATCAACAAGACAATAATAAGCCCGGTATGTTTTTTCTTTTTGACCTCTACGACAATAGGTTTGCCCTCGTTGGGGCAGCCACATTGAGGGCAAGCAGACATTTTTTCATCATATACAGTACCGCAATCATCACATTTTTTCATGGTGGGATTTGCAGAGTTTAGATCAGGGAAAGCATATCCGCAATGGGGACAAATCTTTGCTTTATTACTTACTTGATGACCGCAGCTGGAACAAAAAATCAATGCCATAGTTTTTATTTCCTCAATCTTTATTATGAGCCGAAGATTACGAATTGCAGTTATTGCACAGATCATAGTTGCGGTTGATTACCTCATCCCGCGTCCCGCAGATTCTAATACCTCAGCGGCTTTGGTAAACTCAGAGAGCTTGCCGCATGCAAGGCCTGAGAGACTGCAGAAAATAGTACTATGATTAGCATGAAATAAGCACGCCAAATTCATCTTGGAGGTTCTTCATTATTTCTCGATAAATACTCTTATTCTGCATCGTCATCTGCCATTAAATAGACATTCCCTACCAGTCCAACTTTCGCAGTATCGCATTCCCCGGAAACATCAACTACTTTGAGCTTGGTTTCCTCTTCATCACCTAATTGAAGTTCCCTTCTTACCATCTTTGAAGCAAGAAATATGGCCTGTTTAACACTTACCGCTTCTACAATTGCATCCTGTACATTAAGTGCCTCTCCGTAAACCATCTCCTCTGAATCAAGTTCATATGAGTCCTGCAAAAGTCCGGATTCACATTGGCCATACGGGACTGAAGCCAAGTCTGAAAAACCAAGAGATACTTTATACCTGCTCAATTTTTTCCCTCCTTGAATATCTGTAATAGGATGATATCAGTATACATAGGCCTTGTCAATTTTATTTTGCAGAAGACTGCGGGCCCTTTAGTATAAAACCAGATACCGCTATATAAACTGCAAGGACTGTCAACGGAACCATAGTTGCCCTGAAGAGCTGTACCCCGCAAGGCTTTTATTGGCCAAGCGGGGTACAATTATTCTATCTCTGCGTTAAACTTGACTTTTGCGAATAGTTATATATAAGCGTCAATACGGCGCTTATTCTCATCTCTCACCATCCAACCTCTGTTAAATCGGGTTTGTTTTGAAGTTGCTGACCAATTTTTCCTTCAAAAACAAATTGACAGGAGAAAAAATATTAGATATAATCCTTATGGCTGTTGAGGTGGAATCTCGTTCAGGGAGTGAACACGGAAGCCTAAATGGGGTTTATGCATTAAGCCGCTGCCTGAATAGGAATTTTCCGAAGCAGAAAAATGCTTAACAAAAATGCATCGTGAAAACGATGCATTTTGTTTTTAAGGATTTTTTTATGGAAGTCAATAATCTCTTATATCAAACCGCGCTGGAATACAAAGCACTTTCTAAGAATAATTACAAGTTATTCCTTAACGATGGCACTTTTATTTGTGTGAGATTTCCTTCTTGGCGGTATCATCATCTTGCGGGACTACAGTATTTCAAGGACATTTCCGAAGTTACAATTAATGCTAAAATTGGTAGAACGGCAATCTCCGTTTATAACAGTATCCTTCATAGGGATATCAGTATATATGATCTTCAATTAAGCCATTTTTACGATGGGGAAATCGTCACAAACAGACTATCCGCCTTATTAAGAATAGAAAGCCTTTTTAAAGAAGGGACGAATGTTATACCAAATTACGATAAGTCTGTTTTGTCATTTGAGACAAAAATTGCGGCCGATTCTGTCATGTATTGTCTCTCGTTAGATACTGCCAGCATCAAGTCGTATATGCAGTTGTTTCTTGTAAAAGATAAACACGGTGATTATTTAATCCCAATCAGCTTTTTTGAAAATGATAGCGACAAATACATCGCCATGCAACGCTATACTACGATTGAAAAGGTTGAAATAACGGAATATAATCCAAATAATCGGACCGTCTGAAAAAACTCGGTATTAGAAAATCAAAAAAGGCAGGGTCCGGAGCTCCGGGTCCTGCCCCGTTTTCGCGGGAGCTTCGGTTTTACGGCAGCTGCCGCTTATTTTTTGGCGGGGATGAAGCCCTCGCTGCTGGCGAGCTCCTTGGCCAGGACCCGCTTGTAGACCTTGGCGAGCTCCACGTAGCCCTCCGGCTTTAAATGCAGACGATCCTCCAGGAAGATGTCCGTGTTGACGTTCATATAGGTGCCGACGGATGCGGCGTCCTTGTAGTACAGGGGCTCCTTGGACAGCTCGATGAACGTGCAGTCGTCATGAGCATCGCAGTATTCCTTGATCAGCTGATTGAGACTGAACCGCCGGTCCAGATCGTACTGGCCGACGAATTTGGCGGTAGGCCGGTAATCCGTGATATAAATGCGGATCCCCGGAAAATCCGTCCGGGTCATTTCGCAGAGATATTCCAGGCAGATCATGATCTTGTCGTTCTGGTAGCCCTTGGTGATATCGTTGATGAAGCTGGAGATCACCAGCGCCTTCGGCTCGTAGGCCTTGACCATGCGGTCGTAGAAGTAGCAGAGCTCGTGGACCGTCGTGCCGCCGAGGCCGTGGTTCACGCAGATCCTGGTGCCGTCATCCGCGACGATCATATCCTCCAGATCCTTGTCGTTGCCGAAGCGCTTGGACCAATAGGTGAAGCCGGAGGAACCGTAAAAGACGATGCCGCCTTTGCTGATGCCCTTGGCCTCGTATTCATTGCAGCCCCAGGCATATTTGTCCTTCATCACGCGCCACTGGACCTTGCTGTAGGCTTCCTCCAGCCGCTCCAGCTCGGTCTGGGGCGCGGTCTCCGGCTCCGTAGTCTCCGGAATGGAGGGCGTCTCCGTCTCGGTCTCAGCAGCGGTGGTCTCCGGTGCCGAGCTCTCCTCGGGCGCCGCGGTGGTCCCCGCAGGCTCCTGCTCTCCGCAGGCGGAAAGCAGAGCGGCAGCCAGGAGCAAGGCCAGAAGGGCCTTTACTGCAGTATGGTTTTTCATTTTGATCCTTTCTCCGGGGCTCCGGATCCTGCCGTTTCTGCAGAGGCTTTACTGTTCCTTCATTTCCTTTAACATCTTCAGCTGCTCCTCGCCCATGGCCTCCACGGTACCCTCGGCAAAGCTGGCGCCGCCGATCTCGTAGCCGCCGTGGGACCAGGCCAGATGCGTTCCGAAATAGCCGTAGGAGCCGCCGCACATTTCCAGATAGAAGGTCATCTTGAAGGGCGAGGCGGCCTTGACCGCGGCGCCGACGGTATCAAAGATCTCACCGGGCGCGCCGACGAAGGCGATGTCGCCGATGGAGATGGCGTGAAGCGGCAGGGCGACGGGCGGCTTGTCCTGATTTTCCGAGCGGGAGACCAGACCGTTGGCGCTGTACGGGCCGGAGATAAAGCCGTAAAATTTGGTCAGTGCGCTTCCGGCGGTACGGGAGCTGTCACTGGTATAGGGCAGCCTGCCGCCGTCGCGAAGGGTCTTTGCGATCACGGCGAAGTCGTGCTTTTCCGCGGTCTCGTCCGCAGCGAGCCGGTCCACATTCGCGTCATCGCCCAGCTCGTACTTCTGCGCGACAAAGGCGGCTCCCTCGCGGCTTTCCTTGGTGGGGACCTCCAGCGTCCTCTGGGCGAAGACCACGACGGACAGGGCATAGGCGCGGTTGTATTCGGGAGAGCCGACGGCAGGGCCGGTCGGTCTCTTGGCCAGCAGCTCGTGATAGGAGCCGACCGCCTTATCGCAGGAAAGGGGCATCATGGAGCCCTTCAGGGCCTCCGTGACCTCGCCGGCCAATTCCCGCCCGTAGGCGATGGGACGGATCACGTCATCCCGCTCCATGCGGCCGCGGACCCGGTAGAATTCGGATTCGATCTTGGAGATGGGGTTCAGGTTGCCGGCTGCCGCCTGGAAGAAGGCGAATTTGGCGCCGGTCTCGGCCTCCACGGTCTTCCGCAGGGCGTAATTGTAGTCGGCAGAGCAGCCTCTGTGGAAGGTCGGCGAGCCTTCGGGACCGCCGAAGCACTTGGAATGGTCCGAATGAGCGCCCCAGTTGCACAGGATGACGTCCTCGCCGCCCTCCCGGACGAAGCGGAGCAGCTGCAGATGATTGTCCGCGGCGCTTTCATGCGCGTCGCCGAGGGTGTTGGTGCCCAGGAATTTGCCGTCCTTCATGTAGCGGCGGACCCAGTTCAGGTCCTTGACCTCTCTGACGGTGCCGAAGGCCTGAGCGGGCTTCCGGTCAGCCAGCGCGGCGACGGCAGCCGCCTCGCCCTGGGCCAGGAACAGCGCCTTCCAGGTCTCGATATAGTCCGCCCCGTCCACAAAATCGGGGGAGGAGTGGCTGTGAGTAGCCGACATCAGGATATGATCGGCGGGAACACCGGTCGCGGCGGTCAGGCGGTCGATCATGTCATCGTAGCCGCGTCGGGGGATGCGCACCACGTCCACGGTGAGCAGCAGCAGGGTCTCGCCTCGGGGATCCGTCATGGCGATGGCGGTAATGAACAGGTCGTCATCCTCAAAGATCTTCCCGATGGTCTGGCGGTCCTTGCCGTTGCCGTAGCCGCCCAGGTAGGTGCCCGGCGCCGGGGTGACGCATTTCCGGTCATAACCGACCAGCAGTGCAGGATTGCTCATGTTTTTCCTCCTTTTATCATAGGAAACGTAACGTGCCGGATGCCGGCGAAGGGACCCTTATCCGGCGCGTATCATGCTGCTTTCTTTTTATCATATTCCCGGGGCAAGGTCAAGCCGGAGGCGATATTTCCCGGAGAGCGGGCCGGTGCCGGAAAACGGCCCTTCCTCAGCGAATATCCCAGAAAATGATCGAGAAAATGTCAGGAATCCTTAAAATTCGCTTGACATGCGTTAATACTATGCTATAATATGCGAGCACGCTTTTTCCGGCGGCTACTTTTTGTGTGCAAAAGAAGCTGATCCTGGGCCGAAAGCGTCAGAAAAAATGTAAAGAAGGAGGAAAAAAATGCCTACATTTAACCAGTTGGTAAGAAAAGGCAGAGAGACTTCCGAGAAGAAGTCCACGGCACCTGCACTGCAGAAGGGTTACAACTCCCTGCACAAGAAGGCCACGGACCAGGCTTCTCCTCAAAAGAGAGGTGTTTGCACCGCCGTTAAGACGACCACCCCTAAGAAGCCTAACTCCGCTCTCCGTAAGATCGCCCGTGTGCGTCTGTCCAACGGTATCGAGGTCACCAGCTACATCCCTGGCGAAGGTCACAACCTTCAGGAGCATAGCGTGGTGCTGATCCGCGGCGGAAGAGTGAAGGACCTGCCCGGTACCCGTTACCACATCATCCGTGGTACTCTGGATACTGCCGGTGTAGCCAATCGTAAACAGGCCCGTTCCAAGTACGGCGCCAAGAGACCTAAGGTAAAGAAGTAAGCCGAAGGTCAGTTGCGAAAGCACATGCTAACTGAATTGTGCCGGAAGGCAGGCATTATTTTCCGATGAAAATAGACTGTCCCCCGCGCACGAACACGGTGTACGGCTTCGGCCGTACGAGCACATGTGAGTACCGATGAATTAAAAATATTTTAAGGAGGGAAGTAACGTGCCGCGTAAAGGACATACTCAGAAAAGAGACGTATTAGCGGATCCTATCTATGGCAGCAAGGTTGTGACCAAACTGGTCAACAACGTTATGCTGGATGGTAAGAAGGGTGTTGCTCAGAAGATCGTTTACGGCGCATTCGAGCAGATCGAACAGAAGACCGGCAAGGCCGCTCTGGAAGTGTTCGAACAGGCTATGAACAATATCATGCCCGTGCTCGAAGTTAAGGCTAAGCGTGTCGGTGGTGCTACCTATCAGGTGCCTATCGAAGTGAAGCCCGACCGTCGTCAGGCTCTGGCGCTTCGTTGGCTGACCATGTTCTCTCGTAAGAGAGGCGAGAAGACGATGGAAGATCGTCTTGCCGCTGAGATCATGGATGCCAGCAACAACACCGGCTCCGCTGTAAAGCGTAAGGAAGACATGCACAAGATGGCAGAAGCCAACAAGGCCTTTGCTCATTACAGATTCTAATTATTCGAGAAAAGATCAGGAGGTAAATTCATGGCGGGAAGAGAATATCCGTTGGAGAGGACCCGTAATATCGGTATCATGGCACACATTGATGCCGGTAAGACCACCCTTTCGGAAAGAATCTTATACTATACCGGTGTGAATTACAAAATCGGCGATACCCATGACGGAACGGCCACCATGGACTGGATGGAGCAGGAACAGGAGCGCGGTATTACGATCACGTCTGCCGCTACGACCTGCCACTGGACCAAGGAGCTTGAGCATAAGCCCGCACCCGGAGCCCTGGAGCACAGGATCAATATCATTGATACTCCCGGCCACGTTGACTTCACGGTCGAAGTGGAGCGCTCCCTGCGCGTACTGGACAGCGCCATCGGCGTGTTCTGCGCCAAGGGCGGTGTAGAGCCTCAGTCCGAGACCGTTTGGAGACAGGCGGACAAATACCGCGTGCCTCGTATGGCATTCATCAACAAGATGGATATCATGGGTGCCAACTTCTTCAATGCCGTATCGATGATCCATACTCGGCTGGGTCACAACCCCATTCCGATCCAGTTACCTATCGGCAAGGAAGATTCTTTTGTAGGCCTCGTTGATCTGTTCGAGATGAAAGCCTACTACTACCTGGACGACAAGGGAACCGTGATCGAGATCAAGGACATCCCCGCCGATATGGTAGATCTGGCAAATGAATGGCACTCCAAGATGGTGGAATCCATCTGTGAGACCGATGAGGAATTGATGGAAATGTATCTGATGGACGAAGTGCCCAGCGACGAGCAGCTGAAGGCCGCTCTGCGTAAGGCCACCATCAACATGGAAGCGATCCCGGTGCTCTGCGGCAGTGCCTACCGCAATAAGGGCGTTCAGAAGCTGCTGGATGCCGTTATTGAATACCTGCCCTCTCCGCTGGATGTACCTGCAGCCAACGGAACGGATATGAACGGAGATCCCGTGGAGATCCATTCTTCCGATGAGGAACCTTTCCGGGCTCTGGCCTTCAAGATCATGACCGACCCCTACGTAGGCAAGCTGGCTTATTTCCGTGTATATTCCGGTACGGCCAATGCCGGGTCCTACATCTACAACTCCAGCAAGGGGAAGAAGGAAAGAGTCGGCCGTATCCTGCAGATGCACGCCAACAAGCGGATGGAGCTGGATAAGGTATATGCCGGTGATATCGCTGCTGCGGTCGGACTGAAGTTCACGACCACCGGTGACACCATCTGCGACGAGGAGCATCCGCTGCTGCTGGAATCCATGGAGTTCCCGGAGCCGGTTATCGACGTGGCCATCGAGCCCAAGACGAAAGCCGGACAGGATAAGATGGGTGAAGCCCTGGCCAAGCTGGCCGAGGAGGATCCTACCTTCCGGGTAACGACCAATAAGGAAACCGGTCAGACCGTTATTGCCGGTATGGGTGAGCTCCATCTGGAGATCATCGTGGACCGTCTGCTCCGCGAGTTCAAGGTCGAGGCCAACGTAGGCGCCCCTCAGGTCGCTTACAAGGAAGGCTTCACCAAGACGGTCGAAGTGGAAAGCAAGTACGTGAAGCAGTCCGGCGGTAAAGGTCAGTACGGCCATTGTAAGGTCCGCTTTGAACCCATGGACGCCAACGCCGAGCACACCTTTGAATTCAATTCCGAGGTGGTGGGCGGTGTGATCCCCAAGGAATACATCCCCGCGATCGGCGACGGTATCGAAGAGGCTTCCAAGTCCGGTATCCTGGGCGGCTATCCCGTTCTGGGTGTGAAGGCTACGGTATTCGATGGTTCCTACCACGAGGTAGACTCCAGTGAAATGGCCTTCAAGATCGCCGGTTCCATGGCCTTCAAGGATGCTATGGCAAAGGCAGGCTGCGTTCTGCTTGAACCGATCATGCGTGTCGAAGTGACCACGCCCAGCGAGTACCTCGGCGACGTTATCGGTGACATCAACAGCCGCCGCGGCCGTATCGAGGGTATGGAGGACGTCAACGGCTCCCAGCTGGTCCGCTGCTTCGTGCCTCTGGCCGAAATGTTCGGCTACGCTACCGACCTGCGTTCCAAGACTCAGGGACGTGCCGCCTACTCCATGTTCTTCGACAAATACGAGCAGGTACCCAAGACCGTACAGGAAAAGATTATTTCCAAAAAATGACTTGAAAAGTCAAGCATTTTCCCGTATAATCGTTAAGGAAAATGCGCAATCAATGTAATTATGCCCTTACATTGGGGCAAAAAATAATTTTAAGGAGAAACCAAGATGGCAAAACAGAAGTTTGACAGAAGCAAACCCCATTGTAACATCGGTACCATCGGTCACGTAGACCATGGTAAGACCACCCTGACTGCCGCTATTACCAAGACTCTTGCTGAAAGAGTTGCCGGTAACGAGAAGGTAGACTTCGAGAACATCGATAAGGCTCCCGAAGAGAGAGCCCGTGGTATAACAATCTCCACCGCTCACGTTGAGTATCAGACCGAAGCTCGTCACTATGCTCACGTTGACTGCCCTGGCCACGCTGACTATGTAAAGAACATGATCACCGGTGCTGCTCAGATGGACGGCGCTATCCTGGTAGTTGCTGCTACCGATGGTGTTATGGCTCAGACCCGTGAGCACATCCTGCTTGCCCGTCAGGTAGGTGTGCCTTACGTTCTGGTATTCATGAACAAGTGCGACATGGTCGATGATGAAGAGCTGCTTGACCTGGTGGAGATGGAAATTCGCGAACTGCTGAACGAATACGACTTCCCGGGCGATGACACTCCTATCATCCGTGGTTCCGCTCTGATGGCCCTGCAGGGTGATTCCGCTTGGCAGGACAAGATCATGGAACTGATGGCTGCCGTTGACAGCTACATTCCTGATCCTGAGCGCGCTACCGATAAGCCTTTCCTGATGCCCGTTGAGGACGTCTTCTCCATCACCGGTCGTGGTACCGTTGCTACCGGCCGTATCGAGCGTGGCGTTGTTCACGTATCTGATGAAGTTGAGATCGTTGGTATCAAGGAAGAGAGCCGCAAGGTCGTTGTTACCGGCGTTGAGATGTTCCACAAGCTGCTGGATGAAGGCCAGGCCGGTGATAACGTTGGCTGCCTGCTTCGTGGTGTTCAGCGTGATGAGATCGAGCGTGGCCAGGTTCTGGCTAAGCCCGGCAGTGTAAAACCTCATACCACTTTCAAGGGTCAGATCTACGTTCTGTCCAAGGAAGAGGGTGGCCGTCACACTCCTTTCTTCAACAACTATCGTCCTCAGTTCTACTTCAGAACCACCGACGTTACCGGTATCTGCTACCTGCCCGAAGGCACTGAGATGTGCATGCCCGGCGACCATGTTGAGATCAAGGTTGAGCTGATCTCCAAGATCGCTATGGAGCAGGGTCTTCGTTTCGCTATCCGTGAAGGCGGTCGTACCGTTGCTTCCGGTACCGTTTCCGAGATCATCGAGTAATCAGATATCTTTAAGGCAAAAGGCCCCCGCCGGGATTCCGGCGGGGGGTTTTTGAAGTGAAAAATGCTATTACTGCTGTATCGCAGCGCCTGACGTGAAGCCGCGCCTATCCGGTAAGCGCTCCCTCTTGCGTTAAGTATTCCGGATAAACATTTCCGGCGCGAAATTGCGAACGATCACCGGGCTTTTTTCCTGGGTTTCTATGCGGCTGATCAGTTTTTGGACAGCGCTTCTGCCGATTTTTTCAACGGGGAAGGCTACGCTGGTGAGCGGCGGATTGTGCATCGTAGACAGGAAGGTGTCGTTGATCCCTACCAATGAAAGCTCCGAAGGGATCTTTTTTCCGGTGGATTGGATCAGATCGTTGATCTGGATCATCACATTATCCGGCGCAATGATACTGTCATAATCTCCGTTCAGAGCGGAAAAGCTCTGTCGGATCACCGCGATATCATCATTCCATTCGATCACTCTTCGCTTATCGGGAATCAGGTTATAGTGCTCCAGATACTCAGAATACGCATCTATTTCTTCATTGGCAAACTTAGGCGAGTCGTGCAGTACGATAACGGTTTTGGTTTTATTGGAATGGTGAAGGTAATCCAGTGCCTTTTCCATTCCTTTTTTCAGGTCCATGGAGTAAGTGTCCAGCTCAATGCCGGGAAGGCCTCTGTTGATGCACACGGCCGGAATGCCCTCCAGGATATGAGCAATACGGGATAGCTCCTCGGCGGATTCAGGCTTGCCCTTGGGAGGGACGATCAGGAGGCCCTCCGCGCCTGCTGCCAGTAAGTGCTCCAGCCCTTCGCAGAACAGGTCATATCGCTCAGAGTGATTTACCAGTGAGACATAGTAATCCTTCGGAAGCGCCTTCTGTACATATTGCAGGATCATGTTTTCAACACGAAAACCGATACCGAAATCAAACATGATCACCCCGATCATGCGGGCTGTGGTTTGCCCCTGGCTGACGTACGTTCCGTTCCCGTTCCGAATATTGACTAAACCCTCGCTGGTCAGCATGGCGATGGCTGTATTTACCGTATTTCGGCTCAGACTGAATTCTTCAGCTAAATCCCGGATCGAGGGAAGCTTGTCGCCGGGGTTGTATTTCCCAACGGTGATCTGCTGCCGCAGTGTGTTGTATAGCTGATATACTTTTCCAGATGCTTCTCTTACCAAAACGGTATCCTCCCGGGTTTTGTAGTGTCCCTTTGCGTGGGATAGGGGATTATTTCGTCATACGCGGAGAGCCAGCTCCCTGAGGCGCAGTCTCTTGAACGAAGGACCATTTCCTGCTCATAACAGAATAAATATTGCATGACCGGTGCTGCGGTATAGGCAGTCAGATTCTTCCGTGCGGAGGGTATGACGATCTCGACGAGAGAACGATCGGCAGAAACGCGGGAACCGGCAAAACCGGGCCCGAAATGCACGTGTCCGCACAAATAGGTTACTCTGAAGGAAGAAAACAAGGATCGGAGAGGTTCGTCATCTTCTCCCAAAGAGACGTTCATTTCCTGACCTTGGCGGTACGAGAGATACGGTACGCTGCTGCGGAACGGATAATGGCAAATGACGAAGATCCGTTTGCCGTCACGGCTGTATCGCGACAGAATGTGCCGGATCCATTCATAGGTCCCCTTCAGAAGCCCCATTCCGTGAGACCGATCTTTGTCCAGGCAGTCCTCGGTCTCATCCCGGTTGATCACCAGAAAATGGAAGTCCCTTACGGTCACCGCATAGCTGCCGCCGGCATGCGGCGCGTCTGCTCCCAGATATGAGGGGGCTGCCGCCGGATACCATTCATCAAGCACCGGGGCCGGGCTGCCTTGATCATCGGCGGATAAGACCTCCGTCATGATCTCCTGAAAAGCGGTCATGCTTCCGGCGAAGCGGGCCTCTCCGTCCTCAAACATGTAATCATGGTTTCCCAGACAGGCCAAAAAAGGCAGGGACTGCTGACGGGCAGCGGACTGTATCCGGCGAAGGCTTGCGCGAATGGCCTCAGCATCGGCGTGATTGGCCAGGTCGCCGGCATGTATGAGAAGCTGTGGCTTCACCTCAGCGGCGGCGAGATCCGAAAGAAGGCGTTCCAGCAGCTCCCCGGTATCATCCTCCGGACTGTAGTGGGTATCGCTGATCAGTGCTGCCCGCAGTAAAGCCTTCGGTTCAGGAGACCGGATAAAGGCTTCATAGGCTCCGTCTAACAGAGCAGCGGCACAGCGGCTGTCCGACTCGGCTTTGGCTTTCTGCAAAGCCCCTCGCAGTGCATCCCGGCTTGGCTCGCAATACTCGGGGCCGACAGTCTCAAGGAGCTTTTCCGCGTGGCGGCAGGTCCTTTTGACATAACCGGAATAATACTGCTCTTCCCGCTCCTCCTGGGAGAGCAGACGTGAGTTTATGAAGATATCCTCGAGCCGCGTGTTATACAAGGGCCTTTTCCTCAGGAGATCCGCGCCGAATGAGATACGGTTTTCCCCAAGGACGTCTCCGCTCAGGAAAGAAATATCCAGAGAACCGGCCAGGACCGTATCGACGTACACACTCAGCTGCTTCTTGCGGTCTGCGGTCATGACGATATGATGCCAGCGGGTATCCTGGAGGATCCTCAGGTTTTCTATGGAATAGCTATGTCCGAGGCGATCTCTGACGCCGAAGCAGCCGTAGACCTTACGCGGCAGCAGGGCCAGAAGAAATCCGCTTCCGGCATCGGCACCGGTATTTCCGCAGATCACGCCGCCGAACCGGCTTTGCTCCAGCCTGATCCCGGTCCCAACCGCAGGCAGATCTTCCTTGTAAGTCCAGTCGGGACAGCCGCCGGAATTTGCCTGCAGCCAAAATGACAGGGAAAAACTGCTGCGGGATATATCAAACCCTTCCGGCTGCAGACAGCAGGGAAATTCCCCGCCGGGCAACTGCATTACATGATCCGTGGGTTTGTCTTGCATGATCTGGATCCTCCCAGAGAAGACTTAATGTCTGTCTAACAGAACAAAATTCCTTTCCTTCAAGAGCTTTGCCAAGGCGGCTTCGTCCTCCGGAAGGACTTCTACACCGATGCAGGCTCTGGCTGTGTCACGGGAGGTATGATAATCGGACCCCTGCGTCTGAAACAGCTCAGGATGCTCATCGGCAAATGCCTGTGCGAGCTCGTTTCGATTGGGCTCTCCGGGGTTAAAAACTTCGATGCCGTCCAGAAAGCTGGGATAAGCCGGTACACAGCTGCGGGTCGTTTTACGGAAGGGATGGGCCTGGATGATCACGGCGCCCTGCGCTCGGGCTATTTCCGAGAATCGGCGGATACCCATGGAAAAGACTTCTTCCGGATCGGCGAGAAGTTTGTCCGGCCATCCAAAGACGAGAAAATCGTTTTTGTATTCATCGAAGCCGATCTCCGCTCCCTTGTAGACATTGAGCCCGCGGCGCGCGCCTTCTTCCTTAAGGAGACGGTAGCCGCGAAGAAATCCGTGCAGGTCGTCACCAAGCGGAAGCTGTTCCTTGAACCAGCTGGCTTTGCGGCTGTAATGCTCAGTGACCGCAATGGCAGATATTCCGGCATTCAGATAATCAGAGACAATGGTTGCCGCATCGTTCTTTCCGCAGGAATTGGCATACATGGTGTGAAGATGCAATTCAATGGACTTCATTTTTCCCCAATGACGCTGACGGAAACAATACTATCAGTAAAATAGCCTGCCGTCAACAGCTTTCCCCCTCTATCGTTATAGTCCTGAACATCATGGTTTTCCGCGGAATACCATGATCGTCCTTCCGCGTGAAATCACTGTAGACCAGTGCAGCTTTTCGCTCGCCTAAAGGCAAAAGATTGGTATAGCCACAGGTGGCTTTCTCCAAAATAGTCCCGGCGGTATGGGCTGACTGCGGCTCCGCATGGACGATCTCAACGGGATCTTCCCAGACCAAACCGGACGGATCCCGGCTCGCCCGAACGGACACCCCCGGCCTGCCGTAGCTGGCCAGCATGACACCGCAGGGCAGCGTCAGCAGACAGGGCCAAACTCCGTGATCGTCAAATATGGCCGGGGCTGACCAATGCTGACCGTTATCGGTGGAGCGGGTGATGCAGCAGGGACCGAGAAAAGGCGGTTGATTGCAGTTTCCGGCCCGGATCAGACGGATAAGAGAACCATCCGGCGCAAAACCGATATCGTTTTCCCCAAAGCCCTCCAGCAATTCGGCGTTGGGATAATCAAAGTATTCCGGCTGGTACAGGAGTTTATGGACCAGAGACCAGGAGTGTCCGTGATCTTCGGACCTAAACAGATAGTTGCAGAGATAGGGCACCGACTCACCGCTTTCTGTTTCGCCGGCGAAATAATAGTGAGGCATCCAAAGCGTTCCGTCGGGCGCGACCCGGATCCTGCCTCTGGGAGAGGGCTGGACCAAAACGCCGCGGCAGCTGCGGATCAGCATTCCCGGCCAGTCCAGACGGACTTTTTCTTTCACCCCTTCAGGATGCTCCGGCGTTGTTCTGATGAAAAACCAGGTATCTTCGCAGCAGTGGACCTCTTCCATCCGGTAAATACGGTTGTTCAGCTTCTTGGTTTGCAGGATCAGCGGTTCAGGCAGTTGTCCCTGCAGTTGGTCCAAGGGAAGAGAGGGCGGAACACACTCCCTCAGCCGCTCTCCGCTCGGCAGTTTGATGCCCAGATCCCCCCGACAGGAAGTATAGTCCGTCTCCTGCCAGTGCAGGCCCTCATCATCACTGAAAAATACACGCCGCCCCGAACCATAGCTTTTCTCGGAATCCGGATTATCATTGAAAAGATAATACATGCGGCCGCTGTCGTTCTGTACGATATCGGGGAACTGAAAAGGACCCCAGGACGCATATCTGGCGTCCGGGCCGACAGCTACTGCTACAGGCTCTGACAAAACAAGCTTCATCCCGGGGTCTTCCTTTCCGTTGTCAATATATCAATGGTATTATTCTCTGTCAATGTCATAGAGGAACGGCACCTTCATCAGACTGCCGCGCTTTCTGGTCTCCAGCTCCTGTTCATTCTCCCAGGCCAGCCGCTGTTTGGAGACGGGAAGGAGATGGTACAGGTCAGGATTTGCCGGGACGAAGGCCTCGCAGTAGGCGGTACGGTTATGATGTCCGTAAGCCCCTTCGTTGACCTCGGTCCGCTTCAAAGCATAGCGGCCGCCGTACTGCTGGCTCTTCATGCAGTTGAGCGCCGCGACCTTCCGCTCAATGACGTCGGTGATATCCACATAGAAGGGAACGAACGGTGCATTCATAGCCCCGAGAAGACCGTGGGACTGGGTCAGGCTGGAGGCGATCATAAAGAAGGTCTGGGCGATCCGCCAGCCGGGGACGGAGGTTTCAAAGTCTACGGTCGCTGCCAGCTGAATGGCATGCATGACGATCCTGGCCGTATTGGCATGATGGCTGCCGACGCCGCCCTCTTCAAAAGGATAATGGGTGATAATGATGTTCGGCCGGACGTCCCGGATCACCTTGGCTACGGATTTGATCATCGCGTTATTCTCGATCAGCACGTCATCGTCATAGCTGAGGAAGCGAACCTCGTTGATGCCCAGGCACGCGCAGGCGTCGCGGGTCTCCTGGTATTTGGCCTCTTCCCGCTCTTTTTTGATCCGTTCAAATTCTTCACGGGCGTCGTCAGGAATGCCGTTGCGGAATTTCTCCGATAAAACGATATCGTGGATCCGAAGGCCCTGAGTCATTGCCAGACCTACCACACGGTCTCCTGCCTGCACATGATGGCAGAGGGTGCCGCCGCAGTGATCGAAAACGTCAGCAGGATGGCCGCCGACTACCAGTATCGTAAGCTTTTGTCTTTCTTCCATAATCCTATACCCACCTTTCACTTATCTCAAAGCTTCTGCATTTCTTCCAGAAGCTCGACATATCCTTTATACGCATTGCGATAGTATCCGGTCAGAGCGGAAACGTCGGAGCCCAGGTTGATGAATTGGAAGCCTTCGTCGATCAGAATCCGAGGATCTCCCACACAGACGGTGCCCAGGGGCTTGCCGTATTTGCGGGCGGTCTTGGCCAGCTTTCTCCGGGCGGCGAGGACGTCTTCATGCATCAGATCATCTGCGTGACCGGTCGCATGGGAGAAATCACCGGGGCCGAAGAAAATAATGTCATAGCCGGGAAGGTCGCAGATTCTTTCCAGATCCTTCTCCATGGGTTCGGGGTCTTCGATCTGCAGCACGACCATTTTGTTTTCGTTAGACTGGCGAAGGTATTCCACCGTAGACAGCATGCCGTACTGGCCGTCTGCGTTGCCGCCGTCAATGGGGCGTCTGCCGATGGGGGCAAAACGGGTCTGGTATACCACGTTTTTGGCATCCTCATAGCTCATGATGTGCGGGACCATGATGCCGGTGGCATCCATTTCAAAGGGATGGATCAAATCGCTGTAGGAACCGCGGGGAACACGCACTAAAAGATCGGTGTCGTGAGCCTTACAGGCCATGGCCTGAGCCTTGATCAATTCGATACCGTTGGGGCAGTGCTCGGTGCAGGTCCAAACACAGTCAAATCCGGACATGGCAGCGATTTCCGTGGCTTCGATCCCGGAGAGATTGATCTTGATGGAACAGGCGATTTTGCCGGCGCGGATCGTTTCCAGCACCTTGCTTTTACGAATAGAGTATGTTTTTTCCTGATACATGATACAGTAGATCAGCCTTTGACAGAGCCGATCATCACACCTTTCTTAAAGAATTTAGCCACAAAAGGATATACCACAAGAATAGGCACTGTGGATACCACAATTAAGGAATACTTCATAACATCCGCCGCGTGACGCAGCTGTTCCATAAGCTCCACGTCATCCATCTCTGACAGATCGTAGTTGCTGGCATTCAGAATATCGCGAAGCACCATGGAAAGCGGGTACTTTTTCACATCTCGGATGTACAGCATGGCAGAGAAATAGGAATTCCAGTGACTTACCGAGTAATACAGCGTGATAACGGCAAATACGGCCTTGGAAAGCGGCAGGACGATCTTCATCAAATAACCCCAGTCGGAAATACCGTCCATTCGTGCGGCTTCATACAGCTCATAAGGAATGCTGTTCCTGAAGAAGGTCAGCATAACGATCATGTTGTATACGCTGAGGGCAGAGCTTAAAATGACTGCCCAGCGAGTTTCTACCAGATTCAGATTGACCATCAGGATGTATTTCGGGATAATACCGCCGGAAAACCACATGGTGATCATGATGATCGTGGTGTAGATCGCTTTTCCGGTAAAGTCTTTTCTGGACAAGGGGTAGGCGGCCAGCGTCGTCAGGACCAGGTTCAGCGCTGTTCCGACTACGGTATAAAAGATCGTATTCAGATACGATGTCCACACGGCTTTGTAGTTAAAGACGATCTTGTAGCCGGTCAGGGAGAATTCCACAGGGAAAAGGATCACCTTACCGGAAGCGACTGCGTCACCGGAGGAAAATGAGCTGGAGAGCACATAGATCAGCGGATACAGAACGAGCAGGCACATAAGCCCCATGATCACCGCAACCACGGTGTACAGGATCTTGTCGTCTGTGGAGTACCGAATTTTGTTCTTTTTCATGATCCGCACCTCCTCAGAAAATGCCTACTTCGTTGGTGCTGAGCTTTTTGACCAGCCAGTTCACGAAGATAAGCATGAGGCAGTTGCATACAGAGTTAAACAGACCTACTGCGGCGCCGAAGGAGAAATCCGCGCCGGTCCCCATACCAACTTTATAGACATAGGTGGAAATAATTTCGGACTTACTGAGGTTTAACGTGTTTTGCAGTAAGAAAGCTTTTTCAAAACCCAAAGTCAGCACAGATCCGCTTTTCAGGATAAGCATGGTGCAGACCGTCGGAAGTATCGTCGGAAAATCTACGTGCAGGATTCGCTTCCAGCGGGACGCTCCATCCAGCATGGCTGCTTCATGAAGTTCGCCCGGCACTGCGGAAAGAGCTGCCGTGAAAATAATGGTGTTCCATCCGAGATTCTGCCAGACGCCTGTCCAAACATAAATATGCCGGAAGGTAGAGGCTAAGTTACGAAAATCAGACGGATAACCATCATTGCCAAGAGCCCGATAAATGCTTCCGTACAGACCGCAAACCGGGCTGAAGAGCTGATTAAAAATACCGACCATGACGACCGCGGAGATGAAGTGCGGCATATAGGTGATGGTCTGGGTAAATTTTTTATAGCGCTCGTTGTGATGTGCATTGATCAGCAAGGCGAAAAGAACGGAGGTCGCCAGGCTGACGATGATCTGATACATGGATACGGATATGGTATTTACCAGAATATCCTTGAATTTGTAGCTGGTCAGAAATTTCTTGAACCACTTAAGACCGACCCACTGCGAACCGGTGATACCGGCGCGGGGCTTGTACTGCCTGAAGGCAATCTGAGCACCGTACATAGGCCAGTATTCAAATATCAGAAGATAAATGATGGGGATCAGTATCATAGTATGCAGCTGACGATCCCGCTTGATGTCTGACCAGATGTGCCTGCGCTTACCCTTAGGCTTTTTTGTTTTTTCTACTGAGGGATTTTTCATCTTCAGGTCTCCGCAAATATTGTAAACGATGTGGTTTTGGGTAAAAAACAGCATACGCTGTCGAAAAGGTGAACTTTCCGGCAGCGTATGCCTTATACAGCCTTATTTCATTCTGTCGTACGCTGCCTGAACGGTCTTAACATAATCGTCAACCTGAAGAGATTTCAGAGTATTCAGATAAGTGTTCCAGTCCGCATCCTTGTTGGGATCCATGGTACCGTTAATGAACAGTGCTTTGGCTTCCTTGATGTAGTCCGTGATATTGGCGGAGATCTCCGTCACTACTTCGTTCTCTTCTGCGTTGAAAACGACCTTGTAGAAAGGCTTATCAACGCGAGGGCAGGCGAACCAGATGTCTTCCTGCGCGTGGCGCCAGTCGGTATTGCGGTCTGCCCAGCTCTTTTCGCCGGTAACAGGCTTGCCGAGATTGTTGTATGCTTCGCGGGTCATGGAATGCAGCTGACCGTAGTCCATGATGCAGGCGGTAACGACGTGCCAATGCAGGTTGTTCTGCGTGGACCACAGGGTGGAGTCTTCAACGATGAAGCCCAGATCCTGACCCTTGGCGTTCTTGGCGCCCTCGGGAGCATATTCCCAGTTGCCGGGGCCGTAGCGCTGGTTCAGCATGGATTCCTCGGAGCACATGAAGTCCAGAAGGTCAAATGCCAGATCAGGGTCTTCGCAGTCCGTGGTGATGAAGGTTCTGTAATTGTAGGTGGGAGAGTTGATCGCCTGATAGCCGCCCAGAGAAGTCTCAGCCTTCAGTGCGGGCAGTGCTTCGTATTCAAACAGGCACTCGGCGTTGTTCTCAACGATCAGCTGAGGATGTCCGGCGATAACACCGGCAATAGCCACATCGTCAGAGGGCGTATACATGGCCATCATATCCTGCTTGGTGCTCAGCGTATAGTACAGTTCAGAGATGAGCCCCTTCTTGTACCAGTCGTTCAGCTTTTTCAGACCTTCGCGGTATTCGTCCATGACATAAGGCAGATATACCTTGTCGCCGTCGAAGTTGAAGTAGTAGGCATCATTGTTGAAGATGTAAGCGTTCAGTACCCATTCACAGATATCAGAACCGGCAACATCGGCCAGAGAGCCGACCAGACCCATTTCATCAGCCTTTCCGTTGCCGTTAGGATCCTTGGTGATGAAGGCTTCCAGAACCTTTTCCAGCTCGTCGACCGTGGTAGGCATCTTCAGATTTAACTTTTCGAGCCAGGTCTTATTGATGACGGTCTTGTTGGCGATGATATCCACGTCGGGGGAATTGGAATAGTTGGGGAAGGTGTAAATGGCACCGTTGCTGGGATCCTTGCCGTAGCCGATCAGATTGGCCTGGGTCGCTTCATCCAGAATGGCCAGACGTTCGTTGAAATAGTGAGAATTGGCCAGATAATCGGACAGATCCACTACATAGCCGTCTTCGCCGTATTCGTTAATGGCCTCGGGGGTAATGCCGAAATAGCCCCACATGATGTCCGGAAGCTTCTGACCGCCGTTGACCATCAGAGCGAACTGGTTCGTGGCGTCGGCGTTGTTGCTGCTGAAGGTAACAAAATCGATGTTGACACCGGTCTTCTCTTCAAGCCATTTGGTGTACTCGTTGGTTTCAAAATCAATGGTATTAGCATTGAGCTTGATACCGATCGTAATGGTCTTGGAGCCGGGTTCGCAGAGCGGCAGCAGCGCTGCTTCCGTGCTCTCCTCGGTAGGTTGCGAAGCAGCTTCACTGCTGCCGGGCTGAGCTGTTTCTTTCGCAGTCTCTTTCGCAGTCTCTTTTTCAGTCTGCTTGGTGGCCGCCTCAGTGGACGTGTTGGTTTCGGTATTATTATTTTTACCGCAGCCGCTTATCAGTCCAACCACAAGAATCAGCGCTAAAACTAATGCTGATACACGTTTCATGACGTTTCCTCCTTTTTTTAGTTCTCGGTGGTAGCCTCACCGAAGTGTCTGAAACAATTATATAAGTGTCTGAGACACTTGTCAATTATGATTTCTGAAAACTTGGATTATTAAGTCAGCACAAAGAAGGGCAGGCGCGGATCCCGAAGGAGGGCGGGATCGCAGGAGGCCTGCAACCGCGGCAGGCGGAACGTCTGACTTTGCCGGAAAACGGCAATCCGGCTATGGACAATGCCGGAAAGAACAGTATAATAGAAAGGCAAGAGCTGCATTACAGGAGAAAGCTGCTATGATACAGGCCTGCTTATTTGACTTTGACGGAACACTGGTCGATTCCATGCCGACCTTCAGCGCGGTGATGCTGCGGATCCTGGAGGAAAACCGGATCGCCTATGACCGCGACATCATCAAAACCATCACTCCGCTGGGATATCAGGGAACGGCCCGCTATTTTAAGCAGCTGGGGATCCCGCTGGCGGAGGAGGAGATCATGAGCCGGATCCGGGAATATGCCATTCAGGAATATGCGTACCGGATCCCCGCGAAAAAGAACGTGGTATCCACCCTTCTGAAGCTGAAGGCCCGGGGCATCGACCTGAACGTGCTGACGGCAAGCCCGCACTGTATGCTGGATCCCTGCCTGCGGCGGCTCGGGATCTTCGAGCTGTTTTCCCACGTCTGGTCCTGCGACGATTTTTCCACGACCAAGGCCGATCCGGCCATTTATACGATGGCGGCGGAGCGCCTCGGCATCCCGGTCGGGGACATCCTGTTCGTGGATGACAACTGCAATGCGGACCGGACAGGCAAGCTGGCGGGCATGCAGGTCTGCGGGATCTATGACGAATCCTCCGTCGAATTTGTCCGGGAAATGCAGGAAGCCGCAGACGCTTACGTCTACGACTTCTCAGAGCTCCTGAGCCTGTTTTGACCGATGGCCGAAAGATGCACCTTGGCTCCGGGAGAGGGGCAGAAAATACGGCGGGAAGCCCAAGGGCTTCCCGCCGTGTTTTTGCTTCAGGAGTCCAGCCAATCCTCCGCGGTCTGGCGGTTGAAGCAGTTATCGCAGATGCTGTATTTGTCCTGGATGCGCATCTCACGGCCGCAGATGCGGCAGCGCTTCAGGAAGCTCAGCTTTTTCTGCTTCAGGAAGCCGTTGATGCGCTGGCTGAGGATATCCTTCTCCAGAAGGCAGTCGTCCTCGATGCCGATACGACGCAGCAGCTGGTGATACACGTCGTAGGCGTGGTATTGCAGCTCGCAGTGCTCCAGGGTATTTTCTTCAAAATAGGGTTTGGGGATCGTCTGGCCCCGGAAGATCTTCTGGCAGCATTCCCGCCAGTAGCTCACCAGGGTATCGTTTTTCACGTCGATGGGGCAGGTGATCAGCGTGTAGATCAGGTGCTTGTCGGTGCCGACGGGTACCTTGCCCAGCTTATTCAGCAGCTGCTCGGCCTCCCGCATATCCTCCCGGCAGAAGAGCTCATTGGCCGGCAGCTGATCCCACTGCTTCAGCATTTCCTGCAGGGGGCGGTCATAGTCCAGGGCTTCCTCGGGGAAGCCGATGGTCAGCCGGGTGATGGGCTTGATCGGCTGCGTCAGAGCCCGGGCGATCAGACGGGGGTTGGCCATGGTGAGTACGTCGCCCTTGTCGTATTTGCCGAAGCGGCCGGCGCGGCCGGCGATCTGGCGGATCTCGGTGGGATTCAGGGGCCTGACGGAGGTCCCGTCGAATTTCTCGGTATCCACGAAGATGACGCGGCGGATGGGCAGGGAGATCCCCATGCCGATGGCGTCGGTGGCGACCACGACCCGGGTCTCCTTTTCGGAGAAGCGCCGGACCTCCTCGCGGCGGGAGGCGGGGGGCAGGGCGCCGTAGATCACGCTGGCCTTGATCTTGCTCTGCTCCAGAGCGGCGGCCAGCTGCAGCACGCCCTTGCGGGAGAAGGTGATCAGGGCATCGCCGGGCTTCACCTCGCTGATCTCCCGGAAGAGGCCGGAGAAGGTCAGCGGCACCAGCCTTTCGTGGCGGAAGATCTCATAGGGCGAGCCCAGCTCCTCCACCATGCGGACCACCAGCTCTTCTGCCTCGGGGGCAAGACAGAGGTGGACCTCCTCCGCGTCGATCAGGCAAATGGCTCTGGTCCAGTGGGGGCCCCGGGCGGGGTCGGCCAGCATCTGGGCCTCGTCAATGACGGCCACGTCATAGTGCTCGCTGTAGTCGGCCAGCTCGATGGTGGAGGCGGTGATGCCGGAGCCGGGCACGTCGATGTGCTCTTCGCCGGTCAGCAGACTGCAGGGGCAGTCGTCGTTGTTCAGATTTTCAAAGACCTCCAGAGCCAGAAGCCGGAGCGGGCCCAGATAGGCGCCGGTCCCGGCGGTCTTCAGGCGCTGCAGGGATTGGTAGGTCTTGCCGCTGTTGGTGGGGCCGATATGGAGGATGAAGCGGCGGGTAAGCTGCTTTCCTTCCTCAAACAGGCTCTGCGGAGAAAAGCCCGCCAGATAGTCGGCGGCGTCCTGAGCGCGCTTTGCCTTTTCCTTCTGCTTATTGGCCTTGCGTTCCAGCGTCCGGCGGATCTCCGGATTCTCCTCGATGGCCCTGATCACGTCGCTCTCCTTCCAGAGCAGCGTGGGGGCCGCGGATTCATAGCCCGGATGCTGCACCTTGCGGGGCGGCGGGAGACATTTGCCGATCAGGGCGGGGGTCAGGCCGTAGCGCTGGATGATGGTTCTCTTACCGATTTCTTTTTCGTGTTTCTTGGAGCTCATGCTGCTGTCCCTTCTGTTTGCCTGAGGACATCTTATCACAAAATCCGGATTTTTCCAACAAAAAGCGGAAGAGCGTCTGCTCTTCCGCTTCCGCGTTCGATGGCCTTACTGCTGCTTCAGCTTGCTGGTGATCTTCTCGGTGGGGGTCATCAGCCTTTCCATGGAGCGGTTGTGGTTCAGCGTATCCACGATGCTGGCCAGATATTCGCTCATATCCACGCTGACGTAGTAGTCCCTCCGCAGCGTCTCGGGATTCTGATAGATCAGGTTGGTGGTGAGCACCTTGTCGATGACGCCTTCCTTGACGGCCTCGTCGAAGCGCTCCATGCCGGCGGTAAAGAGACCGAAGGAGGCGCAGGCGATCACGCGCTTGGCGCCGCGGGCCTTCAGCTGGCGGCCTACGTCGATAATGCTGTCGCCGGAAGCGATCATGTCATCGACCACGATAGCGGTCTTGCCCTCCAGAGACTCGCCCAGGTATTCGTGAGCGACGATGGGATTCTTGCCGTTGACGACACGGGTGTAGTCGCGGCGCTTATAGAACATGCTGACGTTCACGCCCAGGATGCTGGCGAAGTAGATGCCGCGCTCCACGGCGCCCTCGTCGGGGCTGATGATCAGCACGTTGTCCTTGTCGAACTTCTCGTGCAGATCCAGGTTGATCAGGGTCTTGACGAACTGATAGGAGGTGGGCATGCTGTCGAAGCCGGAAAGGGGGACCGCGTTGCAGATCCGGGGATCGTGAGCGTCGAAGGTGATGATGTTGTCAACACCCATATCCACCAGCTCCTGGAGCATGATGGCGCAGTCCAGGGACTCCCGGTTGGTGCGGCGGTGCTGGCGGCTCTCGTACAGGAACGGCATCACCACGTTGATACGGGTGGGTTTGCCGGTGCAGGCCGCAATGATACGCTTCAGGTTCTGATAATGATCATCGGGAGACATGGGGTTCATCTTGCCGTTGATGCTGTATTCCACACTGTAGTTGCAGACGTCCACCATGATGTACAGGTCGTAGCCGCGAACGGTCTGCTTGATGACGCCCTTGGCTTCACCGCTGCCGAAGCGCGGCAGATCCGTATCGATGATATAGGAGTCTTCCACATAACCTGCCTGATCGCTTTCGCGGTCGGCCCGCCAGGCTACCAAATAAGAGTTTACCTGCTTCGCCAGCTTCTCACAACCCGGCAGGGCGATGATGCCCAGAGGTCCAAAATGCTTTTGTGCTTCCATGTCGGTTCTCCTGATGATTATTTCTATGGGGACAGCGGTGAGGCTGCCGATCACATGATAGAAATGCAGTCCTGTGACTCTGCTATCATACTATACTTTTCCGGGAAAGACCACCTCTTTTCGGAAAATCTTCCGAAATCTGCAGAAAATCAGAGGCTTTTCCGCGGAGGCGCCGCCTGCGGCGCACAAAAGCCCGGCCTGCCCGGATGTGGCCTGTTCCGCGGGCCGCGGTCTCAGGTCCGCAGTCTGCGTTTGGCCACGCGGATATCGCCGCCGCCGAAGCGCAGGGTGCGGTAGCCGCCCAGCATGCGGGAGGCGACCCGCTCGTTATAATTGTTCTTGATATCGTTCAGGCTGAGATTCGTGGAGATGACCGTGGCCTGCCCCTTCAGCAGGCGTTCGTTCACCGTGCGGAAAAGGCTGCTCTGCACCAGACTGCTGGGCTGCTCCATCCCCAGATCGTCGATCAGCAGGAGGTCCGTGCCGGCCATCAGCTCCTCGAAGCTGCCGGTCCCGGAATTGCCGAAGGCGATCTCCGCGATCTTGTCGAAGTACTCCGCCGCGGTCAGATACAGCACCGCGAAGCCTTCCTTTAATAACGCGCCGGCGATGGCGTTGCAGAGATAGGTCTTGCCGGTCCCCACCGGCCCCATCAGCAGCAGAGAATCCCGCTGCCGCTCGAAATTTGCCACGTAGCTCTGCCCGAAGGCCAGCAGCCGGCGCATGTTCTCCCGGGGAGAAAGGCCGCCCAGGGCTTCCAGAGGCTCGGGATCGAACAGGCTCAGATCGGCCCGGTCAAAGCTTTCCGCCTCGGCCCGGTCCCAAAGGGGCGAATCGTGATACAGGACGTTCATGGCGGTGGCCTTGAAGCAGCTGCATTTCTCGCCGTTCACGAGGCCGGTATCCCGGCAAAGGGGGCAGCTGACGGGCAGCTCCAGATAGTCCGCGGGGTAGCCGGCGGAAAGCAGCGCCGCCTGCTTCCGCTCGCTCAGACGGCTCAGGGTCTGGGCGTCGGCGGCCCCGGCTCCGTCGGAGAGGATCAGTCTTCTGGCCCGTTCCATGGTCAGCTCCAGACGCTGCTCGTCCAGCGCCCGGTACTCCGGAAGCTTCTCCCGGATCTCCTGCCGGCGGGCCTCCAGCACCGAGCGGGCTTCCAGACGGCGTTTTTCATATTCCCGCATCACCCGGGAGTACTGTTCGTTGCTTAACATACGGGGGTCTCCTCATTCAGAATGGCGTCGTAATCGGTCTGCCGCTGGTACGCGAAGGCAAAACGGTCGTTCCGGTTCTTTCCGGCAGCCGGCGCCTGGGGCTTCCGGCTGCTGTCCTGGGACTTGACGGCCTCCACGGTATGAAGCTTTTTCTCGGCCCAGGTGGTCAGGATCTTCTCGGCGTAGGGGAAGCTGGCCTCGTGGATGCTGTCCATGGTCCGGGCGCAGGCCTCCTTGATCATCTCGGCCGACATGCCCAGGTCCCGGTGCCAGCGCTCGATGCGCAGCCGCTCCGCCTCGGTGAGGTTCCGGCCCCGGATCCCGAAGGCCTTAACCACTGCCAGCCCCTCCTCGGTGAAATCCCGGCCGGCGGCCTTCGCCTGTTCCAGGGTCCGCACCCCTTCGCTGTGCCAGCCCAGCGCCACGCTTTCGATATAGCGCAGGAAGGCGGGCTTTTTCACGGCGTCGCTCTTTCCGTTCACGCAGTATTCCACCAGATACTCCAGCAGCTCGCCGGAAAATCCCAGCTCCTGATACAGGTAGGCGAAAAGATCGGTGTCCCGTCTGGTCAGGGTCCGCTGCAGATACTGCTCGGCGGCGATGAGGGCCAGGGCGAAATCCTCCTGCTCCTGCAGTCTGCCGATGGTCTCCAGATCGTAATTCTTCCGGGCGGGAAGCGCAGCGGCCTCCGCGTCAGGCTGCCGGGACGCCGCGGGCGCGGCCGGAGCCGCATTTACCGCAGAAGGCAGATCCGCCTGCGCTGCCTGGCCGGAGCTCTCCTCGGGAGCCGCTTTCCCGGCCGGACCGGGTCCTTCCTCAGCAGCCGCCTTCCCGGTCGGGCCGGGCACCGCTGCGGTCTCCGCGCCGCGGGCCTGCTCCGTAAGGAGGGTGATCCCGGAGAGCTCTCCCTGAGCGCCCTTCTGCAGGCTGATCAGGCGGGCGGTCTCCCAATAGCGGAGCGCGCGCATGACGTCCTTCTCGGTCAGATCCAGACGGTCGGCCAGAAGCGTCACCGAAACGTCGGGCTCGCTCTGCAGCCGGAGCAGATACAGATATACTTTAACGTATTCGCCGCTGGCACCGGCCATATAGCGATCGATGAAGTTATTGGAAACCAGCGTTTGCCCCGCTGATACATAACTGGTGAGCTTCATGGTGACCTCCTCAAGGGATTACAGTATAACACAGATAAAATCCTTTGCAAGCGCACAAAACCCGGCTCAAAGAGCCGGATTTTGAATGTGGATAATGTGGATAATGTGGATATAACGCAAAATCGCTTATCGATCAAGACAATTCTGAAATGACGTTATCAACAGCATTTACAGGGTTTTCAGTGTGGATGATGTGCATAAGTCGGAGGCGACCAGCATATCCGCCACTAAATCAACGTTTCCGCAGCCCATAGTTATCAACATTTCGCCGTTGGAAGAATTTTCCAATAAATATTCTACGATCTCAGGAAATTCCGGCAGATACACGCATTCCGTGCCTCTTGCCAGGATCGCGTCCCGCAGCTGGGAGGAATGAACGCCCAGATCGTCGGTCTCCCGGGCCGGCATGATGTCGGACAGAACGACCCGGTCGAACTGGGACAGCACGTCCACGAACTCATTGAAGAATTCCTTGGTGCGGCTGTAGGTGTAGGGCTGGAAGATGCAGGTCAGCTTGTAGGGGTAATTCCTGGCCACGTGGTAGGTGGCGTCGATCTCGCCGGGGTTGTGACCGAAGTCGTCCATCACCGGGATATCCTCCCGCAGGATGCCCCGCTTCTCAAAGCGGCGGTGAACGCCGGCAAAGCGCTCCAGACCGGTCTTGACGGCTGCGAAGGATATCCCCTGCTCCAGCGCGGCGGAGCCGGCGGCCAGGGCGTTGGTGACGTTGTGGGCGCCGGGCACGTTCAGGTCGATGCGGCCCAGCAGCTCGTCCTTCTTATAGAAATCGAAGCTGCACAGCCCCAGCTTGGTGCTGGTGACGTTGAGCGCCCGGTAATCGTCGCCGTCCTCCTTGCCCACGTAGACCACGCGGCAGGGCAGGCCCTTTATCAGCTCCCGGACGTCGTCGATGTCGCTTTCCGCCACCAGGCAGCCGTCAGGGGAGACCTGCTCGGCAAATTTGCGGAAGGACTTGCGGATATTTTCCAGGGTACCGAAGAAGTCCAGATGATCCGGACGGATGTTCAGAATGATCGCAGTCTTGGGGTAGAGCTCCAGGAAGCTGTTGGTGAACTCACAGGCCTCCGCCACGAAATAAGGAGAGGAGCCCAGCCGCAGATTGCCGCCGATGCTCTCCTGCAGCCCGCCGATGGACACGGTGGGGTCGGCATCCGCCGCCATCAGGATCTCGGTGACCATGCCGGTGGTGGTGGTCTTGCCGTCGGTGCCGGAGATCGCGAAGGATTCCGGGAAATGCGACATCATCTGGCCCAGGAACTGCGCGCGGGTGAGGATCGGCAGACCGGCGGCCTTGGCGGCGACGTATTCCGGGTTGTCCGCGTGGACGGCAGCGGTATTGACACAGAAATCAATGCCGGGAACGATGTTCTCCGGGCTCTGACCGATGGCGATCCGGGCACCCATTTCCCGCAGGCGCAGGGTGTTCTTGCATTCCCACTTATCGGAGCCGCTGACGATAAAGCCGCGGCTCAAGGCAAACTGAGCCAGGCTGCTCATGCTGATGCCGCCGATGCCCATGAAATGTACCCACTGAGGTTTGTCAAAATCGATTGTATACATGATCTATTCCTGTGCTTTCCCCAAAATATCGCCCTTGCGGCGTTCTAGAAGATTCCATAGTAAGCTGCCCAGAAGACCGACGCTGAGGATCTCGCCCAGCGCGACGGTCACGAAGAAGTAGCCCAGACTGCCGCTTATCCCGTAGCCCCAGCGCAGAACGAAGGGCAGGATCAGACTGTTGCTGACGATCGGGCACAGCAGCGCCGGCAGCCTCCGCGTCCGCAGCAGTCTTGTGCCGACGGCGCCCAGGAGCGTGGCCAGTGTGCCGAAGATCATGTCCGGCAGCGGCGCGCCGGTGAGCAGGGCGGACAGAAAGCAGCCCAGCGTTACCCCGGGAAGGCCCGCGGCGGTAAAGGCCGGCAGCACCGTGAGGGCTTCGGCAAATCTCAGCTGCACCGCGCCTGAGGCGAGCGGAGCGCCCAGAAGGACCGCGAGAACGTACAAGGCGGCAATGATGCCGGTGAGAGCCACCAGCTTGGTTTTTTTCTTCTGCATAGGCAGGTTTCCTTTAGTTTTATTTTACGTCAGGAAGGTTTCGAACTGACGGGATACTTCACTGGGTATCATACACTTTTTTTGAAGAAAGTACAACTCTTCTTTCAAGAAATACGGAGCGCGGGGCCCTTCCGCCGCAAGTTTCGGTGGCATTTCCCGCCGGCATTTGCTATGATAGGGACATCACAGGATGTGAGGTGGCTTTATGTTTTTGGCAGACGGCTGGAAGGACTACGAGGTACTGGATACCTCCGAGGGAGAAAAGTTAGAGCGCTGGGGCAAATACCTGCTGGTGCGGCCCGATCCGCAGGTGATCTGGTCCACGGAGAAGACGCTGCCCGGCTGGAAAAAGCCCAACGCGCATTACCACCGCTCGGCCAAGGGCGGCGGCGAATGGGAATTTTTCGACCTGCCGGATGAGTGGGAGATCGGCTACGGGGAGCTGCGCTTTCATCTGAAGCCCTTCAAATTCTAGCATACCGGCCTCTCCCCCGAGCAGGCGGCCAACTGGGACTGGTTCAGCGAGCTGATCCGGGCGCGGCGGGCGCAGGGGAAGACCGTGAAGGTCCTGAACCTTTTCGCCTACACCGGCGGCGCGACCCTGGCGGCCGCGGCGGCGGGCGCGCAGGTGACCCACGTGGATGCCTCCAAGGGCATGGTGGGCTGGGCTAAGGAAAATGCCCGGTCCAGCGGGCTGGAGGAGGCGCCGATCCGTTGGATCGTGGACGACTGCATGAAATTCGTGGAGCGGGAGCAGCGGCGCGGCAGCCTTTACGACGCGATCATCATGGATCCGCCCTCCTACGGCAGAGGCCCCAAGGGCGAGCTGTGGAAGATCGAGGAGACGGTGCATCCGCTGATCGCGGCCTGCGCGCGGATCCTTTCCGAGGATCCGCTGTTTTTCCTGATCAATTCCTATACCACCGGCCTGCAGCCCGGCGTCATGGCCTATTTCTTAAAGGAAGAGATCGCCTCCCGCTTCGGCGGCACGGTGGATTCCGACGAGGTGGGGCTTCCGGTCACCGGCAGCGCCCGGGCGAAGGAGCTGGGGCTGGTGCTGCCCTGCGGCTGCTCCGGCAGATGGACGGCGCAGTAAGGCCCGAAAGGAGTACGTATGACCGAGCCGCTTATCAGCGTAGTGGTGCCTGTTTACGGGATCGACCGGTATCTGGGCATCTGCATCGAGAGTCTGATCAAGCAGACCTACAAAAATCTGGAGATCATCCTGGTCGACGACGGCTCCCCGGACCGCTGTCCGGAGCTCTGCGATCTGTACGCGAGGAAGGACGCCCGGATCCGGGTGATCCATCAGAAGAACAAGGGGCTGGTGGAGGCCCGCAAGGCCGGTCTGGCCGCCGCCACCGGCACGTACGCGGGCTACGTGGACGGCGATGACTGGGTGGAGCCCTCCTTCTACGAGGAGCTGTACCGGGCCATGGCCGCTTCCGGCGCGGATCTGGTGGTGGCCGGGCAGAAAAAGGACCTCTTCGACAGCCGCACGGTGATGCTCAGCGAGATCCCGGCCGGCCGCTATCAGGGAAAGCGGCTGCAGGAGCTGAAGAAAAACATGATCTCCTTCGGGGAATTCTTCCGCTTCGGCATCACGACCTACCTGTGGAACAAGCTTTTCAGGCGGGAAATGCTGCTGCCGCACCAGAACGCGGTGGACCCCCGGATCTCCATCGGCGAGGATGCCGCGGTGGTCTATCCCTATCTGATGGACTGCCGGAGCGTCCAGATCATCGACTGCAGCGCGTACCATTACCGGCAGCGGGAGGATTCCATGCTGAAAAAAACCGCCTCCTTTGCCAGGGAAGCGGCGGGACTGCGGCTCCTGTACGGGCAGCTGCAGGCATTTGCGGCGCGGTATCCCGAGGAATACCGGCTGAAGGAGCAGGTGGACGATCTCCTGCTGGCCACGGCGATCATGCGCTCCGGCGGGGTCCTCAAGGAGCTTCAGGAGGAATATACCCCCTACAGCCGGGAGTTTTACGGAAAGGACATCGTGATCTGGAACGCCGGGACCTTCGGGCAGCAGCTGGCCGCCCGTATCCGGGAGAACGGTTACTGCCGGGTGGTGGGGATGATCGACGAGGACTTCTGGGAGTACCGCCGCTGCTGCCTGGACGTGGATCCGGCGGATGCCATCGACGACATGCGGTACGACTATATCCTGATCGCCACGGTGAACTCCCGGATCGCGGAGAGCATCCGGACGAGGCTGCTCTGGCGGGGCATCCCGGCCGGCAGGATCCTCACGGTGAGCTGTCCCCGGGAAATGCGGCAGCATTTGCTGGAGCGGTACCTGAGCCTGCAGGAGGGCTGAGAAGGGCGCAGAGGCAAAATGACCCGGATGCGAGCGCACCCGGGCTGAGAAATGAGACAGCGGAGAGATGACCGGTCGGAACAGGCGGAGCGCTCAGTGCAGCTCCAGACGGATAAGCCCCTTCACGGAGCGCTTGGCGTCGGTGTCCCCGAAGACGATGAGCCGGGGCTTGCCTTCTTCCAGAATGATATAGGCCCGGGCGGCATCCTCCGCCGGGATCCTCGCGGTGTAGGCGTCGTCGGAGACCGCCTCGATAAATGAATAGGAACGATCCTTCAGCAGATCCTTGACCGAGATACCCCGGGCAAGGATCTCTTCATTTCCCTTGGAACGCACCAGCGTCCCCTTCACCTCGCCGGCGTCCAGGAGGGCAAAGGGGAGCTCCTCGGTCTGCCCCTCCTGCAGCAGCTGCAGGGCGCCCTCCGCGGCGGGGGTGCGCAGGCGCTGCCAGAGCAGGGCGAATATCCCGGCGCAGACGAGCAGCGCCAGAGTGGTCAGCAGCATGGCTTTCTTTCCGTTCATGAGCGGTCCCTCCCTTCCTCCGCGGCCTCGGCGGCGGGGGCTTCCCCGGTATTCTCTCTCGGACGCTTCCGGGGCCCTTCCTCCGCTGAAAAGAGCCCGGGCAGGGCCCTCCGCAGCTTCTCTGCGGCAAAGACGGCCCCGATCCCGGCCACGGCCCCTGCCGCCGCGCTGACGAAGAGGTACAGCAGCAGGACCGGCCCTCTTAAGCCGAACACCAGGGTATTGGCGCAGAAGGCGGCGCTGACGCTGCCCAGCAGACAGGCGAGAAAGAGCGGGATCTCCCGGGGCACGGCGGTCCTGCGCAGCAGAAGGCACAGGTCCGTCAGCAGACCGGGGACGGCGAAGCCGATCACCGCCAGCGGGCCCATGCTGCCGGCGCTGCCTAAGGCCAGGGCGGTCACGCACTGGACCAGACTCATCAGCAGTCCCGCGCCGAAGCGGTTCACGAGACCTGCGGCGATCACGATAAAAGCCAGGGAAAAGGCGGTACTGATGCCGCCGGGGATATGCAGCGCCTCGGTCGTCAGATTGGCCAGAGGCGAGATGACTTTCTTAAAGACAAGACCAAAATCAACGCAGAGGGCCATAAAGACCAGCTGCCTCAGGGAAAAGCGCTTCATGCAGTCTCCTTTTCGAATGCGGAAGGTCTGCCCGTTTCCCGGCAGGCCCCGGCTCCCCGTCCATAGCTGCCGCCTTAGGTCCGTGAAGCTCGAAAACTCATGGAAGATATTTGCCATAAGGATAACAAAAAGACCTGCCGCTGTCAACGGCAGGTCTTTTGGATCGGCGCCCTTGGGCAGACCCAGGCCTTTAAGCAGCCCGGCCCTCAGGCGGTTCGTGAGGCGCCCGGCCCTCAGGCGGTCTGCTCGAACTGGGAGTTGTACAGCTTCGCGTAGAAGCCGCCCTTCTCCAGCAGCTCCTCGTGGGTCCCGCTTTCCACCACGTCGCCGTGGTCCATGACCAGGATCAGGTCGGCGTTGCGGATGGTGGAGAGCCGGTGCGCGATGATGAAGCTGGTCCGGCCCCGGGTCAGCTGGTCCATGGTGCGCTGGATGATCAGCTCGGTACGGGTATCCACCGAGGAGGTGGCCTCGTCCAGGATCAGCATGGGGCTGTTCTGCAGCATGGCCCGGGCGATGGTGAACAGCTGCTTCTGACCGGCGGAAATGCTGGTGGTCTCGGACAGCACGGTGTCCAGTCCCTCAGGCAGGGCGTGGACGAAGTGGCTGATGCCGCAGGCCTTCAGCACCCGCTCCAGATCCTCGTCGGTGACGTTTTCCAGATTGTAGGCCAGATTTTCCCGGACGGTGCCTTCGAAGAGCCAGGTGTCCTGGAGCACCATGCCGAACATGCGGTGGATATCGTCCCGGCGCAGCTCGGTGGTGGGGATGCCGTCGATCCGAATAGCGCCGCTGTTGATATCGTAGAAGCGCATCAGCAAATTCACCATGGTGGTCTTGCCGGCACCGGTGGGGCCGACGATGGCGACCTTCTGGCCGGGCTCCACCTTGGCGCAGAAATCCTTGATAATGATCTTTTCGGGCTTGTCCGGATAGCTGAAGCGCACGTGGTCGAATTCCACGGCGCCGCTGGGGGTCCCGGTAAAGGCAGGCTTATCGCCCTCCTCCGGCAGCTCCTCGCTGTCGAGGAATTCGAAGACCCGGTTGGAGGCGGCCGCCACGCTCTGGAGGTTGGTCAGGCTCTGGGCCAGCTGAGACAGGGGCTGGGTGAACATCCGGGTGTACATGATGAAGGAAACGATGACGCCGAACTTCATTTCGCCCCGCAGCACGAAGAGGGAGCCCAGCACGCAGACCAGCACGTAGGAGATATTGCCGACCACCATCATGACGGGCTGCATCACGCCGGAAATGAACTGGCTCTTCCAGTTGGCGTCGTAGACCTGCTCGTTCAGGCTCTTGAAGCGGCGCAGCACCTCCTCCTCGGCCCGGGAGCTGCGGACGATCTGGTGGCAGGTGTACATTTCTTCCACGTAGCCGTTCAGGGCGCCCAGATTTTTCTGACGGGCGATGAAGTGCTTCTGCGACTTCTTCATCAGCAGGATCGTGGTGGAAAAGCCCAGGAAGGCCGTAGCCATGATGCACAGGGTCAGGCGCCATTCGGTCAGCAGCATGATGACCAGGCAGCCGACGAACTGCACGATGTTGGACAGAACGCTGGGCAGGGCATTGGACAGGCCCTGCTGCAGGTTGGATACGTCGTTGGTGATCCGGGACAGGATATCGCCCTGGCTGTTCCTATTGAAATAGACCTGAGGGACCCGGTTGATCTTGGCGGCCAGATCGCCGCGCATTTCCCGGGAAAGCTTCAGGGTGGAGGAGGCCATCAGATACTGCTGCAGACCGGAGCAGACGGCGCTGCTTCCGTACAGGGCCAGGAGGGTGAAGCCGACCCTGCCGACGGCCTTCAGGTCGATGCCGGTGGCCAGGCCGTCCTTCATCAGGTCGGTCATGCTTCCCAGCTTATTCGGTCCGATAACGGCCAGCACGGTGGAGACCACGGACAGCGCCATGGCAAATATCACGACGGGCAGGTATTTCTTCATGTATCTGAAGGTTTTCCCCAGGGCGGGAGCGATCTTGATGTTCCTGTCGATGGGTGTCATATTTCCTCTGGGCGGCATAGCGGCACCTCCTTAACCGAGCTCCGCAGCGGAAAGCTGGGACTCGGCGATCTCCCGGTAAACGGGGCAGTTCTTCATCAGATTCTCATGGGTATCCAGCCCCACCATCCGGCCCTCGTCCAGGACCAGGATCTTGTCGGCGTGGCGGATCGTACCGATACGCTGGGCCACGATGACCCGGATGCTGTCGGCGAAATTCTGCGCCAGTGCGCTGCGCAGCTTGGCGTCGGTGGCATAGTCCAGCGCGGAGAAGGAGTCGTCGAAGACCAGGATCTCGGGGGTCCTGGCCAGGGCGCGGGCGATGGACAGCCGCTGCTTCTGGCCGCCGGACACGTTCTTGCCGGCCTGAGCCAGCTGATAGTCGGTGCCGCCCTCCAGCCGGGCCACGAATTCCGCCGCCTGGGAGGTCTCCAGGGCGGCCGCGACCGCTTCCTCGGTGAATTCGCCGTCCTTCCTGCCGAAGGTGATATTTTCCTTTACAGAGCCGGAGAACAGCACGGCCTTCTGGGTGATATAGCCCAGCTTGTTGTACAGGCCCTCAAAGCTGTAATCCTTCACGTTGACGCCGTCGATCAGCACCTCGCCGTCGCTGGCGTCGTAGAAGCGGCCGATCAGGGAGACCAGCGTGGTCTTGCCGCTGCCGGTGGAGCCGATGATGGCCAGGGTCTCACCCTTGTTCACGGAGAAGCTGATATCGGAAAGCTCTTCCTCCTGGGCATCCGGATAGGTGAAGGAAACGTGCCTGAATTCCAGGGTGCCCTTGCCGTTGCCCTCCGTGCGGCTGCCCTCACGGATCTCAGCCTTGGCATCCAGCACCGCGTTGATACGCTCGGCGGAGACCTGCGCCATGGGCAGGAACATGAAGATCATGACCAGCAGGGTCAGGGAGATCACCACGTGGGTGGCATAGGAGCTGAACACGACCACGTTGCTGAAGAAGGTCAGCCGGTCGCCGTAGTTGGCCATGCCGGAAAGGATCCCGGCGCCGACCCAGTAGATCGCCAGCGCCAGCCCGTTCATGCCCAGGCCCATGATGGGCCCCATGCCGGCAAATAGCCGCTGGTTCTTCAGCTGGATCTGCATCATCTTGCCGTTGGGCCCCTCGAACTTTTCGTTCTGATAATCCTCGGCGTTGAAGGCGTGGACCACGTTGATCCCGGAAATGGTCTCCCGGGCCACCAGGTTGATGGCATCGGTGAGCTTCTGCACGATACGGACGCGGGGCGTGACCTTATAGATCACGAAGAACTGGAAGGCGCAGAGCACCAGAACGAAGGCCGCGGTCAGCAGGGACAGCTGAGAGGAACGGCCCAGGATCTTGATGATGGCCCAGATCGCCATCGTCGGCGCCTTGATGCAGAGGCCGAGACCCATGGCGGTGAAGTTCTGGACCTGCATGATATCGTTGGTGGTACGGGTGATCAGCGAAGGGATGGAGAAGCGCTGCATATTCGCCTGATCGAAGCCGGTCACGTGACCGAACAGCCGATCCCGCAGGGTAAAGGTAAAGCCGGAGGAGCATCTGGCGGACAGAAAACCGCTCAGGACGGTCAGCGACGCGCTGATGACGACGACCAGCAGCATTTGCAGGGCGATGCGGCCGATGGCGGAAAGGTCCTCCGCGCCGTTCTGGATCAGCACCGTGAGCTCGGTCATGTAGTCCGGGAGCTTCAGCTCGAAGAAGGAGTTGACGGTGACCACGATGATGCACAGAACCGCGTAGATCCGCTCGGTCCGCTTCATGTGTTTGAAAAGTTTGAACATGGAAAACCTCCTGATAAAGAACGTTTCTACTATAGATAAAAAAGAGGGAGCCGTCAATGATAGAGTCCGAAAAAAAATATTAAATTTTCCGACTGGCAATTTAATAAAGGGGAAGGTATAATGGATCGGACGGGGAGACCCCGATAGGAGAGGAACGAAATGGGCTATCTTTACGAAACGCATTTGCATACCTCCTGGGCATCGAAATGCGGCAAATCCGGCGGAGACGAGTATCTGCCCTGGTATAAGGAACGGAGCTACGACGGCATCTTCGTGACGGATCACTTTTACAAGGGCAATACCTGCGTGCCGAAGGAGCTGCCCTGGGCAGACTGGGTGAAGGGCTACTGCGATGCCTGGAGACGCACGAAGGAGGCGGCGGCCGCCTATGGGCTGAAGGTGTTTTTCGGCTGGGAGACCACCTACAAGGGCGAGGATTTTCTGATCTACGGGCTGGACGAGGCCTGGCTGCTGGCGCATCCGGATATCATCCTGTGGGACCAGCGGGAGCAGTACGAGCAGGTGCACGCCGCGGGGGGTCTGGTGGTCCAGGCGCATCCCTTCAGAGAGCGGTACTATCAGTCGGAGATCAAGCTCCACCCCTACCACGCGGACGCCTGGGAGGTGGGAAATCTCGGCAACGAGGCCTATATGGACGCGCTGGCCATGAAATTCGCCGCGGAGCACGGACTGAAAATGACCTGCGGCGACGATATCCACAGCACGGCCCGGCTGATCGCCGGCAAACCGCTCTACGCGATGGAGACGGAGCAGCCCTTAAACAGCGAGAAGGACTACGTCGCGATGATCCTTTCCGGCAAGGGCTGGCGCAATCTGGTGCCGGAGGAACGCTTTACCGAGGACCGGAGAAATCCCTGGTTCCCCGTGCAGCTGTTCGACCGGGACCACGAGCCGCACACGCTGCCGAACGAATTCTTCCCCGGCGCGGAGTCGGCGGAGGACCCCAAGGCCGTCAAGGCCCGGGAGGACGCGAAAAAGCTGGCGCAGGCCGCCGAACAGGCCGCGCTGAAATAACGCATCAGGCCCCGGGCGCGGACCGCGGGGCGGAAAGGAAGGATAGGATGGGCTTTTGTGTATTCTGTGCGATCGCGAAGGGCGAGATCCCGAGCACGACGCTGTATGAGGACGAGCAGGTACGGGCATTCCTGGATCTGGGACCGGCGGCCAGGGGCCATGCGCTGGTGGTGCCGAAGGAGCATTTTCCGAATGCCGCGGCGGCGCCGGAGGAGCTGCTGGGCCACATGATGGCCGTAGCGGCGAAGATCGGGACGGCGCAGATGAAGGCCTTCGGTTACGAGGGCTTCAATCTGGTGCAGAACAACGGGGAAGCTGCCGGTCAGACGGTGTTCCACCTGCATATCCACATCATTCCCCGGAAGACGGACGACGGGGCGATGGTGGGCTGGACGCCCGGCGAGACCACGCCGGAGGAAATGGCCGAGACCGCAGCCGCCATCAAGGCCTGCCTGTAAGCCGGCGGGATATCCTGCGGAGACAGATCGACCGCCCCGGAAGGACCCGGGGCGGTCTTTTTGACGAAAAGCTATTGATTATTAGCCAAATTTTTGCTATAACTTCATACGGAAATCAAGAACGCCATAAAAGCCGTACGAGCCTGCCGGAAAAGGCGGGCGCCGCGGTTTTGTATGAGAGGTATTTGTCATGCTTGAGATCAAAGAAGTCCTGACCCATGCGCAGTTAAAGACATTTGTGGATTATCCGAACAAGCTGTACCGGGACGTGCCCCAGTTCGTTCCCGCCACCTACGCGGACGATATGGAGGACTGGAACCGGGCGAAAAATCCGGCCTTTGCCTACTGCGAGGCCCGCTGCTTCCTGGCGGAGCGGGACGGGGAGGTCGTGGGCCGTATCGGCGCCATCCTGAACCACCGCGCTAATGAAAAATGGGGCACCAACCGGATGCGCTTTTCCCAGGTGGATTTCATCGACGATCCCGAGGTCTCCCGCGCGCTGTTCGCCGTGGTGGAGGCCTGGGCACGGGAAAAGGGCTGCGACGAGATCCACGGGCCGCTGGGCTTCACGGATCTGGACCGGGAGGGCATGCTGGTGGAGGGCTACGACCGGCGGAGCCTGTTCTTTACGTATTACAATCACCCTTACTATATCGAACACCTGACGGCTCTGGGCTACGTCAAGGACGTGGACTGGATCGAAAACTATATCACGATCCCGCAGGACAACGAGGCCAGCGAGCGCCTGTCCCGGATGTCCCGGCTGATCCTGGACCGCTACCACTTGCATCTGGCGGAAACGAAGAGCCAGCGGGACTTCGCGCCCCTCATCCCGGCCTTCTTCCGGCTGGTCAACGAATGCTACGCGCCGCTGTATTCCACGGTGGAGCTCAGCGAGGAGCAGATCGCCCGCTACGCGAAGAAATTTGCCCCGCTGATCAATCCCCGGCTTTCCGCCTTCGTGATGGATGAGGCGGGCGAGATGGTGGCGCTGGGGGTCGGCGCGCCCAGCCTGGCCACCGCGCTGCAGAAGAGCCGCGGCAAATACCTGCCCTTCGGCTGGGCCAGGATGCTGAAGGCCCTGAATAAAAACGACACCATCGACCTGCTGCTGATCGGCGTCCGGCCGGATTATCAGAAGAAGGGGGTCAATGCCATCGTCATGAATAAAATGATCGAGGGCTGCCACGAGATGGGGATCACCCATGCCGAGACCGGCCCCACGCTGGAGCTGAACGTGAAGGTGCTGGCGCAGTGGAGAAATCTGGAGAAGGAGCAGCACAAGCGCCGCCGCTGCTTCATCAAATCCCTGAAGGAGCCGCAGGAATAAGCGGCCTTGGGAGATAAGGAAAAACCGAGCCATAAAAGAAGGCTTCCCGCAGTGGCGGGGCGTCGTAAAACAGTAAATGTTTAAGAATTGAAAAAAGATGGGAAGGCGTGGCTTCGGTCACGCCTTTTCATTTGGCAAAAGCTCATTCAGAGGGATGAATCCAAGTCCATCATACTGGATGTGGATATGCTGTCTGCGCTTGCCGCTGGACTTATCCGGTGCATCTACATAGATGGCCTTTACCAGCTCATGCAGGACATACGGGGTAAGCTCCCCAATGCCAACATACTGGCTTGCTTCCTGAATAAACTTCTCAATATGAACGTGAGATCAAGGTGCTGTTCGAACTTCCGGAAAAGCGAAATGAACAGCGAAAAAGTACGATCGTCTGCTCACAGCGAGACCCTGAAAACTGGAAAGCAATGATCCTGAACGATGAAGTATCTGCTGACTCGATTCTGAAGAGAGCGACAAAACACTACACGATTAAGATCAACACAAAGTAAAATCAACCATACATCGGCGGCCGTTTAGCTCCGGAAAGCGACCGTTCAAAAACGGAACTGCGGCCGCCGGTGACCGTAAAATGCACCAATAATTATGGAAATATTTTTTTCTCTCCTAAATATTCAATAAATCCAATGCTTATTTGTTTCGGACATCCGTTATATAAGGGTCGTGAACGGAGTGTAATGAGTTCTCCAGTAAACATCGTTAAGCTTCGATGACCGCATCATATCAAAAATGGAATATTAAAACAATCCTGGTGATACTATAAATGGTACGACAAAAAAACATCGGGTTGTAGCTCGAATTTTCCTTACATCCAATTTTATTTTTTGATATAATAATAGTACCGTCACAGACAAGTTCGTTGATTGGATACGCAATAACTTTCTTGCACGGAATTGTATGTAGGAGGTTATTGATATGTATACTGTAGGTGAATATGTCTTCAGGGCAAATGAGGGAATTTGTCGTATCAGTGAGATTGGACACCCCGATTTTCAAAATTCAAAGGGAGAAAGGATGTATTACATACTGATTCCTAAAGAGGATACCAAAACTAAAATATACATACCAACGGAACCGGAGCCGATTGGAATAAGAAGGTTAATTAGTAAAGACGAAGCACTCAAATTGATTCAGAATATTCAATATATCTCGCCAATTAATATTGCGAACGAGAAGCAGCGAGAGCAAAAATATAAGCAAGCACTTCGAAGTAATGACCCATTCCAGTTAGCTGCCATAATCAAAACTTTGTATACAAGAGAGCAGTTTAGAACAACACAAGGTAAAAAAACTACTGCTATGGATAAGAATTACTTTCAACGAGCAGAAAAGCTCCTGTATTCAGAATTGGCAACTGTGCTAGGAGTAGATGAAATCAGCATTCCGGATAGAATTAAAGCAGTAGTCGCTGGAAATAATTCTTTCATGCTTTCATGACTTTTGGGTCTTTGAAATTGTATAATGACAAACGAACGAGTAGCAGTAACTGCGTAAATCCAGTTGCTGCTACTCGTTTTCTCTATTCGTGCAAAATCGCCGCAATCGGAGTTTTGATCAATGACTTTTCATTTGTCAGAAGGAGGTGACCAGGATGAAGAGAGTAAAGGCAGGGAGCTCGGGAGAGTCCGCCGCCTTCTTCGGGTGCTGTCCCTGTCAGCGGCGGCGCAGATCGTCGACGATGCCCTCCAGCCATCTGGTGTGCTCCTGCTGCCGGACGATGGCCTCATGCTTCCGCTCGTTCTCCGTCTTCAGGAAGGCGATCTCCTTCGCCAGATGCTCGCAGGTGGCTTTCAGCTCGTCGATCAGGTGGTTCTTGTTCTCCACCACCAGCTTGTAGCCTTCAATGGTATCGTAATAGTCCTGGATCTGCTGGGAGTCGGCGGTCTCCGGCTTGGGAGTATCCTCCCTGAAACCGATCAGGACGGAGACGACGGGCTGGATGGAGCTGTAGCGGAACTCGGTATATTTGCCGGCCATGATCCGGTCGATGGTCCCCACGGGGACACCGGACTGCTCTGCCAGCTTCTGATTGGAAAGGCCGAGAAAGGCTTTGCGGTTCCGACACCAGTTGATCAGATCGGAGGGGTTGAGACTCATGATCTGAGGCAGGTAGTCTTCGTCAATTCGGTTTTGCATATTGATCGCCTCCTGTTTCCCAGCGCAGGTGAAGCATGGCTGCTTCGTTACTGTGTATTGTACTTACAAAATAAGCGGATATACTGAAATCATCAAACAGAGCCGCGCTGTTAGATAAAGAATAACACTATTAGACAGTAAATTCAAGAAGAATTAAAAAACGACAAAGGAGGTCAAGCTATGGAACTGCACTTTTATGTTTGTGACGTCTGCGGAAAGGTGATCGCCATCCTTTCCGACAGCGGAGTCCCCACGGTGTGCTGCGGACAGCCCATGCGGGAGCTTGTCGCCAACCATACCGACGGCGCCTTTGAAAAGCACGTTCCGGTATACCGCCGGGAGGACGATACGGTCCGCGTCAAGGTCGGGGAGAAGCCGCATCCCATGCTGGCGGAGCACAGCATCTGCTGGATCGGGCTTCGGACCGGGGACGGCTTCAGCTTTAAGGCCCGGCATCCCGGAGACAGCCCCGAGGCCTGCTGGGCCCTCTGCCGGGGCGAGGAGCCGGAGGCCGTCTACGCCTACTGCGACCTTCACGGCCTCTGGAGCAGGGAGGTGAAGGATCATGAGAATTGACACGAAGAAGAAACGGATCCTGCTCCTGGTCGCCTTGATCCTGATCCCGCTGCTGGTGGGTATATTTTCCGCCTTCCTGACCGCGGAGGATATGAAGCTTTACGGCACGTTGGCCGATCCGCCCCTGGCGCCGCCGGCCTGGCTCTTCCCCATCGTCTGGACCGTGCTCTACGGCATGATGGGGGCCGCCTCCTACCTGGTCGCCGTTTCCGGAGCCGAGGAGGGCGAAAAACGGACCGCGCTCACCTTCTACGCCGTACAGCTGGCGATGAACCTGTTCTGGTCCACCCTGTTCTTCACCTATCAGAGGTACCTGGTCGCCCTGATCTGGCTCCTCCTCATGTGGGTCCTGATCCTCGTCTGCGCGATCCGCTTCTTCCGCATCCGCCGCGCCGCCGGGATCATGATGGGAGTCCTCTTCGTCTGGACCACGTTTGCCGCTTACCTGAATCTGGCCTATTACATGATGAGCTGAGGCGCACCCGCAGCCTGCTGAATGACAAGCTGAGGCCGGCCCGCAGGGGCAGCCGCCCGATCGCACGATAAGCTGAGGCCGGCGCGCAGGGCAGCTGCCCGATCACACGACGAGCCGGCCGGCCCGCGAAAAATACCGAAAAATCGGAAAATACGAAAGGAGTCGCTATGAGAAGTATCGCCACCTTGAACATTCAGTACGCCCACCGTTTCTACGGCTTTCGCGGTGAGGCACAGTATCTGCACGGTCACACCGGCACCCTGACCATCGAAGTCGAAGACAGCATCAACCCCGGCGTCAATATGGTCTTCCCCTGCAACGAGATCCAGAAGACCGCCTGGGCCGTGCTGAAGAATTTCGACCACGCCCTGATCCTGCGCGAGGACGACCCGCTGCTTCCCGCGATCCTGGAGGTCTATGAGAAGCAGGGGATCCTGAACGGGCACCCGCAGAACCGCATGAAGGGCGAGGCCTTCCGGACCGGCCTGGCGACGGCCTACCCGGACTGCCGCCTGGTGGTCACCAAGGAGACCATGACCGTGGAGGGCATGATCCGGATCGTCTACGAGCTGCTGAAGGACAAGCTGAACATCGCGAAGCTCAGCTTCACCAGCGGGGCAAATTCCGCCTCCCAGGAGTATGAGGCAGTCGGTACCCTGGACCGCTGCCCGCTCTGCGGCATCGCCCTCGGGGAGTCGGGCGTGTGCCCCAAATGCGGCTACCGGAAGCCCAAGGAGGAAGAGGAGCCCTACGTGTGGCTGATGTAGTACTGGCCCGGCCGCCGGTCACGGAACGCCGGAAAATCAGAGGGCTGCCGCTGCTGCGGCAGCCCTCTTTGGCCGAAAAAGGCCCCCGGGGTCCCGAAGGGGCCCCCCGGGCAAAGGGGAG
>JAZLJI010000048.1:0-50581 GCA_045617825.1 Lachnospiraceae bacterium
GACATGGCTACGATCCGACTTCTGTTCGGCGCCAGCGCGCCCAAGGGGCAGGAGATGGACGACCACTACTTCGGCAGTATCCGCGAGCGCATCTGCGCGTTCATGAAGGACGTGAACGAGGTCCTGTGGCGTCTGGGCGTGCCCGCCAAGACGCAGCACAACGAGACCGCGCCGGCGCAGCATGAGCTGGCCTCGATCTACAGCGAGGCCAACCTGTCCACCGACCAGAACCAGATCGTGATGGACACCCTGAAGCGGGTGGCCTACCGTCACGGCCTGCACTGTCTGCTGAACGAGAAGCCCTTCGAGGGCATCAACGGCTCCGGCAAACACAACAACTGGTCCCTGACCACGGACACCGGCGTCAATCTGCTGGAGCCCGGTACCACTCCTCACGAGAACAGCCAGTTCCTGCTGTTCTTCACGGCGGTCCTGGCCGCGGTGGACCGTCACGGTGACCTGCTGCGGGCCTCCGCGGCGATCCCCGGCAACGACCTGCGGCTGGGCGGCAGCGAAGCGCCGCCCGTGATCATCTCCGCCTTCATCGGCGACCAGATGGCCGACGTGCTGAACCAGCTGGTGGATATCGGCGAAGCGACCCATTCCTTAAGGGGCCACCGCCTGAAGACCGGGGTGAGCTCCCTGCCGGTATTCGTCAAGGACGCCACCGACCGGAACCGCACCAGTCCCTTTGCCTTCACCGGCAACAAATTTGAATTCCGCATGGTGGGCTCCTCGGATTCCGTCGCGCCCTCGACCACGGTGCTGAACACCATCACCGCCGAGATCCTGTCGGAGATCGCCGACGAGCTGGAGCAGGCGGAGGACGTCCAGAGCCGGATGCACGAGATCATCTGCCGTCTGGCCACGGAGCACCGCCGCATCGTGTTCAACGGCAACAGCTATTCCGCCGAATGGGCCCGGGAAGCCGCCAGACGCGGCCTGCCGAATCTGCCCGCGATGGTGGACGCGGTGCCCTGTTACGCGACTCCGGAAAATGCCGCCATGTTCGCCCGCTTTAAGGTCTTCAATCAGGCGGAGCTGGAATCCCGGGTGGCCGTCAAGCTGGAGGAATACGGCAAGACCATCCGGATCGAGGCCCGCACCATGGTGGACATCGCCCGCCGGGAGATCCTGCCCGCCGGATTTGCCTATCTGAAGGAGCTGGCGGAGACCATGAACGCCTGCACGAGCGCCTGCCCGGCCCTTAACATGGCCGCGGAAAATGACGTGATCAGCTACGTCAGCGAGCAGGTGAACCTGATCAAGGAGGAGAGCGACAATCTGAAGCGGCTGCTGGAAAAGGCCGATATGCTGGCCGGCACCGCGGAAAAGGCCCGCTTCTACCGCGACCGGGTGGTCCCGTCCATGCAGCGTCTGAGAACGCCCGCGGATCGGCTGGAGATGGCCGTGCCGCAGAAGCTCTGGCCCTTCCCCACCTACAGGGAGCTGCTTTTCGAGGTCTGAGCCGGACGAAAAGGTTACAAACAAAAACACAAGGACCCGGTTTTGAAGAAAAAACCGGGTTTTTGCTTGTATTTTCGGAACAAATATGGTATATAAGGTTACAATGTACTCAATGCTGACGAAGGAAGGCTCCGGCATGAAGCCAAGGCAGCGGGTAACGTTCTCCTTCACCGCGGAAGGCCGCGGGGCGGCGGTCCGACGGATCGCCCGAGGGGATAAGACACGGGGAGAACGCAACAGGAGGCTGTATGAATATTAGAGAGATACTGGAAAACGCGGCGCTGGTAGGCGCCTCGGATATTTTTTTGGTCTGCGGTCTGCCGCTGACCTATAAGGTCGAAAAGCACCAGCACCGGATCGATCCGGAGCAGCGGCTGACACCGCAGCTGCTGGAGGAGCTGATCCGGGAGCTGTATCGGCTGGTCGGGCGGGCTCCCCGCAATTTCGCGGAGAAGGAGGACGATTTCTCCTTTGCCCTCCCGAACTGCGGACGCTTCAGAGCCAACGTGTTCAGCCAGAGAGGCTGTCCCTCGGCCGTGATCCGGGTGATCCGCTTAGGGATCCCGGATGCCGTCAGCATGGGACTGCCGCCGCAGCTGATGAACATGGCCTCCCTTTCCGGCGGCCTGGCCCTGGTGACGGGGCCCGCAGGCAGCGGCAAGACCACGACCCTGGCCTGCGTGATCGACGAGATCAACCGGAAACAGGACCGGACGATCATTACCATGGAGGACCCCGTCGAGATCGAGCACGTCCATCAGAAAAGCATCGTGATCCAGCGGGAGATCGCCACGGATACGGAAAATTTCTCCAGCGCCCTGAAGGCGGCGCTGCGGGAGTCGCCGGACGTGCTGCTGATCGGCGAGATCCGGGACGGGGAGACCATGGAGACGGCCATGATGGCGGCGGAAAGCGGCCATTTGCTGTTCAGCTCCCTGCATACCCTGTCCGCGGCGGATACCGTGGACCGCATCATGGATTTCTATCCGGACAAAAAGCAGCCGCAGATCCGGGCCCAGCTGGCCAGAGTCCTGAAATGGGTGGTCTGCCAGCGGCTGGTACCGACCACGCGGGGCAAGGCCGTCCCGGCGTTTGAGATCATGGTGGTGACGCCCGCCATCCAGAACATGATCCGCGAGGGCAAGACCTACCAGTTTTCCTCCGCGATCCGTGAGGGCGGAAGACTGGGCATGCAGACGATGAACAGTCACTTACTGAAGCTTGTGGAAAGCGGTATGATCACCGAAAACGTTGCGATCATGAACAGCAACGACCCTGCAGAAATGGAGAAGCGTTTGAACCGTGGAGGGATCTAAGGTAAAAGTCAAAGCATACTTATTGGGCGGAGCATCCTGCACCGTCAACGGCGTCAACAGCCCGCTGCTGTATTCGCCTACCAGCAAGGGCTCTCAGCTCCTGCTGTATCTGCTGTATAAATATCCTGAGCCTCAGGCGAAGAGCACCCTGCTGGAAAATCTCTACGCCGACAGCGAATCGGATCCGATGGGCAGCTTCAAGGTGCTGCTGCTGCGGCTCAGACGCATGATGGCGCAGGAGCTGGAGCTCTCGGACAAGGACTGCATCCTCCTGAAGAACGGAATGCTGAGCCTGTCGGACAGCCTGGAGATCCGGAGCGACGTGCAGGATTTCCAGGAGCTGTACCAGAAGAGCCTGACCGCCGTGGGCGACGAAAAGCGGAAGGCACTGGAAAAGCTTTGCCGAATCTACCGGGGAGAGCTGCTGCCCATACTGGCGACGGAGCCCTGGGTCATCTACGGCAACGCGCTGCTCACCGAGGCCTACACCAGGTCGGTGGATGAGCTCTGCCGCATTTACCGGCAGAACAAGGAATACGAAAACGCCTACCGCTGCTACAAGCGGGGGCTGGTGTATTTCCCCTATTCGGAGGACTGGAGCGTCGGTGCCATCGAGGTCCTGACGGAAAGCGGCAGGATCCAGGAGGCGCAGGAGGAGTACGAAACGGTCCGGGCGTCCATGATGGAGCTTTTCGGCATGTATCCCTCCGAGCGGCTGGTGAAGGCGCTGGAGAAGATCCAGATCAAGAAGAGCCAGCTGAAGAGCGGCGCGGGCGATGTGAACGGAGAGCAGCCTGCCGGGCTGCAGGGCGCCTTCTACTGCACCTACCCGGAATTCATGAGCAGCTACCGCATCCTGAAGCGGATCGCCGCGCGGGAGAACCGCAGCGATATCCTGCTGATGCTGACCCTCACCGACGACCAGGGAGAGCCCCTCAGCGTAAAGGGCGAGATCACGCCCACCATTGCCGATCTGCATACCGCCATCGGCGACTCTCTGAGAAAGAACGATATGTTCGCCCGCTTTTCCCTGAACCAGATGCTGATCATGCTCTGGAATACCCAGGCGGAGTACGTGCCGATGATCCTGGACCGTATCCGGGGACGCTTCGAGCAGGAGGAGGAGGAGACCTGCCGGCATCTGATCGCCGCGCAGATCCTGGACAGTGCCGATCTGCCGCTTCCCTCCGAGCATCCGGACGCCAAGGCCGGTAAAAAACGGGCAGCCAAAAAATAAGAGGATAAGCCGAAAAATGATGCTTCCGACCCGGGAGCATCATTTTTTTCTTTGCGGGAAAAAGGTTTGACAAACGGCCGCTAAAGGATTATTCTTGCGTTGTCTGTTCAGACTATCTTGTTAAAGGAGGAAATGTCATGGATGCAGGAAATGGCAGCTCGGTAGGCCGAAGTACGCGGAGATCTCTCTGCATCCGTGGAGAAATTTCCGCCTGATCTTCACACCCGCCGGCCGCTCCCGCTATTCTATGAATGCGGAGTATTATGGCAAATCAGAGTTTCAGCATGGCAGAGACCATGAGGGTCCTGCTGGAGAAAAAAAGGTACAATTCGATCCGGGACGTGCTGGTCACGATGAATCCCGCGGACGTTGCTCAGGTATTGGAAGGACTGGAGGAGAACAAGCTCCCCCTGTTATTTCGTTTGCTGCCGAAGGAGCAGGCCGCGGAGACCTTCGTGGAAATGGAGCCGGAGCTGCAGGAGCTGCTGATCAAGGGCTTCTCGGATTCCGAGCTGAAGGACGTGCTGGATGAGCTTTACGTGGACGACGCGGTGGACATCGTGGAGGAGATGCCGGCCAACGTGGTGAAGCGGATCCTTTCCGCCGCCGATCCCGCCATGCGCCGGGAGATCAACGAGATCCTCCGCTACCCGGAAAATTCCGCCGGCTCCCTGATGACCACCGAGTACGTGTCTCTGAAGCCGGAGATGACGGTGGAAGAGGCCATCCGGAGGATCCGCCGGACCGGCGTGGATAAGGAGACCATCTACACCTGCTACGTGACCAAGGACCGGCTGCTGCTGGGCCTGGTGACGGTGAAGGACCTGCTGCTGGCCCCGGACGATGAGGCCAGGATCGAGTCCATCATGGAGACCAACGTGATCTCCGTGAACACCATGACGGACCAGGAGGAAGTGGCCCAGATGCTGTCCAAGTACAACTTCCTGGCGCTGCCTGTGCTGGACGGCGGCGGACGGATGGTGGGTATCATCACCTTCGACGACGCCATGGACGTTCTGGAAGACGAGGCCACCGAGGATATTGAGATCATGGCCGCCATGACGCCTTCGGACAAGACCTACCTCAGATCCACCCCCTTCGATCTGTTCCGGCACCGCATTCCCTGGCTGCTGCTCCTCATGGTCAGCGCGACCTTCACCGGGATGATCATTTCCCGCTTTGAAACGGCCCTCGCCGCGCAGGTGGTGCTGACGGCCTTCATCCCCATGCTGATGGATACCGGCGGCAACTCCGGCTCCCAGTCCTCCGTTACCGTGATCCGCGCCCTGTCCCTGGGCGAGCTGGATTTCTCGAACCTGGTGGTGGCGGTCTGGAAGGAGATCCGGACGGCGGTGCTCTGCGGCCTGGTGCTGGGCGCGGCCTGCTTCGGAAAGATCATGCTGATCGACCGGCTGCTGCTGAAAAATCCCGCGGTGACGCCGCTGGTGGCTCTGGTGGTCTGCCTGGCGCTGGTGACCACGGTGCTGGTGGCGAAGATCATCGGCTGCGTGCTGCCCCTCTGCGCCAAGAAGCTGAACCTCGATCCGGCGGTGATGGCCTCTCCCTTCATCACCACCATCGTGGACGCTGTTTCCCTGCTGGTCTATTTCGGGATCGCGACAGCGCTGATGAAGCTGTAGGAGGAAGCCTTCCCGGCCGGAAAATGCCTTAGGGCGCAGGCTCCGCGTCTGCCGCACTGCTGTCGGGGAACGTCAAATAAAAGCACTGCGCGCCGCTCTTTTGAGCGGCGCGCAGTGCTTTTTCATCGGCCCCGGCGCGGCAGCCGGTCGGGGCAGCTCATTCCTCCGGCAGGGCGCTGTACCAACGGGGGATGTCCTTCAGCCTGCTCCAGACCGCCAGAGCCATGTTGAAGCCGCCCAGCTCGGTGAGATGGATCTGATCCTTGAGATAGGTGACGTTTTCCGGGGCGCCGACCCGGGCCTGGCCCAGACCGCTGCCTTCGCCGGCGGGGATATAGTAGACGTTGTTCAGCTCCGCGACGTCCCGGATGGCCCGGTTCATCTGCAGACGGGTATAGCCCTCCTTCCCGGAGCCGTAGACGAATTCCGGGGGACGGGCCGCGCCGTCCGCGGGCGAATACCGGGCGCCGGTCATGGACAGCACCACGATCTGCGCGGCGGTATGCTGCTGCAGAAAACGGATGGCCTGATTGAGGCAGCCGCAGAAGCTGTCCTCCCCGTCATCGTAAATGCTGCCGAGGGGCGCGCCTGCATCGTTGGGGCCCACCTCCAGCGTGATCAGATCCGCGGCCTCTTTGCCGTCGGAGAGATCCTTCACCCGCTGCAGGGTGAGACCGGTTTTGGCGTATCCGCCGATATTCCGGGTAAGCCCCTCGCCGGGATTTCCCCGGTTCACGACCTTGAGTCCGCTGAAGGCCTCCACAAAGGGCACGTAATGGCCCCACACCGGCGCCGTCATCGAGGTCCCGTAGGCATACCACAGGCGGCCCTTCCACTGGGCGCCGCCCAAAAGCTCTGCGTTCTGCATGCTCGTTTACCTGCTTTCCGGGAGAGCCTGCGCGGCGCTCCCTGATGTTGTCATTATGGTGCTTTCGGGGTTAGATGTCAAGGGAAGCCCCGGCAGCGGCAGCGGCGAGCCGGGCCCCTTCACCGGCCGCAGGGACTCCAGCTGATCCAAAAGCTCCAGCTCCGCCTCCTCCACCTGCCGGGCAAAATCCCCGGCGGGGAGCCTGAGCGCGCCGTGTCCCAGAATGATCAGCTGCTCCAGCGCGTCCGAGGTCACCACCTGCACCCGCCGCTTTTCCGCAGGGTCGTAGGTGGCCTTGGCGATATAGCTGTCCGCCGTTTCGGCCTCCCTCGTATAGATCAGGGAGAAATCCCCCTTCTTCTCCACGCTGCCGGGGTTCCCCTTCACTTTATAGGCGTCGAAGATCAGCAGCAGGATCACGCCCCGGTAGGCCTGATAATTCTGCAGCCTGAGGCAGAGCTCCTGCCGGGCCGCCTCCAGGTCCTCCCGGGCCTTTTCCCGCAGCCCTTCCCAGGCGAAGAGCAGGTTGTAGCCGTCCACCAGCAGCATTTGCTGCTCGGTCTGCTGCTCCCGGCCCCGATAGGGCTTGGAGGGGGCCATGCCGCCCCGGGCCAGGAAGCGCAGCGGATCCTCCCTGACCTTGCCGTAGGTCCGCTCGAAGATCGCCATGAGCTCCTTGTCCAGTCCGGCGGAGATCCCCGAAGGGGCGCCGCCGCGGGCGTTGGCGGGTGCGGGCTCCGGGCTCCCCGGCTGCCTGCCCCGCATGCCGGGCAGCGTATAGGGCAGGTGCATGTGCTCCGGCACCTCCCGCCAGTTCACGGCAAATCCCGCCCCGTGGGCGCAGAACACGCTGTCGGGGGTATTGGCCAGATCGGCCTCGGGCCGGTAGTCCGCAGCAGTGATCACCGCCTCTGCCTCCGCGCAGGGCGCGTAATCTCCGAAGCTAAGGGACAGCCGCCCCATGCCCCGGGTCAGCGCGCTGAAGCTCTTCGGATAGTCTCCGAAGCCGGACACCGGCACCAGAGCGGACAGGCGGCACTCCGTCGGGGTGAGCTCCTGAGAAAGCATTTCCCCGGACATCTGCTGCAGATCCGTCAGCAGGCGGCCCAGGCAGTCGGCCGGAGCCGTGAGCTCGAGCCGGTAGCGGGGCTCCAGCAGGAGGTTCTCGCCCATCATCAGGCCCTGCCGCAGCGCCCGGTAGGTGGCCTCCCGGAAATCGCCGCCCTCGGTATGCTTTTCGTGGGCCCTGCCGGAGAGCAGGGTGATCTTCACGTCGGTCAGCGGCGCGCCGGTGAGCACGCCCAGGTGGACCTTTTCCTGCAGATGGGTGAGGATCAGCCGCTGCCAGTTGGGGGCCAGACTGTTCTGATCCGCGGCATTTTCAAAGCTGAGGCCGCTGCCCCGGGGCGCCGGCTCCAGCAGCAAATGCACCTCCGCGTAGTGCCGCAGCGGCTCGAAGTGGCCCACGCCCTCCACCGGGGCCTTCAGGGTCTCCCGGTACAGGACGAGGCCCGGCCCGAAGTCTATGGCCAGCCCGAAGCGGGAGAGGGCCTCCGCCTGCAGCACCTCCTGCTGCACGCTGCCCATGGAGGACAGGCAGAGCTCCTGCTTCTCCTCGTTCCAGCTTAAGGAAAGGGAGGGCTCTTCCTCCTCCAGCAGCCGCAGCTGATCCCGGACCTTCACCGGGTCGGCGCCCTCCGGCAGCTTCAGGGCGCAGTGCATCACGGGCTGCAGCAGCCCCTGATCGCTGTCCTCCTCCGCCCCCAGCCCCTGGCCGGGATGGCTAAGGGAAAGGCCGGTGAGCACCAGGATATCCCCCGGCGCCGCTTTCTCCATCAGGGTGTATTTGTCGCCGAAGGGCCGCCGCAGCTGCAGCGGCTTTTCCTCGCCCAGAGGAAAGACGATCCGGTCCCGGGGCTTCAGGCTCCCGCCGGTCAGCTTGATGTGGGTCAGTCTGGTCCCGGCCTCGTCCCGGGAGATCTTGTAGACCTTCGCGGCAAATTCCTCCGTGCGGGGCACGAAGGCCGGCGCGAGGGCCGCCAGATCCTCCAGCAGCTCCCGCACGCCCAGAAGCTTCAGGGCAGACCCGAAGCGGCAGGGAAAGGCCTTGCCCTGCTCCACTAAGCGCTTCAGGGTGGAAGGGGCAAGGCTCCCGTCCGTCAGCAGCTCCTCCAGCGCCTCCTCATCCTCCGCGGCGGCCTCCTCGCTGTCCCGGTCCGGCCGGAAGATCGCGGGGGACAGGCTGTCCCTCAGCTGCTTCAGCAGGGCTTCCTCCCCGATCCCGGGCAGGTCCATTTTGTTGACGTAGATGAAGGTGGGGATATGCCGGCGGCGCAGGAGCTTCCACAGGGTCAGGGTGTGGCTCTGCACGCCCTCGGAGCCGCTGACCACCAGGATGGCCGCGTCCAGCACGGCCAGGGTCCGCTCGGTCTCCGGGGAAAAATCCACGTGCCCCGGCGTATCCAGCAGGGTGAAGGGCCGTTCCGCGCAGCGGAAGTCCGCCTGCTTGGAGAAGATGGTGATGCCCCGCTGCCGCTCCTGGGTGAAGTTGTCCAGGAGAGAACTGCCCTTATCCACCCGCCCGGGGGTCCTGAGGACGCCGGAAAGGTACAGCAGGGCCTCCGACAGGGTGGTCTTGCCGGCATCCACGTGGGCATATATTCCGATACAGCAGTTGTTCACTTGTTTTTCCTTCCCTTATCCGCTCCGCAGGGAGCCTGCCGAGGCTCCGCGGCGCCAAAGCGTCTTCCTATATCCGAAAGGGCCCGGCCAAAGGCCCGGTCCGTTCGATCATTTGCTTTCTTCCGGCTGAGGCAGCTCTGGCTCTTTCTCCTCAGCTTTTTTCTGCTCATAGCGGCAGAAGCGGTAGCTGAACTCCCCCTCGGTCAGGGGCTCCGAGGCCTCGGTGAGTGTCCAGCCCTCCTCCTTCTCCAGATCGGGGAAGAAGATCTCCGGCGCCTCCTCCGGCTCCCGGTCCACCCGCGTCACCAGGGCGGTGTCGCAGTAGGGCAGCATTTGCCGGTAGATCTCGCCGCCGCCGATGACGAAGACCTCGTCCTTCGGCAGCCCTTCGGTGAGGGCCAGCGCCTCCCTCGGGCTGCGGACGACCTCTGCGCCCTCGGGCCGGTAGAAGGGGTTGCGGCTGATGACGATGGTCCTGCGGTTGGGCAGCGGCCTGCCGCCGGGGAAGCTCTCTAATGTCTTCCGGCCGCAGATCACGGTCTTGCCCAGAGTAGTGCGGCGGAAGAAGCGCATATCCTCCTTCAGGCTGTACAGGAGGCCGCCGCTCCGGCCGATGCCCCAGGAGGGGCTGACGGCAACGATGGCGATCATGGGCGCCTCCTCAGATAGCCACCGGGATCTTCATGTCGAAGGGATGGTACTGATAATCCTCGACTCTGACGGAATCCCTGGTGAACTGATAGAAATCCTTAACGGAAGGATCCAGGCTGACCTTCGGGGCCGGCAGAGGCTCCCGGGAGATCAGCTCCTTCACGGCCTCCACGTGGCGGTCGTAGATATGGCAGTCCGCGATCACGTGGACGAATTCGCCGGGCTCGAGACCGGAGGCCTGGGCGATCATCATGGTCAGCAGCGCGTACTGGCAGGTGTTCCAGTTATTGGCGGTGAGCATGTCCTGGGAGCGCTGATTCAGGATGGCGTTCAGCTTGTTCCCGGTCACGTTGAAGGTCATGCTGTAGGCGCAGGGATACAGCGCCATCTCCGACAGATCCTGATGGTTGAACATGTTGGTGACCATGCGGCGGCTGGCGGGAGAGTGCTTCAGCTCGTACAGCACCCGGTCCACCTGGTCGAAGTCGCCCTCGGGATAATGGTGCTTCAGGCTCAGCTGGTAGCCGTAGGCCTTGCCGATGGTGCCCTTTTCGTCCGCCCAGGCGTCCCAGATATGGCTGCTCAGCTCATGGATATCGTTGGATTTTTTCTGCCAGATCCACAGCAGCTCGTCCAGACAGCTCTTCCAGGCGGTACGGCGGAGGGTCATCATGGGAAATTCCTTTGACAGGTCATAGCGGTCCACCACACCGAAGATCTTCACGGTGTGGGCGGGGGTGCCGTCCTCCCAGCGGGGCCGGACCTCCAGATCCGTGTCCCAGCTGCCATGCTCCAGTATATTGCGGCAGTTCTTGATAAATAATTCGTCAGCGTAGCTCAAAGCGTATTCCCTCCCTCTCGCAGGGGCAGATCCCGCCGCCGGTACGGATTGGCCGCCGGGGACGGGAACGTTGCAGATATCAAAAATGATTTTACCATATCTGCCGGCGGATATTCAAGCAAAATCCGCATCAGATCGGGGGTTAATTCTCTTTTTGAAGCCATACGGATTTTCCGACGCGCTGCGGCGGCTTCCCGGCGATCTTGCCGATAAACGGAAGGGGGCGCAGAGAGAAGAAACGAGAAGGCCCGATGAGCCGGCAAGACCGGAAAGGCCTCCGGGATTGATTTCTCCGGCGGCGGGTGGTATGATGAAAAAAAGATCAAACACGATTTTTCCGACGGAAAAGAAAAGAGGAATTATGCGTAAATCTACCGTGACTGCCGTATGTCTGCTGCTGGCGCTCTGCCTGCTGCTGTCTTCCTGCGGAGGACAGGAAAAGGAAACCACCCCCGCGGAGACCGCAGAGCCTGCGTCCGCCGAAGAGCAGACGGATCCTTCGGCGCAGGAGCCCACAGCGCCCTCCACGGCGCCTGCTGAAGAAAAGAGCCCCTTTGAGGAGGAAAAGGAGCGGCTGTCCGCCCTCACCGTCGGTGAGATGGACGAGGCCACCTTTGCCAGGGCAATCTGTGAGACGGCGATGGCCTACTACTATAAAGGCCGGAATACCCAGTACGACGCGGGGATCATCTCCGTGGAAAATAAGGTCACGGCAGGCTCCCGCAGGACCACCGGTCAGTCCCCTGAGGAGACCGACTGGGACTCCATGCTCTATGCGCAGTGCGCGGAATTCGTCTATGATGTATATCTGCAGGCCTTCGGCTATAAATGGATCAATAACTATAAGGGCGGCTATCTGAACGATGCGAAATACAGCAAGACCGTGATCACCTGCTATGCGCCGTCCCTGGGCTACACCGACCTGCAGGGCGCGGCGGATACCCTGGTGAAGGAAGCCAGGGCCGGCGACGTGTTCCTCGGCACGGGAAAGCACAGCTCGGGGCATGTGATCCTGGTGCTGGGCGATATCTACGGAGACGGAGAGACATACTGCCTCCACTGCTGGCCCTTAAGCGGCGGCAGTATGAATGACAGCTCCGGCTGGAAGACCTCTGAGGGCAAGCAGTATTTCGAGCCGAACGGCGCGCTGGTGATCCAGTCCCTGGATGAGCTGCTGATCAAGGCGGACAAAAATCCCGCCTGGGGCGTTTTCACTTCAAAATGCGACGGCTCCTGGTATCTGTTCCGTCCCGCGCTGGAGGACGGCCTCCGGGAAATGACCATGCTGCCGCAGACGGTATCCCGCTGCCTGTACCCGGGTCTGAATATCGTCAAATCCCTGGAGGAACTGAACACCTTCTCGGATATCACAGAGGGGCAGGCCGTTACCGTGAACGAGGTGCTGACCAATAACGGCAGGGAGGGCTATAAGGAGCTGGTCGTGACCGAATACGTCCCCGAGGGCGCCGAGCTCAAGGAGCCGCCTAAGGACGCTGTGGTCGAGGGGGACCGGATCACCTGGACCGTTTCCCTGGCCGCCGGTATGAGCAGGACCCTAAGCTATACCGTGACCAACCAGAAGAAATTCGGGGAAACGCTGGTCTTTGAGGCCGGCAGCGCGGACGGCATACCGACCCGGACCTTCTCGCTTCCCGTGGCAGGGGACGGATTTACCGTCAGTCAGCTGGAGGCCCTCAAGGCGGTCGCAGCGCAAGGAACGCCCGCCGCGTTGGAGCCGGGGGACTATCAGGACCTGGATATCGTCAATCAGTTCTATGAAAACGTGCTCGGGGTAAAAACGGAGCTGCCGAAGACCGTCAACGAGCTGGTGGATGCCCTGTTCAAGCGGAAGAGCACCCTCTATTCCGACGGGACCCCCATGCTGCTGCTGAAGACCGAGGACGGCAATAAGACGCTGCGGCAGATGCTGATCAAGAAGCATACCGCGGGCTTCTACGTTTCCACCGGCGCGGACAAGTCTCTCCGGCTTATGGATACTCAGGCGGAATACTACAAGCCCGGCGCCGTGTTCATCTATTTTTACGGGACCGGCAACAATTACCGGGTCGAGTATCCGGAGGACGCGCGGATCGATATTTACCTCGGCGAAGGAAAATTCTTCGAGTATACCGTAAACGGCGGCGGCATCGTAACCTTCGGCGAAAGCGTCGGCAGGATCCTGAGATCCAGCGTGATCGTCGCATTAAGACCGGAGCAGGCCATCGAAAAGACGGCCGCGGAGGTGAAGCTGCCGGAATTTTCCGAAAAGCGGTGACCGCGGGCGGGAAGGAAACTTCCCAAACGGCAGGGACCCGGACTGCGGCCTTCCGCCTCCCGGGAAAATGCCCTTGTTATTTTGCGGGATCGATGGTAAAATCCAGACAAAGGGGATTTCCCCGGGGAGGCGATAATGAAGGTCATTTTTTTGGGTGCTACTCATGAAGTTACCGGTTCATTGACATATCTGGAGGCGGAAGGTCACAAATTCCTGGTGGACTGCGGAATGGAGCAGGGCAAGGATATCTTCGTGAATCAGGATATCCCGGTGAAGGCGTCGGAGATCGAAGCGGTCTTTCTGACCCACGCCCACGTGGACCATTCCGGCAATCTGCCGCTGCTGTACAAGAGAGGCTTCCGGGGCAAGGTCTACGCGACGGAGGCCACCACGAACCTGTGCCGGATCATGCTGCTTGACAGCGCCGGGATCCAGGAGAGCGAGGCGGAATGGCAGAGCCGGAAGAACAAACGGGCCGGCAAAGAGGTGTATGAGCCGATCTTTACCACCGAGGACGCCGAGAAGGTGCTGCAGATGTTCGTTCCCATCAGCTATGACCGCATGGTGCAGGCGGCGGAGAACTGCCGGCTGCGTTTCAATAACGTGGGGCATCTGTTGGGGGCATCTGCCGTTGAGCTGTGGCTGACGGAGGAAGGCGAGACCCGGAAGATCATTTTTTCCGGAGACGTGGGCAACCTGGACCGGCCGCTGATCGCCAATCCGGGGCCGCTGGAGGGCGCGGACTACTGCGTCATCGAATCCACCTACGGAGACCGCTTTCATGAGCCCCACGAGGGGGCGGACGCCTACGTGAATCAGCTGGCGGCGATCCTGGAGCGGACCTTCGCCCGGGGCGGCAACGTGGTCATCCCCTCCTTCGCGGTGGGCAGGACCCAGGAGCTGCTGTATTTCCTGCGGGAGATCAAGGAGAAGCAGATGGTGCATTCTCTGCCGGATTTCCGGGTCGTGGTGGACAGCCCGCTGGCGGTGGAGGCCACCGGCGTCTTCCTGCAGACGCCCAAGGAATACTTCGACCGGGAGACCCGGGAGATCCTGGACCGGGGCGTCAATCCCATTTTCTTTGAGGGCCTGCGGGTCTCCGTGTCCAGCGACGAGTCCAAGGCGATCAACGTGGATCCGGTGCCGCAGGTGATCCTTTCCGCCAGCGGCATGTGCGAGGCCGGGCGGATCCGCCATCATCTGAAGCACAATCTGTGGCGGCCGGAATCCACGGTGCTGTTCGTGGGCTATCAGACGGTGGGCACCCTGGGCCGGATGCTGCAGGACGGCGCGACCGAGGTGAAGCTTTTCGGCGAAGAGATCGCGGTCCGGGCGGAGATCGCCACCTTAAGCGGCATCAGCGGCCACGCGGATCAGCGGGGCCTGATCGGCTTCCTGGAGAAGCAGGGCAAAAAGCCCGGGATCGTGTTCGTCAATCACGGCGACCCCGATTCCGTGGAGAACTTCGCGGCGGTGCTGCGGGAGAAGGGCTACCGTACCGAGGCACCCTACAGCGGCGCGGCCTATGATCTGCTGACCGGCGACGCGCTGGTGATCGCCGTCGGCGAGCCGGTGCCGGAGAAGGCCGGCTCCGGGGATAAGAACGGCGCCGGAGAGAAGGCCGGCTCCGCGGATAAGAACAAGGTCACCGGCGCGTATAAGTCTCTGCTGGAGGCGCTGGACCGGCTGACCGCTCTGGTGAAGTCTCTGAAGGGGCACCCCAACAAGGAGCTGCTGAAGCTGGAGAAGGAACTGAACAACACCTACGCACGTTTCAAGGATAAGGACTGATCCCTCCCTATGAAGGAAAATTTTCATCGGCAAATGCTCCGCGACATAGAAGAACTGACAGAAGGCGGGAAAATCCCCCGCCTTTTGCTGCACAGCTGCTGCGCGCCCTGCTCCTCCTCGGTGCTGGAGCGGCTGAGCCGGGACTTCGCGGTCACGGTGCTGTATTACGATCCGAATATCTTCCCGGAGGAGGAATACCTGTTCCGGAAGCAGGAGCAGCAGGAATTCATCCGCCGCTTCCCCTTCACCCATCCCGTGGCCTTCCTGGAGGCCGACTACCGGCCGGAGGAGTTCTACGCGGCGGTGCGGGGCCTGGAGCAGGAGCCCGAGCGGGGAGCGCGCTGCACGGTCTGCTACCGGCTGCGGCTCGCGAAAACGGCGGAGCTGGCGGCGGCAGGCGGCTTCGACTGCTTTGCCACGACCCTCACCCTCAGCCCGCTGAAGGACCCGGAGCGGCTGAACCGGATCGGCGCGGAGGAGGGGACCCGCTTCGGCGTGCGCTATCTGCCCTCGGACTTCAAGAAGGAAAACGGCTATCTGCGGAGCCTGGAGATCACCCGGGAATACGGGATGTACCGGCAGAACTACTGCGGCTGCGTCTTTTCCCGCAGGCAGGAGAGCTGAGGCGGGTCTTCCGCAAATAAAAACGTAACGGGCGATCGTTAAGACCGCCCGTTACGTTTTATTTATCTCAGGCCCGGTGCCGTCAATCCTGCAGCAGACTGGCCATCAGCCCGGCATATACCTCCTGGCTGATGCTTTTCCAGCGGTTGCAGATCTGCTTGGCCTGCTCCTCATCCGGCAGTGAGACCGCCAGATTTAACAGCTCGTTCTTGCCCTCCCGGATCCGCAGCTCCGCCACGTACTCCGTGCCGAAGCCCTTGCGGTAGTCTGCCAAAAGCCCCATCTCGTTCCGCAGCCGCAGCCGGTTGTCCTTGAGGAAGCCCTGCACGTCCGCCTTGATGCTCTCGGAGAGGTTGTCCTGGAAGAAGCTTAAGGATTCCTCCCCCTCCCGGGTGAGCTCGTAGCGGTCCACGCCCCGGACGGTGCTGACCCGGATCAGGTGGGCGTCCTTCAGCTCGCCGATATCCTGCTGGAGGGTCATGTAGTCGGTATATTCCTGCGACAGAAAGAAGTCGGACAGCCGGTCGTTGCTGAGGGCCAGATTGGCCTGGTGCAGCATATAGAGAATGATCAGCTTATACAGCACGTGGGGATCGTTGATCATGGCCGGCTCCTTTCGACGATAGGTGATTCTATACTAACAAGAACAGGGGGAAAATGCAAGACCCAGTTTGCATTTGCCGCGCTCAGGGAGGCTTCGGACGCCTGAAAAAAATTTTCAAAAAAGGGCTTGCATTCTGAAACAGGCGGGTGTATAATCACGCTTGCGTTTGAAAAAACGTATAGCGCTATCGCCAAACGGTAAGGCAACGGACTCTGACTCCGTCATTTCAAGGTTCGAATCCTTGTAGCGCTGAGAGGAAGCCCCGGTCGGAAGGACCGGGGTTTTTTTGTGCGCTGAGCCCGCGGAAAAGGCCTCCCCCGGCTCCTTGCCCGGCCGGAGGAGGGACCCGGCAGAAGGCCGGAGCCCGTGCCCCGGGAGGGCGGCAAGAAGGCCTTGTATATTCTGTAGATTTGTGCTATATTGCCATTTGTGAAAGAGGGCCTTTCGGCCGATTTCCGAGGAGATATCATGTGGAATTTGGGAAAAACACAGACCCTGGTGCTGGATCACTTCAGTGAGAACGGTGCCTATTTGAAGGAGGTGGGAGGCACGAACACGGTGCTGCTGCCGAAGCGCTACGTGCAGGAGGGCTGGCAGCCGGGACAGGAGGTACGGGTGTTCCTGTATAAGGACTCCGAGGACCGGCCGGTGGCCACCACCGCAAGCCCGAAGCTGGAGCTGGGGGGCATGGCGTCGCTGAAGGTGCGGGAGGTCAACAAAATGGGGGCCTTCCTGGACTGGGGGCTGCCCAAGGATCTGTTTCTGCCCTTTAAGGAGCAGCGGGGCGAGCTGAAGGCCGGCATGTCGGTGATGGTGACCCTCTATCTGGACCGGTCCGAGCGGCTGGCCGCCAGCATGAGAGTGGACCGGTTCCTCAGGACCGACTCTCCGTATCAGAAGGGGGACAAGGTGAAGGGCACGGTCTACGGGCTGAGCCGGGACATCGGCGCCTTCGTGGCGGTGGACGGCATTTACCAGGGACTGATCCCGCGGCAGGAATTATACGAGAAGCTGAGCCTGGGGCAGGAGGTCTCCGCCCGGGTGCTTCAGGTACGGCCGGACGGCAAGCTCAATCTGTCGGGCCGGAAGAAGGCCTATGCCCAGCTGGGAGAGGACGGCGAACGGATCCTGGCCCATCTGGAGATGGCCGGCGGGATCCTGGGCGTGGGCGATAAAAGCGACGCGGCCCTGATCGAGGCCGAGCTGGCGCTCAGCAAGAGCGCCTTCAAGCGGGCGGCGGGGCATTTGCTGAAGGAGGGAAAGATCCGGATCTTCGACGATCGGATCGAGCGTGTGGATGATTGAACTGAGTCACGTAAGCAAAAAATACAAGGACGGCGCGAAAACGCAGGCCCTGGAGGACGTTTCCCTGAAGATCGAGGACGGGGAATTCGTCTTCCTCATCGGGGACAGCGGCGCCGGCAAGAGTACCCTGATCAAGCTGCTGCTGGGGATGGAGCGGCCCACCGAGGGCCGGATCCTGGTGGACGGCATCGACGTGGGACGGCTGGCGGGGCGGAAGCTCCCCCGCTACCGGCGGCGCTTCGGCGTGATCTTCCAGGATTTCCGGCTGCTGCCGGGAGGAACGGTGTACGATAATCTGGCCTTTGCCCAGCGGGTGGTGAGCACGTCCCGCTCCGCCATGAAGAAGCGCATCCCCAAGGTGCTGGCACAGGTGGGCCTGGAGGAAAAGGCCGGGAGCCTGCCGGATCAGCTTTCCGGCGGCGAGAAGCAGCGCTGCGCCCTGGCCAGAGCCGTGGTGAACGGGCCGCTGTATCTGCTGGCGGACGAGCCCACCGGCAACCTGGACCCGGCAAATACCGAGGACGTGATGCAGCTGCTGGACCTTTTCAACCGGGGCGGCACCACCGTCGTGGTCATCACCCACGACAGCGCGCTGGTGGACCGGATGCGCCGGCGGGTGATCACCCTGAAGGACGGCCACCTGGTCTCCGACGTGCAGAAGGGAGGGTACGAGCAGGATGCGTAATCTGTTTTACCTGATCGGGCAGGGCCTGAAGAACCTGGTGAAGCACAAGGGCTCCAGCTTCTTTTCCTTCCTGCTGATGGCGGTGACCATCTTCCTGTTCTCCGGCGCCTACTGCCTGCTGGCCAATATCAGCCGGGTGGTGGAGAAGGCCCAGGACAGCGTGGGCATCACCGTATTTTTCGACGAGGAGCTGAGCGAGAGCGAGATCCTGGCCATCGGCGAACGGCTGGGCAGCGACCGCAACGTGGCGAAGATGGTCTATACCTCCGCCGCGGAGGCCTGGGAGAACTTCAAAAACGTGTATTTCGAGGGCAACGAGGAGCTGGCGGAGGGCTTCGTGGAGGACAATCCGCTGGCCAACTGCACCTCCTACGAGATCTTCCTGGTGGACCTTTCCGGCTATCAGGAATACGTGGAATATCTGCAGACCATCAAGGGCATCCGGAAGGTGAACTATTCCTCCATGCTCTCCGAGGGCCTGACCAACCTGGGCCGGATCATCCGGGCCATGTCCATCGTGATCCTGGCGCTGCTGCTGGTGGTCTCGGTGACGTTAGTCAGCAACGGCATTTCCCAGGCCATCGAGATGCGGAAGGAAGAGATCCACATCATGCGCTACGTGGGCGCCACCAATATTTTCATCCGCTTTCCCTTCCAGCTGCAGGGCGCGTTGATCGGCCTGGCCGGTGCCGCGGTGCCGCTGATCCTGGTGTATTTCTTCTATGACCCGGTGACCGCCAGGGCCCTGACGCAGCTGTCCAGTATCAGCAAATTCTTCACCTTCCTGAGCCTCAAGGAGATCCTGCAGGTGCTGCTGCCCCTGGATCTGATCCTGGGCGTCGGGCTGGGTCTTTTGGGCAGTCAGCTGTCCATCAGCAAACATCTGAAGGTCTAAGGAGGCTGCCATGGAGGAAAAAAACAAGAGCCTGCTCAAGGGCGTGCTGCTGGGCGCGGGAAGCGTGCTGCTGCTGGCGGCCGTTGCCGTCGTGTCCGCCATAATGCTGGTGGGACTGTTCCGGACGGTGCGGGGGAAGGAACCCGCGGAATCCCGGAACGAGTCCGAGGGAACGGCGGAGCAGAAGGAGACCCGGGATCCGGTCGAGGCGAGCAGACAGGCGGAATTTGCCCGCTTTGAGGAGGTCATGGGACTGCTGGACGCGAACTTCGTCCTGGACTATGACAGCGAAGAGATGTTCACCGCCGCCCTGAAGGCCTACGTGGCGGCCACCGGAGACCCCTATTCCGCCTATCTGACCGCGGAGGAATACGCGGACATGATGGAAAGCTCCGACGGCTCCTACTGCGGCATCGGCGTGATGGTGAGCCAGAACATCGAGACCCTGGAGACCGAGGTCATCCAGGTATTTTCCGCCAGCTCCGCCAGAGAGGAAGGGCTGCAGGTGGGGGATATCATCGTCTCCGTGGACGGCCGCGACGTGCGGGAACTGGACGTGGACACCATGGTGACCTACATCCGGGGCGCGGCGGGCACGAAGGTCGCCATCGGCGTATACCGTCCGCTGGACGGCAGGAATTACGAATTCACCATCGAACGCCGGGTCGTGGAGGTGGACACCGTGGTCAGCCGGATGCTGACGGACAAGGTGGGCTACATCCAGCTGGTGGAGTTCGACAACGTATCCGTGGGGCAGGTGAAAAATGCCATAAGGGAGCTGAAGGCGCAGGGCATGGAGGATCTGGTCTTCGACATCCGGAACAACCCCGGCGGGCTCCTCAACAGCGTGCTGGACATCGTGGATCTGTTCCTGCCCAAGGGCCTCAAGACCTTCAGCATGCAGTCTAAGAACGGCAAAATGTACGAATACTATTCCCAGACCGCCGCGAGCTTCGGCGGGAAGATGGCGGTGCTCATCAACGGCAACAGCGCCAGCGCGGCGGAGGTCTTTGCCGGCAACATGAAGGATCATAAGCGGGCGGTGCTGCTGGGCGAGGAGAGCTTCGGCAAGGGCATCGTCCAGGGCTTCTACGAGCTGTCCGACGGCTCCGCCCTGAAGCTCACGACGGAATATTACTTTACCCCCAGCGGCAAATGCATCCACAAGCTGGGCATCGACCCCGATATCGAGGGCACGGACGATCCCGCGACGGCCGACGTGGACGAGCTGCTGGAGCTTGCCCTGAAGCAGCTGGAGAAATAAACGCCGCGGGGCGTACCCGGGAAGAAAACGGCGGACCCGGAGAAGGAGCACGTTCCGAAGCCGGATGGATCAGGCTTTCGGGAGAAAGGAGGACCGGTGAAAAAGATCAAAGAAGATATTGCGGGCCGGACCTTCGAGACGGTGTATCTGCTGACCGGGCCGGAGGGGTATCTGCGGCAGAATCTGAAGCAGGCCCTGCGTCAGGCCCTGGCGGAGGAGGACGGGATGAACTACACCTACCGGGAGGGGAAGGACACGGACGTCTCCGAGCTCATCGGGATCGCGGAGACCCTGCCCTTTTTCGCGGAGAAGCGCCTGATCCTGGTGGAGAATTCCGGCCTGTTCAAAAAAGGCGGGGACGAGCTGGCGGAGTATCTGCCGCAGACCCCGGATTTCACGGTATGGGTCTTTAACGAGGAAGAGGTGGACAAGCGCTCCCGGCTGTACAAGGCCGCCGATAAATGCGGCCACGTGGTGGAGTGCGCGAGACTGGGCCCCCAGGATCTGGAAAGCTTCGTCCTGAAGGCATTTGCCCGGGAGAAGCAGCGCGTCACGAAGGACGCCATGGAGCTTTTCCTGGAACGCTGCGGCGACGATCTGGGCCATCTGGTGACGGAGCAGGAAAAGCTTTCCGCCTACTGCCTGGGCCGGGACGTCCGGCTGGAGGACGTGGAGGCCGTGACCTCGGTGACGGCCCAGAACCGGGTCTTCGACATGCTGGACGCTATCGCCCAGGGCAAGCCCCGGGAGGCCTTCAGACTATACGAGGACCTGAAGGCCCTGCGGGAGCCGCCCATGCGGATCCTGTATCTCCTGACCCAGCAGGTCAACCGCCTGCTGCAGGTGAAGGAGCTGGATAAGCAGGGCCTGCGGGAGGGCGCCATCGCCGAGGCCACGGGCATGCGTCCCTTCGTGGTGAAAAAATCCCTGAGACAGGCTCAGGCCTTTACGGTGAGACAGCTGCGGGGCCGCCTGGAACGGATGGCGGAGCTGGATGCCGCCATCAAAAACGGAGAACTGGAGGACGCCCTGGCACTGGAGACGGTGCTGGCGGAATTTGCGGGAAAATATGATTGAAACGAAAGAGAAAAAAGAACGCTTCGTGCTTTTTGCCGTGTCGGAGACCGATGAGGAGGAGACCATTTCCTCCCTGGAGGAGCTGGCCGAGCTGACGGAGACCGCGGGCGGCGAGGTGCTGGAGCTGTTCCTCCAGTCGCTGGACCATCCGAACCCCGGCACCTATCTGGGCAGCGGCAAGATCGAGGAGCTGAAGGAGCGGGTACGGGAGCTGGAGGCGGACGGCGTCATCTGCGACGATGAGCTGAGCCCCGCCCAGATGAAAAATCTCTCGGACCTGCTGCAGGTGAAGGTGCTGGACCGGACCCTGCTGATCCTGGACATCTTCGCCGGCAGAGCGCAGACCCGGGAGGGCAAGATCCAGGTGGAGCTGGCCCAGTTAAAATACCGGGCGACCAGACTGACGGGTCAAGGCACCAGCCTGTCGCGGCTGGGCGGCGGCATCGGCACCAGAGGCCCCGGCGAGAGCAAGCTGGAGGCGGACCGGAGGGCCATCCACCGGCGCATCGGTCAGCTGAAGGCCGAGCTGGAGGAGGTGGTGAAGCACCGGGAGGTCCAGCGGGAGCGGCGGCAGAAGGGCAGCTTGCCGGTAGCCGCCATCGTGGGCTACACCCACGCCGGCAAACCCACCCTGCTGAACGTGCTCACCGGCGCCGGGATCCTGGCGGAGGACAAGCTTTTCGCCACACTGGACCCCACCACCCGGAACCTGAAACTGCCGGGAGGCGAGGAGGTGCTGCTGACGGACACCGTCGGCTTCATCAACAAGCTGCCCCATCAGCTGATCGACGCCTTCAAGAGCACCCTGGAGGAGGCCCGCTACGCGGACGTGCTGATCCACGTGGTGGATGCCACCAGCCCCCGGATGAAGCTGCAGATGGATACCGTTTACCGGACCCTGAAGGAACTGCAGGTGGAGGACAAGCCGGTGATCACCCTCTTCAACAAATGCGACTTAGGCCTGGATCAGCTGACCTATGACGGAAACGCCCGGGAGGCCCTTCGGGTGAGCGCGAAGACCGGAAAGGGTCTGGACCGCTTTCAGGAGAGCCTGTCCCGGCTGATGAAGGAACAGAAGGTATACCTGGACCGGATATTTGCCTATAAGGACGCCGGGCTGATCGCCCTCATCCGCAGGCAGGGCACCGACGTGAAGGAGGAATATCTGGACGAGGGCATCCACGTGACGGCCATGGTGCCGCGGAATCTCGGAGTTTGAGCCATGAAAAAAACGATGCAGGAAAAGCTTCACGCGAGACAGCTGAAGCCGGTAAACCCCGCCCTTTATTGGGTGCTGATGCGGATCGTGGACGTCCTGAAGAAAAAACTGGACGTGCATTTTGACTACAAGGCAAGACCCGGGGAGGAAGAGGGGCCCATCGTGATGGTGAGCAACCACGCCAGCCGGAACGACTACCTCTTCACGGCTCCCGCCGCCCTGCCCAAGCGCCTGAACTACGTGGTGGGCTACAACGAATTCTTCCGCTTCCCGCTGGGCCTGCTGCTGCGGCTCGCTCAGGTGATCCCGAAGAAGAATTTCACCGCCGACTCCTACACCATCCGGCAGATCCTCCGGGTGGCGAAAAAGGGCGGCAGCATTTTCTTCATGCCGGAGGGCATGAGCTCCATCACGGGCATGGCCCAGCCGGTGATGCCCGGCGGCGGCAAGCTCCTGAAGAAGCTGGGACTGCCGGTGTATTATACCCGGATCGCCGGCGGGTACCTTACCTATACCAAGCACTGCCTGGACGAGCGCCCCGGCAGAGTGGAGGTCACGGTGGACCGGATGTTCACTCCGGACGAGCTGAAGACGCTGACGCCGGAGGCCATCGAGGACCGGATGAACCGGCTGCTGGCCCACGACGACTATATCTGGAACAGGGAAAAGCAGGTCTCCTTCAAGGTGAAGGGCGGCATGGCGAAGCAGCTGGATACCCTGCTGTACCGCTGCCCGGCCTGCGGCGCCCTGTACCGGATGAAGACCGCGGGAGACGAGCTGTGGTGCGAGGCCTGCGGCAACCGGGTCCGCCTGGATGACAAATACAACCTCAGCCCCGTGGGCGGCGGCAAGGCCCCCGCGCTGGTCACCGACTGGACGATCTGGGAGCGGGAGAAGGCCGCCGAGGAGGTCCGGCAGGAGGACTTCGCGCACAGCGGCCGGGTGAAGATCGGAAGACTGCGGAAGGACCGCATGCTGTTCGGCGGGAAGACCTCCGAAATCACCGGCGAAGGAACGCTCACCCTGGACCGGGACGGGCTGCATTTTGAAGGCACCGAGGCCGGAAAGCCCTTGAGCTTTAAGATCGCCAGTGCCCAGCTGCCCACCTGGGGGATGTGTACGGATATTTCCCGGCTGTATACCTTCGTGGACGGCGAATTCCTCGAATTCTACTTTGAAGACGGCGACGTGCTGTACTGGGACCATCTCACCGAGGAACTGCACCGGGCTCAGGGCGGCAAATGGCAGAATACCGCCTACCGTCATTGCGAAGATTAAGACCGCGCAGCGCGGGATGGCTTACGTGAAAACAGACGCAGCAAAACAGCCTTCCGGGAATCTTTCCCGGAAGGCTGTTTTGCTGTGCGCAGGCGGCGGATGACAACGGAATTTCTGAAAAAACAGTTGACAGTGCTGTCTATAAGTGATAGTCTAGAGACAAGACTATAAAGAATAGTCAAACAAACAGAGCCCGTGCAAAAGAAAAAGGCGGATTCTGCTCAACGCGGCAGCCTGACATTACGGTGTGAAAATGATGAAAAGAAATAAAACAAAACGGATCGTATGGCTGATTACATTACTGCTTATGGGAACAATGCTTTGCTGCTTGGATTTCACCGAAGCACTCGGCATATCCACTTCGCAAAACGGAATAATCTTTGTCAGCGGACAATATGTTTCCGGCGTTATATCCGAGCAGAGAGGCCTGGATATGGTATCACTTTCTGACGCCGAGAACTATCGGCTTACAGATTACCGGGCGATTGCGCTGCCGGCAGAAGCAGCCTGCAGCAGACTGGCACAAAGAGCCTTTGCAGAGGGCCTGACAGTTTATCTTTACGGAAGCTTGACGATTCGGGATTACAAGGATTTTCTGGCGCTTGAAGAGTTTGCCATTCCGGCAGTCTTTACCTCGTCCGACGGGAGGAGCAGTTCTTTGGTGAAACAGGGATTTGATGCGTCATTTGAAGAAAATGAGCTGTTTCATATTATCGGTCTGGGATCACGGGGATTCCTATGCAAATTGGGCGTTTCATCAGACGCAGCGGATTATCTGCCGGCAATAAAAGAACATGCTGACATCGTCAATCGGGAACCGGATGATCGCCGAAGTGCGATAGGCAGTGGTTTTGACTTCGCTACCTATTGGGGCGACAGCAATCAGTTTTCTTCGCATATGGACTATACGCTGTTCCGTGAAATGGATGAGTATGATCCGGAATATGATTATTTCGCCATCAGAACGAGGGCCTGGGTTGAACCGGCGAGCGGGGAAGTGACTGAGATCAAAACGAAACATGAGCTGCCTTATTCGATAGATAATCTTCTCGAAACAGGTCCGTCTTCTCAAAGCAATATCGGAACGCTGAACATTTCTGTGGGGTTCGGCAGTGAAGGACTGAATGGTACAATAGGATATTCTTTGGACCTGTCTGATCAGAGACCGAGTATTAACAGAACTGAGGACTATACCAATGATGTAGTGGAGTGGAAGATGACGCCCCGGTTTTTGTTCCCCAGAAATATTGATGATGCTCAGTTGGTCTGTGTCTCGTCATGGGCTTCAACAGATCAATATGGAGGAATTGATATTTCCTATGACGGAGTGGTGAACATTGGAACGAACGGACAATATCCGACAACTGCAGGATACACGACGATACCGGTGCGGTTTGACTATCGGAATTGAAAACGTACTCCTTTTTAGGTAAGCGATAAATAAAAGAAAACTATGATAAAATCCACATATAGATCCTCGTAAAAAACACTACAATTTGAACTTCAGAATGTTGAGAACGAATTAATTCCGTGTTCAAAAGGAGGGATGAGACCTGTGAAGAATGTGGCATGATTCCTCAAGAAAAGACGCCAGGAGTCAGGTGAGGCGCAAACGAAAAATAGAATATTACAAAACAATAATAAGGAAGATTACAATATGATAATCACTTTCAACAGACAGCTAAAGGCTTTTCTGGCGCTGCATCTGGCTTTCCTGCTGGAGCTGGCGCCGCTCTATGCCCTGACGCAGGGACTGTCCGGGAATATCACCCGGATCCGCCTGGTCAGTCACTTCTTCACCGGATTTGCCGGTATGATCGGCGTGCTGACGGTGGCGCTGCTGATCCTGACCGCGGCAGCGGCGGCAAAGCCGAAGCTGACAGGCGCCGCCACGATCCTGAATCTGGCTCTGCTGGTCCTCTGCGGATGGCTGCACGTTTCCCCGGCCCTGTCCGGCTATCCTGAGGTGGAGAATCCGACCGTGCTGCGGTATCTGCCGATCCTGCTGTGCCTCCTGTTTCTGCTGTCGTTTATCCTGCTGCTGACGGCGCCGGATACCAACGCCGGTGCGAAGACGCTGGAGATCGAGACGGACGGGCGCTGGAAGGCCTTTCTGGCGCTGCATTTTATCTTCCTGCTGGAGCTGGCGCCGCTCTATCCCCGCTGGTATGCAGGAACGGACGGCCGCCCGTTCCTGGACGTCTGCAGTTATTACCAGATGAAAGGCGGATGGGTTTTCGGCCTCTTTTCCGCTGCGGCGGTGCTGCTGGCGGGGGCTGATCTGAAGCAGAAGGGACTGCATATCCCGTCCCTGGTGCTTCAGGCGCTGCTGCTTTCGGCAAATGCCCGGTTTTTCGTCATTCCGGCATTTCCCGCCTTCGGCGCCAGGCATCTCACGCTGTATCTGCTCGTCCCCTCCTGGATCCTTCTGCTGCAGCTGACGGCCCTCATCTGGTCAGCCGCCTGCCGCAGAAGCGGGGAGAGAGAAAGACAATAATTTTCCCGCCTGCTCAAAAAAGATTGACAGAAATGACTATTTGTTATAGACTGACATTGGAACAACACGGAGCAGGCCGTTTTCGGAAAACAGATAGCTTTAAGGAGGTATTACCATGCCACAGAAGGGTACAGAACTTACAGACGGTTTTATCACGTCCAACGGGAGGACGACGCAGTCCATGATCCATGAAAATGGCGGAACGGATTATATCGATGCCTTATCGGCCCACGTCTCCGATAAGGAGCCTTTGTTCAAACGGTTGAAAAAACTGTTCGGGAAGAAAAAAAACCGGGAGAAGTAAGTCGATGCGTGATTATCATTTAAGCCCCGCGGAGAAGAGCTTCGCGGACGTTATCTGGGCCAATGCGCCCCTGGAGTCCTCCGAGATGATCCGGCTGGGAGAGGAACACTTCGGCTGGAAGCGAACCACCACCTACACGGTGCTGAAGCATCTCTGCGAGAAGAACATTTTTTCTTTGGAGCGCGGCACGGTCCGGGCGCTGATCAGCCGGGAGGATTTCTACGCCGGACAAAGCGTGGAATACGTGCAGCAGAGCTTCGGCGGGGATCTGCCGGCGTTTCTGGCGGCCTTCACCTCAAAGGAAAAGCTGAAGGAGGAGGATATCTGCCGGCTGGAGCAGCTGATCGGTGAATACCGGAAGGAGCAGGCATGACAGACCTTTTCATCAAACTCGTCAATATGAGCCTGTCCGCGGGCTGGCTGGTGTTAGTGCTCTGCCTGCTGCGGCTGATGCTTAAAAAGATGCCCAAAAACCTCCGGCTGCTGCTGTGGGGGCTGGTGGCTCTGCGGCTGCTGTGCCCCTTCAGTCTGAAGAGCGGCCTGAGCCTGATCCCCAGCGAAGCGGTGATCCCGGAGGATTTTGCTTACCGGGAGGCACCGGAGATCAGCAGCGGGATCCGCTGGCTGGACAGCGCGGTCAATCCGGCGCTGGAGGAGACGCTTTCGGCTGCCGGGACGGCCCGCCGTCCGGCAGAGCTGCTTACCTTCGCGGCTGCCGGGATCTGGCTTACCGGAGCGGCGGTCCTGCTGCTGCGCACGGGAAGTCAGCTGGCGAAGACCCGGCGGATGCTGCGGTCGGCGGTGAGCGCGGAGGAGCAGGTCCTGGAGTCCGACGCGGTGACGGCGCCGTTTATCTTCGGGTATTTTCGGCCCTGCATCGTCCTGCCCGCGGGGCTACCCCCTCGGCAGCGGCAGCAGGTGCTGGCCCACGAACGGGAGCATCTGCGGCGGAAGGACCATCTCTGGAAGCTGCTGGCCTACGGGCTGCTGATCGTCTACTGGATGAACCCGCTCATGTGGCTGGCCTTTCATCTGTTCTCCCGAGATCTGGAATATGCCTGCGACGAGCGCTGCGTCCGGGATCTGTCCCGGGAAGAGCGGGCCGATTACGCGGAGGCGCTGCTGGCCTGCAGCCGGATGTCCGGCGGCGCGGTCCCGTTCCCTTCCTTCGGGAAGGTCGGCGTGAAGAGCCGGATCAAGGCCGTGCTGGCGCAGAAGAAGGCCTCAAAGCTGTGGATCGGGGTATTTGCCCTGCTGGTCCTGGCGCTGGGCGTCCTCCTGCTCACCGACCCCTTCCCGAAGGCGAAGGGACCTGAGGTCCCGGAGCATTATGAAACCCTGTACGCGCTGCTGGGCGAGGACCGAATGACCGTCCTGGAGAAGCTGAAGCTGACAGAGGACGACCTGACGGACTATGCCGGCTCCTACCTGCTCACGCCCTTCACGGACCATTTTCAGGGGGTGGAGTATCAGGTCCTCCTGCTTTTCGACAGGAACACGGACTGGCTGTGCAATTTTGCTTATCTGACGCAGTGGGATAACGCGGAACAGGCTGCAGGCGGCGTGGTCAAGCTGGCCGGGGCCCTGACGGAGACCTACGGAGAAGCGCAGAATAATGACGGGCAGAAGCGCCTGGCGGAGTACAGTAAGGAGGAAATGACGGAGGCCCTGAAGAAGGCCGCCGCGAAAAACAGCGACGTCAGGACCGATGCCTGGACCCTGGAGGTGCGGACTGACGAGCGGGCGAAGGCCTATGCGGAGCAGGCCAGAAAGCTGAGACCGGACCGCAAATTTTATATGGGAGATTCCATGAACTGCACGATGACGATGCGCGTCTGGGCCCTGGAGGGAGGAAACGCCTGTGCCAGGCTGACAGTCTTCCTGGATTATCTGTAAGCCGGGACCGGGCGTCTGCCGGAATATGACGGAAAATAGGGCTGAAAAAAGTCAGCCCGTAAAATTACCCCAAAGTGGGGCCGCAGGTGATGACAAGTCAAATGCCTGCTGTTCCGCTTTTTTTGTGTCCGAAAACCGTTGAAAAACCGGAAGAAACAGGAGAAATCCGGGAAATGCTTGCATTTTTCCGGCAGTATTGTATAATGATAATCTACCCCGGAGACAAGTCCGGGCATGACCATGAGCAATTTGCCGGGCGGATATGACCGTGCGGCAGGAACTACCCGCGGAAAAGCCGCGGGAGCAGAGGTAAAAAAGGAGAAGAAGGATGAAGAAGGTATTCAGTTTTGTTCTGGTGCTGGCTATGGCGCTTTCCCTGTGCGCCTGCGGCGGCAAGAGCAATAACCAGACCACGCAGGCCGCTGAGGAGACGAAGACCTCCACGGAAGCCACGACCGAGGCGACCACTGAGGCGACGACCGAGGCGACGACCGAGGCCACGACCGAGGCGGCTGCCGAGCCCATGAGCTATGCCGACTTTGTGAAGGCTGAGAAGGACAGTGCCGTGGTGATCACCGCCTATATCCAGGCGAAGCAGCAGTACAGCAGCCAGTACGGCAACACCTCTCTGTATCTGCAGAACGAGGACGGCGCGTACTTCGTATACCGCTGCGCCTGCACCGAGGACGAGTACAAGGCCCTGAAGGAGGGCGCCGAGGTCAGAGTCGAGGGCTTTAAGGCCGAATGGTCCGGCGAGGTGGAGATCACCGATGCCAAGGTCACGCTGCTGAACGGCGAGGCAGGCTTCAAGGCCGAAGCGAAGGACGTGACGGCTCTGCTGGGCACCGAGGAGCTGGCGGCCGAGATCAACAAGAAGGCCGTTATGACCGGCCTGACGGTGGAAGCCTCCGAAGGCGGCCAGGCGTTCCTGTATAACTACGACGGCAGCGGCGCCAAGGGCTCCGATCTGTATTTCAACGTCAGCAAGAACGGTCAGCTTTACACCTTCGTGGTGGAATCCGATCTGTGCGGCCAGGACAGCGAGGTCTACAAGGCCGTTGAGAGCCTGAAGGTCGGCGACGTGATCGACCTGGAGGGCTTCCTGTACTGGTACAACGACGTTCAGCTGCACACCACCTCCGTCACGGTGACCGGCAATATCGCGGCCAAGTCCGACGGCGTGATGAGCTACAGCGAATGGCTGGCGGCGGAAAATGATGCCGCTGCGGTGATCGAGGGCTACGTGCAGGCCAAGGAATTCTACTATGCCGCTTACGGCAACGCGAACCTTTACCTGGCAGATGAGGCCGGCAGCTATTTTGCCTACCGCGTGAAGATGACGCAGGAAGAATATGACAAGCTGGCGATCGGCCAGAAGGTCACGGTCACGGGCTTCAAGACGGCCTGGGGCGGCGAGGTCGAGATGGCCGAGGGCTGCACCATGGCATTTGCCGAGGGCCCTTCCTACGTGGCTCCGGCGAAGGATCTGACGGCGGAGCTGACTGAGGATAAGCTGGAGGGCTTCCTCAACGCCAAGGGCCTGTTCAGGGGCCTGGTGGTGGAAGGCATGGAGGATGGCGCCGCCTTCTGGTATAAGTACGACAATTCCGGTGTCGAGGGCGACGATATTTACCTCAACCTGTCCAAGGACGGGATCCAGTATACCTGGGTCGTGGAGTCCGATCTGTGCAATAAGGATACCGAGGCTTACAAGGCCGTCCAGGCCCTGAACGCAGGCGACGTGATCGACGCGGAAGCGTTCGTTTACTGGTACAACGGTCCTCAGCCGCATATCACGGACGTCACGGCCACCGGCCTGAACGTGAACACCAAGAGCGAGGGCGCGATGACTTACGAGGCATTTGCCGCTGCCGCCAAGGATGACGCGGTGGCAGTCGAAGCCTACGTGCAGGATAAGGAAGTCTATTTCGCGGATTATACGAATGCCAACGTTTACCTGGCGGACAACCAGGGCGGCTACTTCGCTTACCGCCTGAAGATGAGCCAGGAGGAATACGACAAGCTGCTGCCCGGCACCAAGGTCAAGGTCACGGGCTTCAAGGCGGAATGGGCCGGCGAGCCTGAGATCGACGAGAAGGACAACAAGCTGGAATTCACGGAAGACGGCTTAAGCTATATCGCTCCCGCCAAGGCAGCGCCCAAGGACGAGGCCGAGCTTGCCAAGCTGGTGAACCGGAAGCTCTACTGGAGCGACGCCCGGGTCAGCGGCATGAGCGACGGCAAGGCCTTCTGGTACAACTATGACGGCTCCGGCACGGAGGGCAGCGACATCTACTTCAACGTCAAGATCGGCGGGACCGAGTACACCTTCACGGTGGAATCCAGTCTGCGCGGTCAGGACTCCGAGGTCTACAAGACCATCCAGTCCATCAAGGTGGATGACAGCCTGTATCTGGAGGCCTTCCTGTACATGTACGAAGGTCCTCAGCCCCACGTGACGGCTGTGACCGTAAAATAAACGATTTGACGATCGGCCGTCCTCTTCGCGGAGGACGGCCTTTTGGAAGGAGGACAAAATGATCACATTAACCGCGACCCCGGAAAATGAAGCCCTGGACCGCAGCCGGGAGCTGCAGGAGGCCCTGGACAAAGAAGGCTCGGTACAGCTGGGAGAAGGCATTTTCCGGGTACAGGGTGTAAAGATCCCGAAAAACGGCTTCCTCAAGGGCTGCGGCGCCAATACGGTGCTGCTGCTGCCGGAGGAGGTGGAAGAGGGCTATATCCTGAAGATCCAGGAATACTGCACCGTCGAAAGCCTGGCGCTGAAGGGCCAGCTGACCCCTCTGGCGGCCATGGATATGACCGAGCCCGGCAAACGCGACGGCATCCTGCTGATCTCAAACTATAACGGCAAGGAAGAGGAGGAGCTTAAGGCCACCAAGACCTGCTTCCTCAGCAATCTGTTCATCACGGATTTCACCGGCAGCGGGGTGAGAGGCCACAATACCGGCTACAGCCTGGACTCCGGCATGTTCTTCACCAACGGCTTCATCGATAACTGCGGGATCGGCATCAACCTGGATTACTGGACGGAATTCAACAAATTCACCAACGTGAACTGCCATGCCTGCTTCATTGCCTGCGTCAATAACGGCGGCAACAACGTCTACGTGAACTGCATTTTCCACGGGATGACCGGCATGCTGATGGACAACCGGAAGGGCGACAAGCAGAACAACTCCCACGGCTCCGTGGTGGGCTGCACCTTCGACCACTGCGGCAGGAACAAGGGCGACGCGATCCGCATATACAATCAGACCGCCCGCTTCATCTTCACCAACTGCCAGTTCTGGTACGACTGCATCCGCATCTACGATTCCCCCGGCATCCTGCTGTCCGGCTGCCTGATCGGCCGGGAGGTCAAGCTGGAGGCCCGGGGCACGTCCACGGTGCTGGTGGGCGGCAATATCTTTGCCAAGCCCGCGACCGCTCCCTTCCGCTGGTACGCGGACGAGACCGCTAAGGTCCTGTTCCGGGACAACATGAACGGCGATACCGGCGAGGTGTTCGCTCCTGAGATGGACCGAGAGGAGGACGTGGCTCCGGTCGTGTGAGCTTTCGCGTAAGCCGTGAGGGAAGCCTGAAGGACAGACTTACCAACAACGAAAAAGAAGGGGGCTTTTGCAGCTCCCTTCTTTGCGTATATTTGCCGAAGCGCTTAGTAGACCAGATACTGCGACCAGGCGGTGCGGCCCAGCGTGTCGGTGGCCTCGACTCTGACGAAGCGGGTCCTGGCCGCCGGAGTGAAGACGTCTGCGGTCAGATCTCTGCCGACAGTGGTGCGGTTTTTGTCCCAGGGCCGGTCGGTGCAGTAGGTGAGGCTTTCCACCTCGGAGCAGCGCACCTCCACCGCGCCCTCGGGCGTTAAGGAAACCTCCAGCGTGGGCCCCTGGGACGCGTAGAAGCGCCCGGCCTTAAAGGCCTCCAGCAGCGCTTCGCGGGTGCAGGCCTCCGCCTGAACGTAGACGAAGCTGCGGGCCGTGTCGGCGGGCGTGTAGAAATGGGTGTCGTCCGCCGCGGAGATCTTCCAGTAAAGGCCTCTTACCGCCAGCATATCCAGCAGGAGGCCGCTGTAGGGGCGGCAGTTGCGGGGGTAGCCGGAAAGGCTGTTGTAGATCTCACACATGTCGATCCCCTGAAGCCCCGCCATCATTTCGGGGGTGTTTAGGCTCCAGGCAGGATGAGCCAGCACGGCCAGGCCCCCCGCCGCGTGGATGCGGTCGATGATCTCCTGAGCGGGCATATCCCGGGAAATGCCCGGATCGCCCTCATAGCCGAAGCCTACGATATGATAGACCCCGACGGCAGGATCGGGATCGATGTTGAATTCACAGCCGGAGAGCACCAGCAGGTCTTTATACCGCTCCTCGGGCGCGAGCTTCCAGTGGTCCGTCCGGGCGACAAAGTCATAGCCCTGCTGCGCGTAGACCTCGTAGGCATCCTGCGGGTACTTCCTTCCGTCGGATTCCTTGGTGTGCATATGCAGATTTCCCTTGAACCAGGTGCGTCCCTGAGCATCGATGAACATGGCAGATACCTCCCCGCGGAGGCAGACGCTCCGCGTTTACTGGTCCAGTATGCGCCATTTTCCGGAAAAGGTCAAGGGGCATTTCCAACTAAGGCTTGACCCATAGGGCCTTTGGTGATAGATTTATCTTGAATGATTTGACCTCAGGAGGCCTGTTTCCCATGAAAAAAATCAGCTGTACCGCAGCCGGAGACGCCATGATCATGCGCCGGCTCCCGGGACGTTACGACGGCTTTGACGAGCTGTCCGCTTTTATTTCTCAGGGCGATTTCCGCTTTGTCAATCTGGAGACCACGATCCACCGATTCGAGACCTACGGCGCCGCGGTCAGCGGGGGCAGCTGGTTCTGCTCCGAGCCGGAGGTACTGGAGGACATCAAGGCGCTGGGCTTCAATGCCGTGAGCACCTGCAATAACCACGCGCTGGACTATTCCCACCGGGGCCTGGAGCTGACCCTGGATTACGTGAATGCCTCCGGCCTGAAAAATGCCGGCGTAGGCAGGAACCTCCGGGAGGCCTCCGCACCGGTCTACGTGGACACGCCGCAGGGCCGGATCGCCTATATCGGCATCTGCAGCTCCTTCAAGGAGGACGCGCCCGCGGGTGACCAGTCCGCCTATCTGCCCGGCCGGCCCGGCCTGAATCCCCTGCGGACCTCCTCGGTCTATCAGCTGCCGGCGGAGGAGCTGACCCGGCTGGCGGAGATCGCCGAGAAGCTGGCCATCAATAAGGCCCGGGAGACCTCCGTGAAGGAGGGCTACGCCGCGCCCCTTAAGCCCGGTACCCAGGCTTTCGGAGAGATGATCTTCCGGGAGGGCGAGCCCGGCAAGGTGACCACCCTGAACAAGGCGGACATGGAGCGGACCCTGAAGGGCATTGAGGAGGCCCGCTACATGGCGGATTACGTGGTGATCTGCATCCACTCCCATCAGGCGGGCCCCGCGGGTAAGGAGGTCCCCGAGCCCTTCCTGATCGATTTTGCCCATCAGGTGATCGACGGCGGCGCGGACGCGGTGATCGGCTCCGGCCCTCATCTGCTGCGGCCCATCGAGATCTATCACGACCGCCCCATTTTCTACAGCCTGGGCGATTTCATCATGCAGCTGGAGAACGTGCAGAAGGCCCCGGCGGACTTCTTCGCCAAAGCCGGCCTTCCGGGAAATGCGTCTCTGAAGGAGCTCTTCGAGGCCCGTTCCGCCGGCGGCAAAAAGGGCCTGTTCTACGATCCTGTCATGTTCGAGGCCGTGGTCCCCTACTGGGAGACCGAGGACGGTAAGCTGACGAAGCTGGTGCTGCTGCCGGTGGAGGAGCATTTCGGCGAGGGCCACAGCAGCGCGGGCTGGCCCAGTCCCAACCGGGAGAAGGGCATCCTGGAGCGGCTGGCGAAGATGAGCGAGCCCTACGGGACACGGATCGAGATCAAGGACGGCGTCGGCATCGTCCGCTGGTAAGCGTTGATAAGGCGCGCCGGCAGGCTGCGGAAGACGTGTGTCAGGCACGGCAGGCGCGTCGGCCTGCCGCGAAAAGCATAAGTCAATACAGGCGGGCGGAGCCCGCAGAAGGATACGAAAGAAGGATAATGCAATGAGAATGACCGATGAAATGGAAGCCTATGCCCTTTCCACCGTGGAAGAAGCCAAGCAGTTCCTGAGGGAGCTGGCAGTGATCCCCGCCCCCTCTCATCATGAGGAAAAGCGGGCTGACTTTGTCAAGGCCTGGATGGAGAAGAACGGCGCGCAGGGCGTGTTCATCGACGAGGCGCTGAACGTGATCTGGCCGGTCCTGGACGACGGCAAATGCGATATGCTCGCCGTGATGGCCCACACCGACGTGGTATTTCCCGATACGACGCCGCTGCCCTTCTGGGAAGAGGACGGCGTGATGCACTGCCCCGGCATCGGGGACGATACGACCCGTCTGACCCTGCTGCTGCACGCGGTGCGGTATTTCACGGGCAAGGGCCTTAAGCCCAACACCGGTCTGGTGGTGGTGGCCAACTCCTGCGAGGAGGGGCTGGGGAACCTGAAGGGCTCCCGGGCCATCGTGGACCGCTACGGCAGCCGGCTGAAGACCCTGATCACGGTGGACGGCGGCCCCGAAAATCTGGTGACCCGGGCAGTGGGCTCTCACCGCTATAAGGTGACCCTGCGCACCGAGGGCGGCCATTCCTACGGCGCCTTCGGCAACAAGAACGCCATCGCCTACCTGTCTTCCCTGATCACGACCCTGTACGACGTGAAGGTGCCCGCCAAGCCCGGGACCAAGACCACCTATAACGTGGGCGGCATCAGCGGCGGCACCTCGGTAAATACCATCGCTCAGGAAGCGGAGATGCTGTACGAATACCGCTCCGACGACCGGGAATGCCTGGAATTCATGAAGAACATGTTCGAGAAGACCGTGGAGGCCTACCGGGCCATGGGTCTGGACATCACCGTGGAGCTGCTGGGCGAGCGCCCCTGTAACGGCGACGTGAAGGAGCCTGAATTTACCGAGCTGAAGGCCATGGTGGCGAAATGCATCAAGACGATCTTCGGCTCGGACGCCAAAGAGGGCAGCGGCTCCACCGATGCCAACTACCCGCTGTCGTTGGGGATCCCGGCGGTCTGCATCGGCGCCGGCAGAAGCAGCGGCACCCACACCCGCGAGGAATACGTGCTGACGGACAGCCTGCTGGACGGCCTGCGGTATCTGCTGCTGGTGCTGAGCAATTATTTTGAGGAATAATGATGACCAATATCCTTTTCATCGGCAACAGCTTTACCTATTACCATGAGATGCCGGCGATGGTGCGGGCCATGGCGGAGCAGCTGGGGCTGGCGGTCCAGGTGGATCAGCTGACCTACGGCGGCTACACGCTGGCCCGCTACACCAATCCGGAGGACGAGCACGGCCGGGAGGCGGAGCCCATGATCCGGGTGCATCCCTGGAACTACGTGGTGCTGCAGGAGCAGAGCGCGACCCCGGCGCTGCGGCCGGAGCTGTTCGCGGGGGGCGTGCAGCAGCTGATGCCCCACATCCGCCGCTGCGGCGCGAAGCCGGTCTTCTACGAGACCTGGGCGTATCGGAAGGGCTCCGGCAAGCTGGAGGCCAGCGGCATGGAATACGAGGAGATGCTGGAGCGGCTGACGGCGGCCTATGAAAAGGAGGCCCGCAAATACGAGGGGCTGACGGTGCCGGTGGGAGAGGCATTTGCCCGGGTCCACCGGGAAAATCCCCGGCTCAGCCTGTATTGTCCGGACGATTACCATCCCAACCTGGCCGGCAGCTATCTGGCGGCGGCCCTGTTCCTGAAGCGCCTGCTGGGGGCGAAGGCCCCGGAGAGCTGGCTGCCGGAGGGACTGGACGAGGATACGGCGGCGCTGCTGCGCAGCTACGTGGAATAAGACTGCAGGATCCGGGGGCCGTAAGGCCCCCGCTGATCGTGAACGGAAGAGGAAAAGCAATGAAGCAGGAGAGAACCTATCCCCGGTACCGGGTGACGAAAAAAGCGGAGGCTTCCATTGTCGGAGGCCATCCCTGGGTCTATGACACCGAGATCACGGAGGCGCCGGAGGGGACGGCCAACGGCTCCCTGGTGGACGTGATCAGCCAGAAGGACAAATATCTGGGCACCGGCTTCCTCAGCGAGGCCTCCAAGATCCGGATCCGGCTGATCTCCCGCAATGCCAACGACCGCTTCGACGAGGCCTTCTGGGAGCGGCGCCTTTCCTATGCCTGGGAATACCGGAAGACGGTGATGGGGGACGACCTGGACGCCTGCCGGATCATTTTCGGGGAGGCGGACCAATTTCCCGGACTGACTGTGGACAAATTCCATCATCTGCTGGTGACCCAGACTCTGTCCTACGGGATGGAGCAGCTGAAGCCGCTGCTCTTCCCGCTGCTGGTGAAGCTCCTGCGGCGGGACGGACAGCAGATCGACGGGATCTTCGAGCGGAACGACGTGGCGCTGCGGGATCACGAGGGGCTGGAGCAGGGCAAGGGCTGGTATCCGCTGCCCGGAGAGGACCTGCCGGAGAGCCCGATCACGGAGATCACGGAGAACGGCATCCGCTATCAGGTGGACGTGGAGAACGGTCAGAAGACCGGCTTCTTCCTGGACCAGAAATTCAACCGTCGGGAGGTGGCCCGGCTGGCCCGGGGCCATCGGGTGCTGGACTGCTTCACCCACACCGGCAGCTTCGCCCTGAACGCGGCGGCGGGCGGCGCGGAGCGGGTCACCGCGGTGGACGTGTCGGCCGCCGCCATTGAGATGGCGCGGGCCAATGCCCGGCTGAACGGACTGGAGGAGAGGATGGACTTCCTGGTGGCGGACGTCTTCGATCTGCTGCCGGCTCTGGCGGAGCAGGGCGGTACGCCCTACGATTTCATCATCCTGGACCCGCCTGCCTTCACCAAGAGCCGCAAGACCACGGCAAATGCCCTTCGCGGCTACAAGGAGATCAACCGCCGGGCCATGAGCCTGCTGCCGAGAGGCGGGTATCTCGCCACCTGCTCCTGCAGTCATTTCGCGGACGAGGCGCATTTTAAGGCGATGCTGGCGGAAGCGGCGGCGGAGGCCGGGGTGTCGCTCCGGCAGCTCGGCGGCCGTCAACAGGGCCCGGACCATCCCATCCTCTGGGGCGTGCCGGAGACCGACTACCTGAAATTTTTCCTGTTCCAGGTGGTATGAGCGGAGCGGCAAAGCAGAGCTGACGGAACGGATGACAAAAAAACAGCCGGAAGAGTTTTGCTGACGTGTGATAAGGATGTTTTTCAAAAATCAATCTAAATCGAGCGCAGCAAAGGGAAACAGACACCGTGAATTGCAGAAATGCTTTTCACGGTGTCTGTTTTTCTATCCGCAAATCCGCACATTCGATTTATCCGATTATTTCCACTACAATAAAGGGGAAATCAAGCAAGGAGGTCGAAAGACTATGAAAACAAAGCGGAAATACTTCTACTTGGACGATTTTGAACACAGGCTGCTGGTCGGCTGTCTTATGACTGCTCGAAATGAGTATATTCACGAGGATAAGCCGATAGAGGACGTCAATGATCTGATTCTGAAAATTATCGATGCTCCCTCAAAGAAAATGCGTATTGTTAAGGAGAAAGCGTAATGGAAAAGTACATAACGGATGAAAGCACAGGGCTACGATACGAACTTGTAGGTGACTACTACCTTATTGCCGGTGACGATGAGCCAGAGGAAGGTTCTATCGGGATATGGGGGCAAAGACACCTGCGGTATCTGAAACAGCATCGCAGGACCGTTTACGCCGAGCTACTGACAAATGGGAAACTAAACGGCTACCTTGCCGATTTGAACGAGCAGGCGGAAGATATGTTCTCTCGGCTGGTAAAGGAAATTGCCGAAAAAAACGGTATCACGGAAACGCTTAAGGCATCTGACCAAATGGAATGGGTACGGCGGATGAATTCAGTAAGGCAGTCAGCAATTGATTCAGTAAACGACAATCTAATATTTGCGTAGACGTTGCGGAGGGAGAGAATATTCTCACCCTCCGTTTTCTATAAAAATCGTCCATTTCGGTCGTATTATTCCCGATATTCGTCACAGAAGCTCTCACGATTTTATGAGAATATCTTGATTTTTCGTGTGACTTGTGATATACTGTAGAAGTGATTTTTTACCTTGTATCTGGAAGGGAGCATCGAAATGCCTGTTTCATATGACAAGCTTTGGAAAAAACTAATAGATAAAAAAATGACTCGAACAGATTTGAAGGATGCATCTGGAATCAGTTTTAACATTCTTGCCAAGCTGGGAAAAAATGAGTTTATATCGATGGAAAGTCTTTACAAGATCTGCGTAGCACTTAATTGCAGCGTTGATGAAATTTTGGACTTTACTATTGATGATAATAAATGAGGTGTCAATATGGGACTATATTTCAAGAAAAGCAAGTCTTTTGGACCGTTTAGGTTGAATTTTTCAAAATCCGGTGTGGGTGTTTCCACCGGAGTTAAAGGTGCGCGTTTATCAATGGGACCAAACGGAACCTATGTTAATGTCGGCAGAAACGGTATATATTATCGCAAAAAGATTGGCGGTTCATCTTCTAAAAAGAATACCACAAACATAAAGCAGGCATATTCTCCCACTTTCAATTATGAGAACACATATTCTTTTACGGACGCAATAAGAGTGTCCCCCTCTTCTGGGAACACCTCTGAATTGAGCGGAAATATTATTAAAGATATTAAACGCGCAAAGGCCTTTACTTGGTGCTGGATTATTCTGTCTGTTATTTTGTTTGCGTTAATTTCCTGGTGGGCGTTAATTCCTATAATTTTGGTTAGACTTGTTTTCCCGAAGTTATTTAATGCCGTAATAAAATACGATCTTGACAGCAACGCTTCATTGGAATGGGACAAATATTCCGAAATAATAAACCTGCTAAAATCCAGTAAAAAACTCTGGATTATCGAAACGGCAAAGCTAAACTCAAATACCAAATATAATGCTGGTGCCTCACGTAATATTTCTCGTAGCGGAGCGGCAGTAAAAAAGATCAAACCTAAGCACAGAACCGGCTTCAAAGTAAAGACAGATGCTCTTTCGGTTTTGGTACAAAGCCGGAAATGCTCTCTGCTGTTTCTCCCCAGTGACGTAATTATAAAAAAGGGTACAAAATATGTTGCTTATTCCTATGATCAGTTGACAGTGTATTCCTCTACCACGAATTTCATAGAGACTGATCCTGTACCTCGTGATGCAGAAATTATCAGATACACTTGGCAATACGTTAATAAAAACGGAACTGCTGATAAGCGCTTCAACAACAATCGTCAGATACCTGTATGCAGATATGGCCTTGTCCATTTTATGGTTGGACAAGAGTTGAGCATAGAATTACATACTTCTAATAAACTTATTGCCGAAAATGTAGGTAACGCCTATAAGCTCTACAAATCGTATGTAAATACAATAGGATTGATGCCGCCTACTGTTACGGAGGAATATGAAGAGAACAATATTCAACCTAAGATAGGCGAGAATGTTATTAACTCAATTAAACCCGAAAAGGACAATGGTTTAGCGTCAGTTGCCGCCGCAGGTGTCGGACTTTTTGACAATGATGATGAAACTTCGGCAAATAACACAGAGGCAGATATTTACTCAGATTTGTTTGAGACGGAGAGCGCAGACAGCGATTCTAATAACGATAATAGTCTCATAGATGATATGTCTATGTTCTTGGAAGAGGATGAAAATGGGAACGTATAAAGAGGAATTACATTCCAATTATCAAAAATCAGTACAAGCATTTATTCGCGTGTACCCCTATATCATGCCCGATACCATAACGCTGATTGATAATTATTGCCGTACTTGTGCTATGTATCTATGGAATTCTTTCTCAATAGACGTAAATACTTGTACGGAATGCCTCAATGTAATATTTGCTGAAGATTACAAAAAGAGAGTTTTCACTGTCGATCAAGTTAAAGCAGCAATGTCAAAGCTGTCAGAACGCCAGTATTCTATGCCTGTCCCTGCGTTTTTCAAGAAAATCATCGAGAATGATTTGAAAGACGGGACAAATTATAGTAGAAAACTGGCATCATGCTTTGGTTTGGTGTTTATCTCCTTTGCTTTGATTGACGGAACAGTTGAATATGAAGAAGCAAAAATAATTACGAAACTTCATAGCGATTTGGTAAAGGCCTGCGACGAACATCATATTATTGCGTATGATGATAGTATTGATCCTTTTGATTTCGTTGATGATGCTGATGATATTATCTCGCCGATATTTTCTGCCACACCGAAAGCAACAACTATGCACACTAATTCTGACAGCAAGCAAAAAGCAGAAAAAAACACCCAACCTCCTTCAAATAAAAAGTCCCCGTTTGATGAGTTGAGTCAGCTCATCGGATTATCTGCGGCAAAGATGGAAGTCAAAGAAATCAGCGATTTTGCCAAAGTTCAGAAAGCCCGTAAGACACGTGGCTTACCCGTATCCGAAATGTCCTACCACTTGGTTTTCACAGGCAATCCTGGGACAGGAAAAACGACTGTGGCACGTTTAGTCGCCCAAATATATAAAGAACTTGGCATCCTGTCAAAAGGGCACCTTGTTGAGGCAACCGCAAAGGATTTGGTAGCCGGTTATGTTGGACAAACGGCAATAAAAACCGGAGAGATCATTGAAAAAGCGCTTGGCGGTGTACTGTTTATTGATGAGGCTTATACCCTTTTAGATAAGACAGGCCAAGGTTATGGGCAGGAAGCCATTGATACGTTGCTCAAAGAAATGGAAGATCATAGAGGCGATTTTGCAGTTATTGTTGCCGGTTATGATGACCTCATGAAACAATTCATTGAGTCAAATCCCGGATTAAAATCTCGCTTTAATAAGTTTATTCATTTTGAAGACTATACGTCCGAAGAAATGATGGGGATTTTCAACTCTCTTTGTGAAAAAAACGCATATACCGTTACCGACGATGCCAGCGCGATCATAAAGCAGTATTTCGCGGCAATTTGCGAATCGCATGACGAAAGCTTTGCTAATGCCCGTACTGCAAGAAATTTCTTTGAGAATGTAATATCGAAGCAAGCATCCCGAATTGCGTCTAAAAGGGAAAAGACAGAAGAAATCCTCTCTACAATCACTGCAGATGATGTTTCATGGTGTCAAGACTCCGAACACGAAGAAGAGACTCTCGAAGATATCCTTGCAACATTTAACGAACTTACCGGGCTTGCCTTAGTGAAAGAGGAAATCTCAGATCTCATTTATGTAGTGCAGCACCAGCAACGTAGGAAAGCGCAAGGACTGAAAGTTCCGTCGTTGTCTCTTCACCTTGTTTTTATGGGTAATCCCGGTACGGGAAAAACTACAGTTGCTCGCTATGTGGCAAAACTATATAAATCATTAGGCTTGCTATCAAAAGGACATCTTGTGGAAACTGACAGAAGCGGTCTTGTTGCTGGATACGTGGGGCAAACGGCAATAAAGACGCAAGAAGTGATAAATAGCGCTCTTGGCGGAGTTCTTTTCATCGATGAGGCATATACCCTTTCAAACGGCGGCGCAAATGATTTCGGTCAGGAAGCAATTGATACTCTTCTAAAGGCGATGGAGGACAAACGCGATGATCTCGTAGTTATCGTTGCTGGATACGATGAACTCATGGATGATTTTGTTCACTCAAATCCCGGATTAGAGTCCAGGTTTAACCGTTACATACATTTCTCAGATTATTCCACAGAAGAAATGTATAGTATTTTCAGTTCTCTTTGTCAAAAAAATCAGTACGAACTTTCAGAGTATGCAACAGCGGCAGTAAAAGACTTTTTCTCTTCTGTTTCTATTGCAGATATTGGAAACGGCCGTGGCGCAAGGAACCTGTTTGAAAGGGTTGTTACTCAGCAAGCCAAGCGTATTTCAAAAAATAGTGATAGTTCAAGCCAAGAATTAAGTGTTATAACTGAAACGGATGTTTTTAAAGCTATAAAGAAAGGCTGAATCTTATGGATAATGATTTTCTCACCAGCGGCGCAGCGCAGAATTGCGCTTATGAAAGCGATACACAACAATCAAATATGTCACAAGCAGGAGAAATCATCACTCCTATTGGTACAAAGGCGGATGGAGAATCATTTTTTCAGGATATAAGCCAAATACCGCATTTTTTGGTATGCGGTTTTTCGGGTGCTGGCAAAACATCTTTTGTTCAAACAGTAACCACATATATAGCAACTCATTACCCTCCTGAAGAGGTAAGGTTTATTATCTACGACTCCAAAAGTGTAGATTATACCGTCTTTAATGCAATGCCTCATCTGATTATACCTGTTATTACAGATGACAGAAAAGCTGCAGGAGCGATTTCATGGTTGTCAATAGAGCTTAAAAAGCGGCTAAAATTGTTAGCAGAGTCCTCAGCTAAAGATATCGTTTCATACAACAAACAATGCGAAGCATCAGACAATGAAAAAATACCGCATTTGTTTGTGATTTTGGATGATTTTTCTTCCATCCAGTTAGATAACGAAACAGCCGTTTCTCTTATGGATGTTCTCAAAAATGGTCGTCCAGTTGGAATTCACTTTATCTTTGTAACGTCATTGACTTCATCAAAAGTTCTTCAGAAAGATATTCTGTCAAATGTACCGTGCAGGATTTCATTTTGTGTTTCAACAAGAGCAGATTCCAGAGTTGCAATCGAACAAAACGGAGCTGAAAATCTCAGCGTTCCGGGCGAACTGATATTTAGATGGCAAAATAATTTGGTGAAATGCCAAGGCGTATATATTCCAGATGAGGATACCCAAAAAGCAATAAAAAAACTTCAACACCAGAATAAAAGTAATATTAATGCTCTTGGAAACATGGCGGCTCAGATCTTTGAGAATCCCAGTAGTAACCAAAGTACACAGCCCCCGACTACTGCATCGGAATACGATGAACTTCTCCCTGCTGCTGTTGATGTTGTACTTGAAACGGGACAGGCATCAGTATCTATGCTTCAGCGTCGGTTAAAGTTGGGCTATGCAAGGACGGCAAGGCTTGTTGATATGATGGAAGAACGTGGAATCGTTGGGCCATTTGAAGGGACAAAACCGCGTCAAGTTCTAATTACAAAAGCCCAATGGCAATCAATAAAAAGCGGAACCGGCAAGTCTTTCGATAATGCTGCTATATCAAGTAATCGATCTGCATTTACAAGTAATACAACGCCGCACACAGAGGCAGACGATGATGAAGGCCCGGATATTATTATGCGTGATTTTGCACAATTCAACTTTAGCGATATTGGACTGTGCATAACCGACAATCAAATCAAGATTTCAAACAAGATCATGACAAAATACGGCCCAGGTACTACCACAGCGTCGTTCAACGGAAAAAGTGTTGCCGGTCTAACATATAAAAAACCTCGTATGTTTTCTCGCGGCTATATTGAGTTTATTATGAAACCCGATGTAAAAATCATCAATAACAGTTCTCATTTGATTACTATTACAAGAGAAAATCTTTCGGATATCTTGAAAATAGAATTTGACAATAATGTTTCACATACAATGAAGACATTTATGACTCAAATTTCTCAAGACATTGGTGTTCCATTAAACGAGTTATAATAGAAAGAGGTGGAAAGATGCGTTGCCCTTATTGCCATACCAAAATATCTAATAAAGTGTCATTTTGCTCGTCTTGCGGGGGACAAATAAAAAAGCGAAGAGGACAGCTGCCTTTAAGCATTCTGGCGTTTTTCGTTGTGTTCTTAGCCGTTCATATCTGTGCTTCGAACGTATGGGAAGTTGACGAAAACAATGTTTTACAGGCACCGGATTGGTATGCGCTCTTTTTACTCGGTATTTCTATTTTAGCTTCGGTGTTGACCTATCACCTTCTCGGCCCCAAGAAGGTATCAGCCAATACAATTCCTCTTTCTGATTCCCCAAAAGTCAGTAAAGCAGAGCCAACGAATCATATACGCGGAAACACATCTTCGGATTCTATAAATCAGCCGGTAAATCGTTTTGATGATTCCCTTGGAACGTTAACTCCTACTTTTTCTGTTATAACCAGTGACGGCGAAATTCCGGAGTTGCAGGGAGATTATGCAAAGGCTGTATTTTTGTGGGCAGTATCTTCATCCGGCCCCGTAAAAGGTGATAACGAGTATTCACGATATATTACTTATGAATGCGGAATACAGCATCCGCAATCCTATCATGAGGAAATGATTCGGCAAGGTTATCTCGAGGAAGATTCGGTAGAAAAAGCGTTTATGTACCTTAAGGTGCCTGAATTAAAAGCCTTAACTGCTCAGTTGGGGGTATCAAGTTCGGGGAAAAAGGCAGATTTAGTTACACGCATTATTTCATCTGCGGATCAAGATTTTATTGCAAATCACAGGCCGTTTACATTCTCTCTTTCAGATAAGGGAAAGAGCTTTTTGGCTGAGCATGATGCATATGTTCAGCTTCATAGGCATAATGTGTGGGGAATTAGCTGGAAGGACTATGATTCTTACCACAGTATTGGAGAAAGTTTTGAAGATACAATTGTCTCAATTCTAAACAAACGTGCGGCGAATGATACCCGTCTATTTGGACGGCAGGAGTATTTCTCGATGTATCAACTTATGGCAGAAAGCGGCAACAAGAATAAAGCTATTGCCTTTCTCCTACAGGTGTTATACATAGATGTGAGCGGCGTTTGTGGCATAGAATCCTATAACTACTACAAAGAGGGCATTTATTCAAAATCTGATCTTGAGAACTGGTTCAGTTCCAACGTTATGATTGCACCGGGTATTATTAATCCTATTGCTGATTACGCCGAATACTATTCTGATTCGATTATAAATAAGCTATATTCGTGGAAACTACCGGTGCAGATTTGCTCAAAGGGTCTTTTCTTAAAAATAGTACACTCGGCATTGGATGGTAATTTCAATTTCGATAGTACTACTTCGGAACTAAAGGCGGCATATAATCAGTTCGTAAATCAGTTATAAGCACACAGCCCCGCTCGGAATCAAGAGTTTTCTTGGATCCGGGCGGGGCTTTTTTGCGTTTACGGGCTTATAGCCACTTATCTTCTTCCAGTGCTTCACGGAGCTTGTCTATTGCTCCACGGTAGATACGGTCGGCAGAGGACGGTACAACACCATGCTTACCGGCGAGGTCTATGAACGCTGTTTCCTCAAATTCGCGCTTTACTTTCTTACCGTTTATGATCTCAATATAATGGGAACTCCAACAGTTTTCACAGAAACCGAGGTGCTCGGCAATGATGGCACGTTCTCTGTATTCCAGATCATCGAACGCTTCACAGAGGATTTTCAGCCGCCGTTCGTGATAGAACATTCGGGACGGCTCGGTGGTGGTATCGACAGTCACATCTTCCGCGCCCTCTTCACCGTCCTTGTCGGCATATTGGCGGTAAAATTCCGTGAACATCATATTGCGCACGCCGCCGGCGATCATATCTCTTGTCGTTTTTGGTTTACGCCCGATTTCGAGAGCGATTTTGTTTATAGTCGCATCGTCGTTCTTGTATTCGTATTTGGCGTAGAGCGCCATTGCTTTTCGGAGCAGCGCATATTCATCACCGCTTGGGACGGTGTACCCGGTACGCATTGTCCGGATATAATCGTCGATTGCCTCTTTGGTGTAGTACGCCTGAAAGGTATTGAAAGAAGCTCCCTTTTCGGAATCGTAATTTTGCAGGGCTTGAATCAGTCCGAAAATGTAGGCGGACTTCATATCCATAAAATGTCCCTGCACAGCGTATTCCTGGACGTACCCCTTGACCTTCTCGTTTATATATTTCTCATTGTAATGCAGATACCAAGAGAAATATTTATCGTCCTTTTCGGCAAGGTATCGTTCAATATATTCCTGCGGCGGCATCTTCGGCGGTGCCGGTGTCAGTTGGTAACTGTATAATTCCTTTTCCCACTCTTTCATCGGCACTCACCTCCTATCTGCCTTTAGCGGGTCATTTCATTCTTTTATCGGTATCGGCGTATAGCTTGCCACGCTCCATATCGGCGATATACTGTTTTGCTGCGTAAACCGGATCGCTCGCCGCAAGTTGTTTATGCTCTTTCGCCAGCGCTTTGGCGGCTGAAGCAAATTCTTTTGTGATCGTTCCGCGCAGCGCCTCCACTCGGATAGCTCCGCAACGGGAATTGTATCGCACGGTGATCGGATCATTGGCGGCAAGTTCTTTTCGTTTCTGCTGTGCCGCAAGATTGCGGCAGGTGATCTTTTTCCCCCGCCATAGTTCCGTTGCCCATCCGCCGCAGTACATCGTCTGTCGGGCAGAAGTCATGACAAAGTATCTATGGCACATCTGACACTGGCGGGGATAATGCCCGTTCTGTAACCCCTCGAAGAAATCAGTCAGAACAAAACTGTAATAGTTCTTGAAATGCAATCGCCGCGCTACTGTTGCCGTTTTGCTCCGGCTGGATTTGCGTATGGGAACATATTCCGTTGTCACATCAAACGGAGCCGAGCCGAAGATCTCTATGGCAATCGGCAAAAGGTGTTCCTCGTCAAGGCGCTCAGCTTCATCCGTACGCTTAACAAACTGACGGAGCTTTTTTGCGGCGTTTCCCACATCATCGCCGAGCCGGTCATAGAAATCGAGAGTTTCCAATACGATCTGCAGCAGTTTTTCGGATTCCACACAGAAATCTTTATCATACCCTTTCGGGAAATGACCGGCGAAAATATATCCAAAGTCCATATTGGCCGTAAGTGCCCGCTGACGGAAATATTCGCGAAGTCGCTCTGCCGTTTCTTCCGTGAACAGTTCTTCTATTCTGCCCAGCTCACCCTGTATATCCAGTTCGGAGAAAGGACGAAGCTTCGGCAGGAGCGTAAGGATATATCTGATCTCGTCCCCGGCTTTCATATAGGTATCTGTATCGAGGAAGCCGGTGCGGAGCTGCTTTGCCGTATTCCAGTTCTCTGTGCGGAACACTGCAAGTCGGGCGGCGAACTCGTCTTTGTCATATTCGTTCAACAGCTGCGCGGCGTAATATCCGGCATCCTTGCCCTTGCCGCCGAGATAAACTCTGCCGTCACGGTAATCTGCCGTGAAATAGCGAATTGCCTCAACCATACTATCATCCTCCATCGTAATTCTATCAAAACTCATGTACCATAAAACGGACAGCAAAAAATCCGCAAAAAAATCTGAGAGAAATTCAAAAAAGTTTCTCTCAGCCGTTGCTTTTCAGATTGACTTTTAGTTGAGTATAGCACAAATGTTCAGCTATTACAATGGTTTCCGCGTGTTGCGTTTGTAAACTTTCTGCTGTTGCTCTGTCTAAAACAAAATCGCCTTTCTTCGGTATTATATAAGTGAGGGGCAATGAGCCGTCGGGAAACCGCGGCTTTTTTGCTGCCCGGATTTCAGAACGAAGGAGGTGATGCGTATGATTCTGAAACTCACGGCGAAACAGTCGGCAAAGGTCAGAAAACTTGCCCGCAAAGAATGCTGCAACTGCTACAAGGGAAAATGTCTTTTGCTGGACGACGGCGAGGAATGCAAATGTGTGCAGTTGATCTCACAATACGGGATTAACTGCAACTATTTTCTAAAAGCGGTATTACCCGCCGAAAAGGAACTCTACGAAGAAATCTTGCAGCAGAACAATCTAAGGTAACTGCTCCCACATTTTGCGGTTATTCATCAAAACGGAACCCCGGAAAGACGGGGAGAAAGAGGAAAAAGACTATGAAAAACTTTAACAACACCAAGATCATCGGCGTGGACGCAGGCTACGGGAATATGAAAACAGCAAATTATTGTTTCCGTACCGGTATCGACACCTATGAGACCGAACCACTCTTCACCAGAGATATGCTGACCTACAACGGCAAATATTATCTCATCGGTGAAGGACACAAGAACTATGCGGCGGAAAAGACCGTCGATGATGACTATTATGTTCTTACGCTTGCCGCCATCGCTATGGAGCTGAATCGTGAAAATCTCACGGAGGGTGACATTCACATTGCCGCAGGGCTTCCCCTTGCGTGGGTAACGGAACAGAAAGCCGCCTATCGGGAATATCTGCTCCGAAATGAAGAGGTTCGCTTTTCGTTCCGGAAAAAAGATTACCACGTCCGTATCGCCGGAGCTGACGTATTCCCGCAGGGCTTTGCTGCTATTGCGGATAAGACGTCTTCCCTGAAAGGAGTAACCTATCTTTGCGATATCGGAAACGGTACGATGAATCTGCTTTGCTGCCGGAACGGGCATCCCGATTCTCAGAAGATGTATACGGAGAAATACGGCACCCAGCAGTGTATCAACGCCGTAAAGGACGCTGTGATGAACAAGTACCAGGTGGTCATGGATGAGGGTATCATCGAGGAATATCTGAAAACCGGCGAAGCGGACGTATCCAAGGAATATCTGAAAATTATGAAGACCGCCGCCGCCCAGTATGTGAAAGACATTTTCCGTCGTTTGCAGGATCACGACTACAACGCCGGGCTGATGCGTTTGTATATCGTCGGCGGTGGCGGCTGCCTGATCCGCAATTTCGGTAAGTACGACGAAAGCCGCGTAACGATTGAGGACGATATCTGCGCTACAGCAAAGGGATATGAATACCTCTCCGAGCGTCAGATGCAGAAAGGAATGTCGGGCAAATGAATATCTTCAACGTAAAGGTCCGTCTGAATCTGGACAAGCCGGAACACCGTGCCGCTTATGAAATTCTCAAAGGCAGTGAAAAATCCATGTCTCAGTTTGTAATAGCCGCCGTAAATGCCTACGGCGGCTATCTTTCTAAAGAGGAAGAAAAGAATCTGCTTCTTCGGCAGGTCAGTGACACGGTACGCTCTACAATTTCAGAAATGCTCGGGATTTCGCTTTCATCTACAAAACCCATTGGGATTCCCACCGATGTCGCGGAAGAGAGTGGCGAAATCGCAGATGATTTCCTTCAAAACTTCTGATTGCAGTCAGAAAGATGTAGTTTCTGCCTGCAATCTTCAAAAGTTGACGGCAATTATTCGTGGATTATGGCGGTAACGTGGATGGGAAAACACTTCCTTTTTATCTCGTTGCCGTCAGTTTTATGGAAGTATTGACCGCAACGGAAATAAAGCGGAACGAATACACCGATAACCGCTGAAAGGATACCGCCCGAAAAACGTCTGTTTATGCCTGCGAACTCACGTCCACAGGTATAACGAGCATCGGATTTTGCCGTACAAAATCCACTCGAATCCACACCGCTTCCGGGTGTGGACTTTTCCCAGGAGACACCCCTGAATACCCCGTTATCTATGAAGGAGGACAGATGAATGAAAGATAACAAGACCGCCCGTCTGGAAATGCGCATCCGTCCGGGCGATAAAGCTAAAATTATGAAAGCCGCAAAGCGCAGCGGCTTATCCGTTGCGGAATACGTTCTGCAGTGCTGCAAAGCACACCCTCCGAAAGAGAAACCGCCGGATGAATTCTGGAATCTTCTCAATGAACTTTATACCGTATTTGATGAGCTGTCGCCGGAAAAGCAGGAAAAGCTGGCGCAGCTCATTTTGCGTTTACAGGAGGCGGTGTGATGGCGACTACGAGTTTATGGCATATCAAGGGACGGCTCGGAGATCTCATCGACTATGTAGAAAATCCGGAGAAGACTGTGCCGAAAGGAATGGAGGATTTCTTCAACGTCTTTGAATACGTCCGTCGCCCGGATAAGACCACCGATCAGTATGTGGGCGCTATCAACTGCCGGAAAGAAATTGCCCTGCAGCAGATGATCCTGACCAAAAAGCAATATGGAAAGAACGATAAGTATATTGCCTGGCACGGGTATCAGAGCTTCAAAGTCGGTGAGGTCACGCCGGACATTGCACACGAGATCGGTATGAAGCTGGCAAATGAAATGTGGGGAGATCGGTTTCAGGTCGTGGTCACGACACACCTTGACAAGGATCATATCCACAATCACTTTGCCTTTAATTCCGTATCCTTTCGGGACGGCGGCAAGTACAACTATTCCAAGAAAGAACAGCTGCGCCTGCGGGATACTTCCGATCGGCTCTGCCGGGAGTATGAGCTTTCCGTAATAGCCCATCCGCATAAGGCACCGTCACGACCG
>JAZLJI010000049.1:0-5018 GCA_045617825.1 Lachnospiraceae bacterium
GAGGCGCTGATCGGCGCCATCTATCTGGACGGCGGTTTTGCCCCCGCGGAGCGCTTCGTGCGCCGCTTCGTGATGCACGCCATGACGGAGCATCCCGTCTATCAGGATGCCAAGACCAGCCTGCAGGAAAAGGCCCAGAGCCTGGGCGAGGACGTGGAATACGTGCTGCTGGCGGAGGAGGGCCCAGAGCATAACAAGCGCTTTACGGTGGAGCTGCGGCTGGCGGGCGTGCCCCTGGGACAGGGGACCGGCCACAACAAGAAGCTGGCCGAGCAGATGGCCGCCGCCGAGGCGCTGCGGAAGCTGGAGGACGACGCGAGACTGACAGGGAAGGAAGAAGGCTCATGTATCTGAAAAAAATCGAGGCACAGGGCTTCAAATCCTTTGCGAACAAGGTCGTCATGGAGTTCAACCACGGCATCATGGGCATCGTGGGCCCCAACGGCAGCGGTAAGAGCAACGTGGCGGATGCCGTGCGCTGGGTGCTGGGCGAGCAGAGTGCCAAGCAGCTGAGAGGCGGCAGCATGCAGGACGTCATCTTCTCCGGAACGGAGGCCAGGAAGCCCATGGGCTATGCCTACGTGGCGCTGACTCTGGACAACGGCGACATGTCACTGCCGATCGAGTACCCGGAGGTCACGGTGAGCCGTCAGGTGTTCCGCTCCGGTGAAAGCGAATACCGCATCAACGGCAATATTTGCCGGCTGCGGGACGTCTATGAGCTGTTCTACGACTCCGGCATCGGCAAGGAGGGCTACTCCATCATCGGCCAGGGTCAGATCGACAAGGTGCTGTCCAATAAGCCCGAGGAACGCCGGCTGATGTTCGACGAGGCCGCGGGCATCACGAAATACAAGAAACGCAAGGAGATCACCGCGAAGAAGCTGGACAGCGAACGCCAGTCCCTTCAGCGCATCTCCGATATCCTGGGAGAGCTGGAGCGGCAGGTGGGCCCGCTGGAGAAGCAGTCCGCCAAGGCCCGGAGCTACCTGAAGCTGAAGGACGAGCTGAAGGCCTACGAGGTGGGTGCCTTCTATCTGCAGGCCTCCGATCTGGAGCGTAAGCTGACCCTGACCCGGAAGAACCTGGAGATCGTCGGCGGGGATCTGTTAAAGTCCCACGAAGAGGCCGAGGCCCTGAAGGCGCATTACGACAGCCTGTCGGAGATGAACGACGAGCTGGACGAGAAGATGCAGGAGGCCCGGCAGCAGCTGACGGAGGAGAAGGTCGACCAGGAGAACAAGGAAGGCCGGATCGCGCTGCTGAAGGAGCAGCTTTCCGCCATCGCGCAGGGCCGCAGCCAGGCCGAGGAACGGAAGGCGGCGCTGGCGGCGCAGCAGGAAAAGATCAGGGAAGAACGGGACGAATTCTTCCGGCAGAAGAACGAGATCAACCGTCAGCTGGATGCGGCGGACGATAAGATCACCCGTCTGGAGGGAGAAGCGGAGGCTATCGGCGACGATATCCGGGCGGCTCAGTTCCAGATCGATCAGAAAAATAAAGGGATCCTGGCGGCCATGGACGAAAAGGTCAGCATCGCCGGGGATCTGGAGGGCATGCACGTCCGGGAGCAGGAGGTGGGTGCCCGTCTGTCCGCGGTGAAGGAGGCGCTGGCCTCCGCGCAGAGCGAGCAGGACGAGAAGGAGGGTGAGCGCCGGGCGCTGGCCCTTACGCTGCGGGATATGGAGAGCGCGGTGGAGGAGCAGTCCGCTGCCCTGACCGCCCTGCGCAGCCGCAAACGGGAGTTGGAGCCCCGCGTGAGAGAGCTGCGGCAAAGCTCCGCCGAGGCGGCGCAGAACCTGGGCATCCTGCGGAACCGGAGAGAAAATCTGTTGAATCTGACCGAGCGCTACGAGGGCTTCGGCGGCAGCGTCCGCAAGATCATGGAGCAGAAGCACCGCTTCCCCGGCGTCAAGGGCATGGTGGCGGATCTGATCAGCACGGACAAGCGGTACGAAACCGCTCTGGAAACGGCCTTGGGCGGCCGTCTGCAGAACGTGGTCACGGATACCGAGGATACGGCCAAGACGATCATCAATTTCCTGAAGGCGGAAAAGCTGGGCCGGGTGACCTTCCTGCCGGTGGACGCGGTGAAGGGCGAGGAGAAATTCCCCCGTCCCGAAGCGCTGAAGGAGGACGGCGCCCTGGGCCGGGCCAGCGAGCTGGTGGAGGCGGAGCCCTCCCTGGCGGGCGTGGTGAATTTCCTGCTGGGACAGGTGCTGGTGGTCTCCACGATGGATAAGGCCCTGAAAATCGCCCGCAAATACGGCTACCGTCTGCATCTGGTCACGCTGGAGGGCGAATATCTGGCTCCCGGCGGCTCCATTTCCGGCGGTTCCTTCAAGAACAATTCCAGTCTGCTGGGCAGACGCCGGGAGCTGGAGGAGCTGACCGCCGCGGCGGAAAAGGCCGAAGGCCGGTCCCGGAAGCTGAGCAGCGAGCTGCGGGCCGGTGAAGAGGAACTGGAGGAGCTGGCCCGGAAGGAAGAGAGCACGGCGCCCGCGCTGGAAAGCCTGAAGCTGAAGCGGACGGCTCTGGCCACCCAGGCAGAGGCTTTCGAGCGGGAGAATCAAAAGAGCCGCGAGAGCTACGAGGCCCTGACCGCCGAGCGGGAGGCCCTGGAGGCTACGCTTCAGGAGATCGGCCGGAAGCGGGAGGAAACGCTGCAGCGCTCCGGCAGTCTGGAAAAGGATAACGAAAGCCGGCAGCAGGAGGTGACGAAGAGCCTCTCCCTGCTGGAAAAGCATAAGATGCTGTTAGAGGAAAAGCAGAAGGCCCTGGAGGCGGAGCGGCTGGAATTTGCCGGGCTCGGCCAGAAGGACGGCTTCCTGCTGGAAAATATCCGCCGCCTGAACGAAAGCCTGAAGGCTTCGGAGGAGGAGCTGGAGCGGGTGCTGTCCGGCAGAGGCCTGGAGCAGGAGGAGATCGACAGCCGCAATCGGGAGATCGCGGAGCTGGAGCAGCAGGTGGCAGAGCACAAGGCGGCCATCCAGCGGCTGGACAAGGCCCTGGACGAGGACCGCGAGCTCAGAGAAAAGCAGCGGGGCGAGCAGCAGGGCTTCTTCGCCTCCCGGGAGGAGATCGCCGGAAAGATCTCGGATCTGGACAAGGAATCCTTCCGGCTGCAGTCCATGGAGCAGCGGCTCACGGAGCAGATGGAGCAGCAGGCCCAGTACCTTTGGGAGGAGTATGAAATGACGCCTTCCGAGGCCAAGGAGACCCGCAATCCGGAGCTGACCAATCTGACGGAGGTCCACCGCTTCATTTCCCAGAAGAAGAGCGAGATCCGCAATCTGGGACCGGTCAACGTGTCCGCCATCGAGGAATACAAGGAGGTGGCCGAGCGCTACGAATTCATGAAGACCCAGCACGACGACCTGGTGAAGGCCGAAGAGGAGCTGGTGGACATGATCGACGAAATGGACGAGGAGATGCGTCAGCAGTTCCGGACCCAGTTCGCCCGGATCCAGGAGGAATTTTCCAAGACCTTCGCCGATCTTTTCGCCGGAGGCAAGGGCAACCTGCTCCTGGAGGAGGGCGTCGACGTGCTGGACGCGGGCGTCATCATCAACGCGCAGCCCCCGGGAAAGAAGCTGGTCAACATGATGCAGCTGTCCGGCGGCGAGAAGGCGCTGACCGCCATCGCGCTGCTCTTTGCCATCCAGAACCTGAAGCCGTCGCCCTTCTGTCTGCTGGACGAGATCGAGGCGGCCCTGGACGAGCCGAACGTGGCGCGCTTTGCCAATTATCTGAACCGGTTAAAGGATACGACGCAGTTCATCGTGATCACCCACCGCCGCGGGACCATGGAAATGACCGACCGGCTGTACGGGATCACGATGCAGGAGAAGGGCGTCTCCGCCCTGGTCTCCGTGAACCTGAAGGATCCTTCCGCCGGCAAATACATCGACGAGCAATAGGAGGTGCCCTATGGCGAAAGAAGGCGGTTTTTTCGGTAAGATCAAATACCTGTTTGCCGCTTCGGATATTACCCCGGAATTCTACGAGGAGCTGGAGGAGATGCTGATCCTGTCCGACGTGGGCATGATCGCCGCGGAGGACCTGATCGAGGATCTGCGCTTCAGAGCCTTCAATGCCGACGCCAAATTCACCTGGCAGCTGAAGGACCTGCTGAAGGAGCTGATCGCGGCCAAGCTGGCTGAGCGGGAAAGCGACTATTTCTGGCTGGAGGAGCCGGCCCTGCTGATGATCGTCGGCGTGAACGGCGTCGGCAAGACCACCAGCATCGGCAAGCTGGCAAGGCTCCTGACCGGGCTGGGGAAAAAGGTGGTGCTGGTGGCAGCGGATACCTTCCGCGCCGGAGCCATCGAGCAGCTGAAGGTCTGGGGAGAACGGACCGGCTGCGAGGTCATCTGCCAGAAGGAGGGGGCCGATCCCTCCTCCGTGCTGTTCGACGGGATCAGCGCGGCCAAGGCCAGAGGCGCCGACGTGATCCTCTGCGATACCGCCGGCAGACTGCACAATAAAAAGAATCTGATGGACGAGCTGGCCAAGATGAACCGGGTGGCGGAACGGGAGGCGGCCGGCTATCGCAAGGATACGCTGATCGTGCTGGACGCCACCACCGGTCAGAACGCCCTGTCGCAGGCAAAGGTCTTCTCCGAGGTCACCGACGTAGGCAGCATCATCCTTACGAAGACCGACGGCACCGCCAAGGGCGGCGTGCTGCTGGCCATCGGCGAGGAGATGGGCCTGCCCATCAGCTACCTGGGCTGCGGTGAGGGCGCGGAGGATTTTAAGGCCTTTGACGCGGCGGCCTTTGCCGAGGACATGTTCAGAGAATAAGCGGTCATCTCAGGAAAAGGAAAGGAGGGAGCATGGCATTTACCCATCTGCACGTTCATACCGAATACAGCCTGCTGGACGGTTCCTGCAAGATAAAGGAGCTGGCCGCCAGAGCGAAGAGCCTGGGCATGGAGTCCCTGGCCATCACCGACCACGGCGTGATGTACGGCGTGATCGATTTCTATCGGGCCTGCCTGGCAGAAGGGATCAAG
>JAZLJI010000050.1:0-13646 GCA_045617825.1 Lachnospiraceae bacterium
CGCTGCGGTCGGATTTTTCGGCAGCCGAGACAGTCGCGAGAACGCCTTATGCGTTCTCGTTCGAGTCTCGGCTCGTTCGGCGGCAGGGAATCCGCCTCACTCGGCCGAAGCCTCCCTTGCGGCTGATGGGGGAACCACAAGGGCAATGCCGCGTCGGGTTCGCTCACGCGGAGCTGCTGAATTACTTGCGGCTGACGGGGAAGCCACGCGGGCCATATCCCTGCGGCGATATGTGGAGGGCCCGTTGGCGGTACATGGGCCTGGAGCTTCGGGAGGAGGCCGCAAATGACGGTTTCCGAAAGTCATTTGCGCCGAGCCCTGAGCGGAAAGGCATCAGCCTTTACGCGAATGGCGAGGGTGCCTCCGGGAGAAGTGACCAGGGCCATAGCGTACCGCCCGGGCCCGGAGCTTTCATCGCGGCAGGGATATGGCCCGCGTGGCGGTGAAGATTCCGAGGTATGCCCGCGTGGCGGAAAGGTCGTGGCGGCGAAGCCCGCGGAGCGATATAAGTCACTGGCGGGAGAAGTGACCAGGGCCATAGCGTACCGCCCGGGCCCGGAGCTTTCATCGCCGCAGGGGTATGGACGCGCGGCGGCAAAGCGAAAGCAGTGCGGTCCGCGTGGCGGTGGAGCTGCCGGCGGAAGAAGTGCGCAGGCCCATAGCGTACCGCCCGGGCCCGGAACTCTCATCGCCGCCGGGGTGTGGCCGCGGGGCGAAAAAGCCGCCGGGGTGTGGCCGCGGGGCGAAAAAGCTGCCGAGAGCGGCCCGCGGGGAGACAAAAATGTGAGAGCATAGCCACAGGAGTGAAATAATTGGCCGGCGGGAGAAGTGACCAGGGCCATAGCGTACCGCCCGGGCCCGGAACCCTAATCGCCGCAGGGGTATGGCCGCGGGGCGGCAAAGCGAAAGCAGTGCGGCCCGCGCGGCGGTGAAGATTCCGAGGTATGCCCGCGGGGCGGAAAGGTCGTGGCGGCATAAAAAACCACCGCTTTGCGTTTGCAGCGCGGTGGCTAAAGGGGCAGGGATCCGGAAAGTATTTGATAGTATGCCTCAAAGCAGAAGCAGAAGACCTCGCCGCATAAAGAATACCCGTGGGGCGACCCACGGGTATTTTGAATACGGATCACAGCACGCGCGTCCCGGCGGCCTCGGCCTCTCTGGCCAGATCCTCCGGCAGCGGGGCATCGGAGATCAGGACGTCCACGTCCTTGAAGGCGGCAAAGGTGTAAGGCAGGATCGCGCCGAATTTGCTGGAGTCGCAAAGCAGGATCACCTGATGGGCCTTGCGGATCACCTTCTGCTTGACCAGCATCTCGCTTTCCTTGCCGCAGACGAAGCCGCTCATGGGAATGAGGCCGGAGGCGCCCAGGAAGGCCTGGTCGATGTTGACCTTGTCCAGATCGTCCAGGGTGGTCTGCCCGGAAGCGGCAAAGTTGACCCGGTTGATCTTCCCGCCGCAGAGCGTGATGGACGGCCGGTTCAGGCGGCAAAGCTCCACCGCGGTATTCGGAGCCGTGGTGATGATATCCATATTGACGTCCTGCAGATGATTGGCCATGGCCATGCAGGTGGAGCCGGCGTCCAGGAACAGCGCCGAGCCGGGGCGCACCAGAGTGGCGGCCTTCTTGGCGATGATCTGCTTCTCCCGCACGTTCAGCCGGGACCGGACGCCGAAAAGAGGCTCGCTGTTCAGCTGGGAGCCTCGGGCACCGCCTCTGACCTTCACCAGGATGCCCTCCTCCTGAAGATCGTCGATGTCCCGATGCAGGGTCATCAGAGAAACGTTGGGATAGAGCTCCCGCAGCTCCCTGAAGGATACGTAGTTATTTTCCAAGATCAGTGCACGGATATGGTCCTGACGGCTTTCTTTCATGGCAGTGTGACCTCTCTTTGTTATTTATCATTGCAGTTCACAAATCATAACAATTATATAACATGAAAATGTGAGAATGTCAACAATTTATTGTGATAATGTGAAAAACATATCATTTTAACATTAGATGAAACATCACCATGGTCAGGCAAAGCCCCATGCCCCCGTGCCCGCGTGACGGATCACCGCCCCGGGGGCTGACGGAGCCTAATCACCGACAGCGATCAGGATATTCATGTTCCGCACGCTGCCGTCGGCGATCCCGTCGTTGACCGAATAGGCGTGCTTTTCCAAGTCGCCGCAAATGGCCTCCGTCAGGCCCTTCTCCCGGAGTCGCGAGACCGTATCCGCCGCGATCTCTTCGATAGCGGCGTATTTCCGCTGGGCGGCCGCGTCATCGCGGTTGTCGCAAAGCAGCAGGAGAGACAGCTTATCCGCCAGCGCCTCCGTCCCGGTCAGCTCCCGAAGCGCGCGGAAGCTCCATTTGTAATACGGCATATACCTGCCCTGCAGCAGGAAGACCGTTTTCATCGCGGCCGTCACGAATTCCACACAGGCAAGCTGCGCGGCCTCCGGCTCACCGTGCTTCATGCAGCGCATGAAATTGTATTGGCCGGACTGCGCCATGAGCAGAAGATTTCCCGCCAGGCGCTTCCGCCGGATATCCTCCGGCATGGCACTCAGCCTTTCTCTGATCCCGGTAAATTCGCCGTAGTGATCGAAGAACACCTCGCCATTCACCGCCTCTGCCAGGGCGTGATCCGGAAGCCGCAGCCACTGCAGGACCGTCAGGTCGGCGTTTGCCGAGCCGATCGCCCGCAGATAGAAATCCTCGGTCCGGATCACCCCGTTCCGGCTCCCGCCGACAGGAGACAGCTGCAGGCGCCTGACCCCGGCATATTCCTTCGGAAGCCTGGCGTAGGCACGCTCCAGCTGAAAAGCGCGCCGGCGGTCGACGACGTCCTCGCCGGGAAGAAAAAGGCAGAAGCCCGGCTCAAAATCGTGATCCCGGGAGAACTCGTCGTCATATCCGAAATGCTCCGAGCCGCTTCCCACGAAGCCCGCGGCAAGGAAGGGCAGGATATCGGCAAATTCGGACTCCAGCATGGGTCTGCCGAATTCTTCAAAATAGCCCCGCGCGATCTCAAGTCCGTTCATGGATCTCCCTCGCTCTCCGGTCCAGCTCCCGCTCGGTAAGAAAATACCCGTAATACCCGAAGACGGGAGCGCATTTTTCGCAGATAAAGGCATAGTAGCCGTCTCTCGGCAGCTCCTCCGCGTTCAGCAGCTCCTCCGCCCGCAGCAGATACTGCTCGATCTCTGCTTCTCCCGCCTCGGGCCCTGCCTCGGCGCGGACGAGATCTGCCAGGTTCAGGCAGGTGACGGCGACCTCGAGCGAGCCGTGTTTCTGCTTTTCCATGACGCTGACAGCCCTTTGGAACAGCTCCCTCGCCTCGCGGAATTCCCCGAGATCGGTAAGCGCCAGGGCCATGTTGTTGTACAGCCCGCCGAGCCTTTCGTCATCGCGGTCAAGGGCGCCTTCATAGATCGACCTTGCCCGGCGATAGAGCGGCAGGGCCTCTGCGGCCTTTCCGAAGGCCTTATAGCCCGTCGCGGCATTGATCAGGGTCGTGGCGCAGGTGACCGTATCCGCCGTGTCGGGAGGATCCGCCAATGCAAGCGCTTCGGAAATGGCAGCGAGGCATTCGGGGCCCCTGTCCGTTTTGCGGTACAGCCCGATCTGCTCATTGAGCAGGGCCAGCCGGCCGCGGCTGTCGTGACACGCCTCCGCCTCCGAAAGCCAATACCGCAAATGCCTTTCCGCCGCGGCATAGTCGTTCCGGTCCAGATAAGAATCCAGCTTGTCCAGGATCCGTCTGAGCGGAAGGGAAGCCTTCTCCGGATGCATGTTCAAAAGGCACCGGGGCTCTTCATAATCATCCTTTGACAAAAAATCATTCATAACAGGAACGTTTTTCCTTGTGCGTAATTCTTTTTCCCGGGGGATAAGGCTTCCGATCCCGCTTATCCTTCCCCGGATCCCGTAAGATCCCGTAAAACAGAAAATACCGGGAAGAGCATCTCTGCTGATCCCGGTATCTCTTTTGCCCTTATGCTGCTGCGAATGGTTCGGGAAGCACTTCCTTATCGATGCGCAGCGTCACCAGGCGATTTTTCTGCGGAAGCTTGGGCTCAGAACTCCAGGTTCAGGCCGGTTTCCTTGCTGAAAGCATGAGCTACGTTGCCGTCGAAGATGACGTTCAGCTGCTTGCCCATCGGGAAGGAGGTGTTCAGACCTTCGGTAGGAACGATGATGATAACGTCCTTGCCTTCCATGGTGACGTGCAGGTGAACGGAGGAGCCCATCAGCTCGGATACGTCTACGGTACCCTTGATGCCGTTGGCATCGGTCAGCTTCAGGTGGTCGGGACGAACGCCCAGGGTGATCTCCTGCTCAGCTACGTTCTTGGCAGCCAGACGAGCCTGCTTGGCTTCGGAAAGCTCCACAGTCTGTCCGCCCAGCTCAACGGCGTATTTGCCGTTCTTCTTAACCAGCTTGGCATCGAAGAAGTTCATCTGAGGGGAGCCGATGAAGCCGGCTACGAACAGATTGCTGGGGTGATCGAACACTTCCTGAGGAGTGCCGACCTGCTGGATGAAGCCGTCGCGCATGATAACGATACGGTCGCCCAGGGTCATAGCTTCGGTCTGGTCGTGAGTTACGTAGATGAAGGTGGTATCGATCTTCTGACGCAGCTTGATGATCTCAGCACGCATGGCGTTACGCAGCTTAGCATCCAGGTTGGACAGAGGTTCGTCCATCAGGAATACCTTAGGGCTACGTACGATAGCACGGCCGATAGCTACACGCTGACGCTGACCACCGGACAGAGCCTTGGGCTTGCGATCCAGGTACTGGGTGATGTCCAGGATAGCGGCAGCTTCCTTAACCTTGGCGTCGATGGTAGCCTTGTCTACCTTGCGCAGCTTAAGGGAGAAAGCCATGTTCTCGTAAACGGTCATGTGGGGATACAGAGCATAGTTCTGGAATACCATGGCGATATCACGATCCTTGGGAGCGACATCGTTCATCAGCTTGTCGTCGATGTACAGCTCGCCATCGGTGATCTCTTCCAGACCGGCGATCATACGAAGAGTGGTGGACTTACCGCAGCCGGAAGGACCGACCAGAACGATGAATTCCTTATCCTTGATGTCAAGGCAGAATTCCTGAACGGCTACTACGCCTTCTTCGGTGACCTGCAGATTTACCTTCTCCTCGTGCTCTACCTCGGCACCCTTCTTCTTTTTCTTCTTCTTGGAAGATTCGGTGTTGGGGTAAACCTTCTTGATGTTCTGTAAACGAACAGTTGCCATGTTTCTGACCGTGACAGCCAGGCCTCCGCCTATGGGCTGCCTCGCGGCATCTTGGCCGCTTTACGGCAGGTCTCCACACTGCCGCACCGTCGGTCTGACGGGACATCTCCTTTTCTTTAGGCCGCTTTCGCTCATGAGAGTGGAGTGATGACGAAGCGGTCGAAGTTAGATGGAGTCAGTATAACACGGGCGGCGCGTTTTGAAAAGACTTTTTTTGTGAAATACCGCAGAAATCACTTGTACTTTTTCGGGGGCCGTGGTAGGATAGCGGAAAAATTTCTATGAGGGAGGTTCCTTATGAAGAGAGTAGTTGGTGTATTAGGGGCTACCGGCGCTGTCGGTACCGAAATGATTAAGTTGTTGGAAGAACGAGGCTTCCCTCTGACTGAGCTGCGGCCTCTGGCTTCGGCCCGCAGTGCCGGCAAGACGCTGGACTTCAAGGGAGAGAAGGTCACGGTCCGGGAGGCAAATGCGGCGGGTCTCCAGGGCTGCGATATCATTCTCGGCGCGGCTGAGGCGGATATTGCCAAGGCCATGATCGGAGACATCAAGGCCTCCGGAGCGGTATTTGTCGATAACTCCAGCGCCTTCCGTCTGCTGCCGGAGGTCCCGCTGGTGGTGCCGGAGATCAATGCCGAGGACGTGAAGCGGCATCAGGGCATCATCTCCAATCCGAACTGCTCCACCATCATCACGCTGATGGCGGTGAAGGGCATCGAGAAGCTGTCCCACATCACCAATATGATCGCCTCCACCTATCAGGCGGTGAGCGGCGCGGGCGTGGGCGGTCTCCGGGAGCTGGAGGCCCAGACCAAGGCCCTGAGCGAGGGCGGCCCCATTGTGACGGGCACCTTCCCTTATCAGATCGCGGAAAATCTGATCCCCCGGATCGGCGGGATCGGCGACAATAACTATTCCTCCGAGGAAATGAAGCTGCTGAACGAGGGCCGGAAGATCATGCACAGCCCCGACATGCAGGTCACCTGCACCTGCGTGCGCGTCCCGGTGATGCGGTCCCACTCCATCTCCGTCTCCGTATTTACCGAGCGGGATCTGACGGTGGAGGAGGTACGGGCTCAGCTGGCGGGAGAGGCCGGCGTGAAGCTGGTGGACGACGCCGCCCACGACATCTACCCGATGCCGCTGGATACCAGCAATCAGGACCTGGTCTTCGTGGGCCGGATCCGCAAGGATATGGCCTTCCCCAAGGGCATTGCCCTCTGGTGCTGCGGCGACCAGGTACGGAAGGGCGCTGCCCTCAATACGGTCCAGATTGCGGAGCTGCTGGTCTGACCCCTTGATCAGAGAAGATCCCCGGCGCGATTCCCATCGCTGCCGGGGATTTTTGCGCGGTCGGCGCGGCGGCGACTGGCTGCGCCCGGCCGAAAAGGCCGACGGCGGAGAGCATCTTGACAGCGGTCCGGTTTACTGTTAGGATGATTTCGTAACAGCGGACGCAGGCAACCATTTCCCGATTTGACAGGACAACAGTATGAACGTACAGACTTCCGAGGTTGAAATTTTATGGCTGGCGCAGAACGGCTATTTTGAAAACAGCCGCGTCATCCCGCACCGGCATCCGGACTATTTTCAGATCTATCACGTGGTGGACGGAAGCGGCAGCTTCCTGCTGGACGATGAGGTCTACCCCATGAGCGCCGGCGCCTTTTTCCTGGTGCATCCCGACGAAAAGCACGGGATGGAGCAGTTCGTTCCGGAAAACGGCGACCAGGTGAAGGTGGTGGAGCTGAAATTTCTGCCGCACAGCAGCCTTCTGCAGGAGGAGCTGATGCGGATCAGCAAGCCCTGCTTCGGGCCGGAGGACCTGACGGCGGATTTCCGGCGGATCTTCCGGGAGGCGGTGAGCAAGCATTTTTACTACGAATACCGCCTGAACCATTTGCTGGCGGCCTGGCTGTACCGCTTTATCGACGTCTGCAAGAACTTCTCCCGTAGCGACGATCAGCTGGCGGCGATCCCCACCGGCCCGGCGATCCGGATCCGGGAATTCATCGACGCGCACTATATGGAGGACATTTCCCTGGAGCGGATCGCCCAGAGCCTGCAGCTCAGCCGGAATTACCTGTGCCGCCTGTTCCGGGAGGGCTCGGGGATGACCATCAACGATTACCTGAACGGCGTCCGCATCGATAACGCCAAGCGCCTTCTGACGGAGCAGCGCTACAGCCTGGAGGAGATCAGCCGGCTGTGCGGCTTCAACAGCATCAATTATTTCAACAACGTCTTCAAGAAGACCGTGGGGGTGCCGCCGGGCGTCTACCGCCGCTCGGAGCTGGTGGGCGGTCAGTTCATGGAAGGGAAGCACCCGATGACGGAGGCCACCTCGGTCAATACCAAGACCGTTTTCTTCTACCCCATCGGCCGCACCGACGTGAAGCTGCGCTGACCGTGGGAGGAACAGGCAAATGCAGACTGTATTCAGAAACGCCCGCGCCGACGAGGCGGAGGCGGTCTATGCGCTGTACCGCTCGGTCATCGGCACCCGCTTCTGCGCCTGGGACGAGACCTACCCGGGGCTCTTCGAGATCCGGCGGGACCTGGAGGCCGGCGCGCTCTTCGTGCTGGAGGAGGAAGGCCGGATCATCGGCGCGATCTCTCTGGCGCCCGAGAACGAGCTGGATGAGCTGAGCTGCTGGAGCGCAGGGGAAAAGGCCGGAGAATTCGCCCGGGTCGTCATTTGCCCGGAGCGCCAGGGGAAGCAGCTGGCGCGGCTCCTGGTCTCTCATATCCTGGAGGAGATGAAGCGGAGAGGGTACCGATGGGCGCATATTTCCGTCGCGGCGGAAAATATCCCCGCGCAGAAGACCTACGGTCACTTCGGCTTCACCGCCGTGGGGCAGGAGGAAATGTGGGGCCACAGCTTTTATCTGTACGAGCTGCCTTTGGCATAGAAAACGAAAAAGATCCCGGATCTCATCGCTGAGACCCGGGATCTGCCTGTTTCGGGGACGGCATTTGCCGTCTTGGGCTGCTTTTGCGTCAGGTGCAGGTGGCGGCGCCGCTGACAAAGATGGTCTGGCCGGATACCCAGCTGGCATCCTCGGTGGCCAGGAAGGCGACGACGGAGGCTACCTCGGAGGGCTGAGCCATACGCTGCATGGGGTGACGGGCGATCGCGTTCTTGAACTTCTCTTCGCCGACGGCACGCATCATATCGGTATCGATATAGCCGGGGGCGACGATGTTCATGCGGACGTTCTTGCGGCCCAGCTCCTTGGCCAGGGTCCGGGTAAAGCCCTGCATGGCGGACTTGGTGGCAGCGTAGTTGGCCTGGCCGGGGTTGCCGCAGAGGGAGGTGGAGGAAATGTTGATGATGGAGCCGCTTTCCTGCTCTCTCATGATGGGAACCACGTTCTTGCAGGTGTTGTACATGCCGTTCAGGTTGACGTTGATGACGGAATACCAGTCATCGTCGGACATGTGATGGAAGATCCGGTCCCGGGTGATGCCGGCGTTGTTCACCAGCACGTCGATGCGGCCGAAGGCCTTCATGACCTCGTCCACGGCAGCCTTGACCTGCTCGGGATCGGCCACGTCGCATTTCACGGCCAGGACCTTCTTTCCGCTGGGATCCAGCTCGGCAGCGGTCTTCTTCGCCAGCTCCAGGTCATATTCCAGGATGGCGACACCGGCGGCTTCCTCTTCCAGGAAACGCTTGGCGATGGCGGCACCGATGCCCTTGCCGGCGCCGGTAACGATACAGAATTTTCCGTTCAGGTTTTGCATAACAGTACACTCCTTGATATATGTTGTGTTATTTTTTTGACAAAAGCTGAGATCTACTGAACGATCCGGCCGCCGGTGACAACGGCTTTTTTACCGGTTATGCGGTCGTTCATAGTGAAAGCTCTCCTTGCTTTGACGGCCCGAAGCTTTCCCGGGCCTGAGTCGCATGACGGTCCGCCTCGGGAGCAGGCCCCGAAGGGACCGGACCGTTAAGCCGCCTTCATTCTAAGTTCTCCGCTCGGTATTGTCAAGCAAAACAGGCAGGACGTTAAAAAATATTACAATCGGTCCTTCGGGAAACGGAGCGCGCAAAACGAGAAAATGGACTTGCATTATAGCCTCCCGCGGTGTATAGTTTTCGGCAGGAAAGCGTGTGCCCGGGGTAAAACAGATGTGCCGCTGCGGGGACTGCTTTCCGAAGGGACCGCTTTCGGCGATACGCTGCGGCGGAGGGACGGCGGGAAATGCCGCCGGGGCGGAGAGCTCCTGCCGGAATTGCAAAATATAATATTTTACGATCGATAGAGAAAGGAAATATCATGAGAGCTGCCATACTCGGCTGCGGTGCCATGGGAACGGTGCTGGGAGCTTTTCTCTCCCGGGGCGGCTTCCCGGTGGATATGATCGACAGCTATGCGGAGCACGTGAGGGCCCTGAACGATAACGGCGCCCGGGTGGTGGGTACGGAGGAATTTACCGCGCCGGTCCGCGCCCTGCTGCCGGAGGAAATGCAGGGCATCTACGACGTGGTATTTCTGATGACGAAGCAGACGGCAAATGCCGCGGCGCTGGCCGCCCTGCTGCCGCATCTGGGACCGCGCAGCGCCGTCTGCACCCTGCAGAACGGGATGCCGGAGCTGGACGTGGCCCGCTATATCGGAAAGGAACGGACCCTGGGCGGGACCCTGCTGTGGGGCGCGACCTTTGTGGGGCCCGGCGTGACGAGACTCACCACCAGCCTGGAGCCCAAACGCCTGGCGGGCAAGGCATTTTTCGACATCGGCGAGACGGACGGCAGCCTGACGCCCCGTCTGCGGGAGATCGCCGGGATCCTGGAGCACATGGGAAAGACCGACCAGGTGACTGACCTGATGGATGCCCGCTGGTGCAAGCTGATCATCAACTGCGCGGGCAGCGGGATGTCCGCCGCCTGCGGCTGCACCTTCGGAGAGGTCATCGACGATCCCCGGGCGCTGGAGTGCCTGGGCAATCTGGCCTACGAGGCCTCGCTGGTCGGCCTGAGGAGCGGCTACGATATCGTACCCAGCTCCTCGGCGGAGTATCTGCGGATCACCCTGGACCCGAAGCGCTATCAGAAATTCTACTACGGACTTCACGCGAAGGACCGGGCCGGCAAGGCCAGCATGCTGCAGGACCTGGAGCGGGGGCGCCTCACCGAGGTGGACATGCTGAACGGGGTCGCCTGCGAGCTCGGCAGGAGGACCGGGACGCCGACGCCCTACAACGACGCGGTGGTCTCCGTCGTGCACCGGATGGAGCGGGGCGAGCTGCCGTTTTCGATGAGCAATCTGCAGTATTTTCCGGATATACACTACGACGCGTATGAGCTGGGAGAAAAGTCATGAGAAAAGTGATCATCACCGCGGCGTTTACGGGCAGCCTGCCGCCCCGCGCCGAGAACGAGAATAAACCGATGACGCCGGACGAGATCGCGGAGGAGGTCGTCCGATGCGCCGAGGCCGGCGCGGCCGTCTGCCACATCCACGCCCGGGACGCGCAGGGATTGCCGACGAAGGACATCGGGATCTGGCGGGAGATCGACCGGAAATGCCGGGAGCGGATGAGAGCTGCCGGCGTCGACGCGATCCTGAGCTATACGACCTCCGTGGGCACGGACGAGGACCGCTTTGCCCACTGCCTGGAGCTGAAGCCGGAGATGGCGGCCTTTGAGGCCGGCTCCCTCAACTGGATCGACGACGGGCTGTTCATCAACAGCCCGGCCTTCCTGAAGAAGATGGGGAAGGCGCTGACCGACGCGGGGATCAAGCCGGAGCTGGGGATCTTCGACGCGGAAATGATCAAATGGTGCATCCGCTGGGAGCAGGAGGGGTATCTGAAGGCCCCGCTGCATTTTCAGCTGATGATGGGGACCTACGGCGGCGCGGACGCGACGGTGGAAAATCTGCTCTTCATGAAGAAGCTGCTTCCCGCTGGCAGCACCTGCAGCGTCACCGGGATCGGCAGGAGCTCGCTGCCGATGATCATGACCGCGCTGGCCATGGGAGCCGACGGCATCCGGGTCGGGCTGGAGGACAATCTCTTTATGGATAAGGGCGTGCAGGCGGACAACGTGATGCAGGTGCGCCGGGCCGCCGAGCTGATCCGGCTCATGAACGACGAGGTGGCTACTGCCGCGGAGGCCAGGGAGATCCTGGGCCTTCCCGCCCGGCGCGGAGAGGAGGCGGAACGATGAGAAAGGTCTTTATTTCCGCAGCTCTGACCGGCGGGCGCATGGCGCAGCCGGACGATAAGCGGCCCATCACCCCCGAGCAGATCGCCGCGAGCGTGGTGGCCTGCGCCAGGGCGGGCGCCGCCATCTGCCATATCCACGCCCACGCGCAGAACGGCGCGGGGACCCACGATATCGCCGTTTACCGGGAGATCGACCGGGCCTGCCGGGCCGCCATCCGGGAAGCCGGCGTGGACGTCATCCTGAACTATACCACCTCCTTCGGTACCGGCGAGCAGCGCTGGGCGCCGGCGGAGGAGCTGAAGCCGGAGCTCGCCTCCTACGACGCCGGGACTCTGAACTGGAGCACCGACGGGGTGTTTTTCAACAGCCCGGAGCTGCTGGCCAACCTGGGCGACCATCTGACGGCGGCCGGGGTCAAGCCGGAGATCGAGATCTTCAACATCAATATGATCAAGTGGGCGCTGCGGATGTACGAAAGAGGCCACCTGGCCGCCCCGCTGCATTTTCAGATCGTGCTGGGGACCTACGGCGGCATGGAGGCCACGCCGGAAAATCTGGATTTCCTGGTGCGGAAGCTGCCCAAGGACTGCACCTTCAGCGTCAGCGGGATCGGGAAGGACATGCTGCCCATGCACCTGACCGCGCTGGCTCTGGGCGCCCAGGGTATCCGGGTCGGCATGGAGGACAACATGTACATGAGCCGCGGCGTGATCGGCACGAACGAGATGCAGGTGGAACGGGCCGTGCGGCTGCTGCGGCTGGCGAACTGCGAGCCCGCGACCGCTGCCGAGGCCCGGGAAATGCTTTCCCTGCCCCCGCACCGCTATTGAGCGCCATTTCCAAACAGAACTCTCTAACCATTAAAATAAAGAAACGAGGTTAATCACATGAATCAGAGAGAAGTTGTATTTGTAGACGGTATGCGTACCCCCTTCGGCCGCATGGGCGGCACCCTGAAGGACATCTTTGCTACGGACCTGGCCGTGATCGCGGTAAAGGCCCTGCTGGAGAAGACCCAGATCCTGGAGCGCGGCGGACAGGTGGATTCCCTGTTCTGCGGCGGCGCCAATAAGTGCGCGCATTCCTGGAGTCCTGCCCGTTACATCGAGATGGAGGCCGGCCTGCCCTTCGAGAGCACCGCATCCTTCGTCGAAATGCAGTGCGGCTCCGCCATCGATTCCATCAACCACGCGGCCTGGAAGATCCTGGCCGGCGCTGCGGACGTGATGATCGCCGGCGGCATGGAATCCCACAGCAACAAGACCGTGAACTTCTCCACCACCGTGACTCCCTATAAGGGCATCGGCCCGCAGGCCGTCATCCCGATCATCCATCACGATCCCGCCCAGCGGATCTCCATGATTGAGATCTCCGACCTCATGGCGAAGAAGTGGGGCATCAGCCGCGAAGCCTGCGATGAATTTGCCCTGAGAAGCCAGCAGAGAGCCTATGCCTCCACGCAGAAGGGCTATTTCGTCGACGAGATCGCTCCCGTGACCATCAAGGCCACCAAGAAGACCCCCGAATACCAGTTCGCCACCGACGAGCACCTGCGTCCCGAGACCACGATGGAGGGTCTGGCCAAGCTGCGTCCCGTTATGGGCGGCGCTGACTGCGTGACCACCGCCGGCAATGCCTCCGGTCTGAACGACGGCGCGGCCTTCGTCCTGATGATGACCGCGGAAAAGGCCAAGGAGCTGGGCTATGAGCCCTATGCCCGCTTCGTCTGCGGCGCCGACTACGGCGTAGAGCCCCGGCTGATGGGTATCGGCCCGGCCTTCTCCAACATGCTCGCCCTGAAGCGCGCCGGCCTGAAGGTCAGCGACCTGGACGTCATGGAGTGCAACGAGGCCTTTGCCGCGCAGAACCTGTCCGTCATCAAGGAAATGGAGAGCCAGAGCGGTGAGACCATCGACCAGTCCCGCTGGAATCCCAACGGCGGCGCTATCTCCTTCGGTCATCCCAACGGAGCCTCCGGCGCCCGCGTGGGTATCTTCTGCATGAAGGAGCTGGCCCGCAGGGGCGGCCGCTACGGCCTGTTCTCCTCCTGCTGCGGCGGCGGCCAGGGCGTGACCACGCTGATCGAGAACCTGCGCCGGTAAATCCCGCGGCGTACGGTAGGACAAGATGACAGGCACTCCGGAGGGCGTCGGCGCCCCGGGGGGGTTTGCCGTTCGGGGGTAAGCACCGCCCGGGGCCCCCGGGGCCAGGGCG
>JAZLJI010000051.1:0-23901 GCA_045617825.1 Lachnospiraceae bacterium
GATGGTAAACTCCAAGCGGCTCACTTCATCCTCCAAAGCCGTGGTACGCCATTTCTGTATCCGCTGGGAGAGGACTGCATAGAACTCTACGCCCTTATCCCAGTTCGTATTGATGCGCTCGTCTAATACCTCTCTTGAATAACCGAGACTGTCCAGACGGATCGGGCGTTTCCAGCCGGGAGCCGTTATTGTGGTATGAGCGTAATACTCATCCGTGCGACCGAAGGTATAGCCGAGCGCTTCCATCTGATATTTGAAATCCTTCGTGGAACCGCACATCGGAAGAACATATTCAATATCCCGCCGTAGCATATCTCGGTGCGTCATCCCGCCTTGCTTCTTGTACCAGTAAGCACCACGACTCTGACCTTTCCAAAAGCTCGCATCCTTTAACACGGATTTTCCGTATTCCAGGCAGACCTGATCGGATATTTCCCTTAGCCGGATATGATCCTTCTGATGATTGCCGAACTTGCTTCCATCCTTGAAGGAAACGCTGTTGACAACAAAATGACAGTGCAGGTTGTCCGTATTCAGATGAACGGTGACGAGCACCTGAAATTTATCACCCCACATCCGGTAGGCAGTTTCTCTGCCGATGGCAAGTGCTTCTTCCGGCGTGACCTCGCCCGTCTGAAAACTCTGATAGCCGTGATACGCTACGTTCCCGCAGAGTTTCCCATAGCGGCGTTTGACAGCCATCATCGCCTGGTACGCTCTCTGTTTCGGACAGTTAATAGCATCAACATAAATCTGCTGATCGGTCTTTTCATCGTTCCCGGCATAGGTGAGTGTGGCGTACAGATCACGGTCGAGATATTTCTGCGCCGTTGTTTTATCGGGATTGTCCGCATAATCCAGTACATCCTTTAATCGGCACTTGACGGGCCATAGTCCGGTGGTTGCCATTGCGTCACCTCCTCCCGTATCTCAGCGGATGACTGTTTGCGGTCGTCAATCAGCTCGGCGTAGATTTCATCGAACAGTTTCAGCGCCGCCGCTTCAAGTTCGGGTGTCAGTTCCTTATTGAGCAAGTCGCATAAATCCTTGTGGAAACGAAAAAAGGCGTCCGGCTGAACCGCTTTGGGTTCGTAGCCGAGCGCCCTTCTTAAAATATATTCGCCTTGCCGCATTCCGCAGAGTGCGGCATTCTTCTTGATCTTTCTTTTCTGCGTTTCCGTCGCTTCAAAGAAGATCCCGTTCTTTGATTTTTTACTACCCATATTTTTTCTCCTTTCTGATGGGGTATTAGGGGCTTGCCCCTAAAGAACAAGCCGATGAAGGTCGGCTCTGAACGGAAAAAATATATATTTTTTCCCTGCTTGATACGGTGTGAGACACACCCCCCATAGGGATAAATCCCCACGGTGTCTGTGCGTCCACGCCGTTCGTAAGTGCGTACCTTTCTCTTTGTGTCACGATGGCTCAGATATTTCGTGGTTCTTTCGCATTTGAGCCAAGAACAACGGCTTTTGGCTCAGAAGAAGGCAGTCAGATCAGAGAGGACGTTTTCATCGTTCTCCGCCTGCTGCTCCTCCGTCAGTTCCGTGTCCGCCGTCGTATATTCCACCGGAGTCGGAGCGACAAACGAAACCTCTGACAGTTCCTCCCGAAACACTTGCCGAACATCATCGAGGGTAAAATCCCGATCGCTGTTTTGGCGTTCCATAAATGAAATAACCGCCTCAACAATGAAGCGGTTACGGGATCTGCCTTTCTCGTTATTCAGTTCGGCAAGGTATTCGGCGGCACGGCGTTCGGCTTCATCGTCCAGATCAAAGCGTACATTCAGTCGGTAATGATTGCTCATTTTGCATCATCCGCTTTCAGTTGCAGTTCCGCCATATACTCATAGCCTTTTGCGGCGGCGCAGATATCGTCCACGAATTTCACACGGTCGGGATTACACTTATAAAAGTTCTTCACAAGGCAGCCGCCACCACCGGTGATATACAGCGTCATTGTGCCTTCGTCGTAGCCGTGTTCACGCAGACGGCGGAAAATGTCTTTCACATATTCCGCTGCCGTGGTTTTGATGATTTTGAGATCGGCGGCGGGAATGTCCGCCGAGCCGTTCTGCAATACCTCATCGATGATTACGTCATTGATCTCGCGGCGGGTCTTCTGCATAAATTCCTCATGGATTGCAAGGGTGCACTGATAGGTGCCGAATTTTTCGGTGTACATCTTACTGCTCATTGGTCTGCCGTTTGTGAGAAACAGCGTGTTCATTGTCCCGTTGCCGATGTCAGCCACAACGGAAAGACCTTTCATCGTGGTAACGAACTCCGCAACAGCGGCATATCCCTGCGGATAGATTTTTACGCCGGAGATACGGATATGATACGCCGTGTGCTGATAGCTGAAGCTGACCTCCCCGTTTTTGGAGAGGTAGGCGGCAAACTCATTTTTCTGCCCGCTTGTCCAAGTGAGCGGAAGCCCGGCAGCGATGATAACATCTGCCTCCGTCAGCCCTTTGTCTTTCAATTCTTCTGCTATCGCCACAAGAGTGAGCAGATAATAGTCCTCGTCCTTGATCTTATCCGGCAGAAATTCCTTGTGTCCTTCGCCGATGAGATAGTACCTGCCGCCATATTCCAGCATATCCTTCGTGAACAGCGGCTCGGCATCATAGCCCATAATGCCGGTTTTGAAGCAGTGGTCAGCGGTTTTGATATTGCCGTAACCGTGATCGATTCCCACGATCAGTTTTTCTTTGAATTCTTTCATTGTAAATACCTTCTTTCTCCCCGTCTTTCCGGGGTGTCGATTTGTTTTGGTAACTGCAAAAGTGGGAGCAGTTATCGTAAATTGTTTTGCTGCAAGATCTCATCATAGAGTTCCTTTTCGGCGGGTAGTACCGCTTTGCGGAAATAGTTGCAGTAAATCCCGTATCGGGAAATGAGCTGCACACAGCGACATGGCTCGCCGTCGTCCAGCAAAAGACAGTAGCCGTCCACGCAGTTGCAGCACTCCCTGCAGGCAAGCTTCCTGACCTTTGCCGACTGTTTCGCCGTGATTTTTAGAATCATACACATCACCTCCTTCGTTCTGAAATCCGGGCAGCAAAAAAGCCGTTCCGGTGTCGGAACGGCTGTGCATCACTGCCTTCTACGTATAGAATAGCGGAGTTTTCAGTTTTACAAGAAAAGAACGTAACACTTATAAAACAATGTGCGTAACACGAAAATTTACATTTGTGTCCTTTTTATGGGACAGCGACTATGATAGAATTATATTGGGAGGGAGGCGATAGAATGAATCTACTGCAATTTACCGCAGACTACCGTGACGGGCGGGTATATGTAGGCGGTAAGGTCTATGCCGCAGGACTGTTCGCCGCACATCCGCTGAATCAATATTATCTGAACGATACCGCCGCGCGGATCGCCGTATTCAGCGATGACGTCAATTACAATATCGTTCGTCAATTAGAAAACGGGTATCTGAACATATCTGAATTTGTCAGCACCGGAAGAAACGTATTGGAAGCTATGAAATCTCTGCCGAAGCTACACCCCTTTGATATGCTGGATAACTCTGCCATAACAGACTGCGTAACAAATCTTTTCACGGAGGAAAACGGAGAGCACATTTGTTCCTATCTTTCAAACAAAGCAAAGGTCAGCATGCTTCCACAAGATGAGGTTGCTGTCGGGACGGCTTACCGATACTCGGAAAGAACGGACAAGGATGCGGCAGTTCTGATTGAAAACATCATTTCAATTCTCACGTTTTTCAATAACGTCAGCGCCGACCTTATCTCCGCACACGACAAGCTGACCGCCTTTGTGGAACGCATCGACGAAGCCGAGCGTTTTGACGAAAAGCATCTGCTCCCGATTGCTCTTGAAGTATTTGGACAGATACCGTTTCCAATCATGACGGAATATATCTCACTCAAAAAGAACAAGGCAAGCAGCGGAGAGACCGTCGCCCGTCGTCTGACCTTTGATCGGTATATTGCTTTCGTGCTGACGGATTTCTTTGAAGGTCTGCACTACGGGCATTATCCAAGACGGTGCGGGGTATGCAAACGGTATTTCCTTATGCAGTCCGCCCGCCGTCAGCAGTATTGTATGGGCATCGCCCCGGAGCAGATACGAGGACAGAATGTGACCTGCCGCAGATATGCCGCCTCAATGAAGCGCAAAGAAAAAGCGGAGAACGATCCAATCTCGGCAATTTATACAAATCGTTGCTCCGCCATCCGCACAGAAGTAAAGCGAGGCACCATTCCCGCCGAGATCGGCGATATGGCAAAGGCACTGGCGCTGGAGCACAAAAAGACAGCGCTTATGGATGACGATTATGCCAAGAAACAATACAGGAAAGATATGTCCCGTGAGAAATTATATAAGGACGCGGGACTGAAATAACGATACCGTTCTGTCGGAATGGAGGTGAGTGCCGATGAAGAACGACGACTGGAAACAAGACCTATACCGTTACCGTCTGACACCGGCACCGCCGAAGAAGGACGATTTTCAAGACTACATTGATTTGTACTTTACCGAAAAAGATGAAAAGTATCTCTCGTGGTTTCTGCATTATTACGAACCCGTACTGAACACGGAAATAATGAGTACTGTGCAGGAATACAGTATGCGGGGGCATTTTGTGGATATAAAACAAGCCGCCGTGTACGGAATTCTGAAAGCGCTCTCCAACTACGACATTTCTCTCGGCGTTCCGTTCCTCGTTTACAAGGAATATTACATCAAAAACGAGATCGACGAATACATTCGCACGATGCGGACGGGCTATACCGTACAGAGCAGCGATGAGTACAAGCTGCTCCGCAAAGCAATGGCGCTCTACAACAAATATGGCAAATCCGACGATGAAACGATATCCCGTATCGCCGCCGAAATCGGCAAAAGCGTCAAGGACACAAGGGAGATCATCACCGCCGGTCTGCGGAACATGAGCTACGCCGAGTTTTACCGCCAGTATGCCGACGAAGACGGCGAAAGCTCCGCCGAAGATGTAACACGGGACGATACTACCGATCCTGCAAAAATGTTCTTTGACGAATGGCGGGCAGATGCCGTATTCGACCGATATGAAAAACTGGATATTCGGGAACGCTCGATGATCGCCGACCATCTCGGCTTTTGCAGAGAATGTCACGGTGTTCTGGAAAACGGCACTGATGAAAATGGTGAGAAGATATTACTGCTCCGTCAGAAAAAAGCATACGCCGACCTTGCCTTGTACCACACACTTTCTTCGCCGGATACCGCATACCGTATCGTTCACAAGGCATACGATAAAATCCTCGTTGATTTTGCCGTTGACGAATATATCCACATCGTAGAATTGCGGCGAAAGAAAAAGACAAAAGCCGAAATTGTTTACGAATACTGTGCCGACCACAATAACGATTGGGGCGAAATTCATTATACGCCCGGCGATGACGATTACGACGTTACCCGCTATGTGTACGCCGACAAAAAAGGTGGTTTCTTCTTCGCCGCCGCTGGCGATTGGATCGTCCGGCAAGCTGCAAAAGAGCAATTCCCGCAGACGGCGGTCATACCGATTACAAAAATATAGCCCATAAAACGCAAAAAAGCCCCGTCCGGAGCCAAGAGAAAATCTTCTTGATTCCGAGCGGGGCTTTGCTATGCCTTGAAAATCCGCACATTCGTTTTTTCGTAGGTTGTCTCCTACACTTTATTGAGGCAACCTATGAATTTCGGCTTTTCGGGTAAACTAATAATACTTATCCGGGAGGTACTACAATGAAAGGAAAAGTTATAACAGGAGAAATCCTATCCGCATTTCATAAAAAACTGATTGAAGAGGAAAAGGCGTCAGCGACCGTCGAGAAATATCTGCGGGACGTAAAAGCGTTTGCGGAATATGCAAACGGTGTGGCGCTCACGAAAGATACCGTTATCACCTACAAAGCGTATTTGACCGAAAACGGCTATGCTCCCCGCAGTATCAATTCCATGCTGGCATCGCTTCACAAGCTCTTTGACTTTCTCGGTTGGACGGACTGCAAGGTGAAAACGGTCAAACTTCAGCGACAGATTTTCTGTTCTGAAGAAAAGGAACTGACCAAAGCGGAGTACACAAGGCTGTGCCGGACTGCGGAGAGAAAGCATAACGAGCGGCTTCTGCTCATTCTGCAAACAATTTGCGGAACGGGCATCCGTGTCAGCGAGCTGCAATTCATCACAGCAGAAGCCGTTCGCAGGGGCGAAGCAACTGTCTCACTCAAAGGAAAAACACGCACCGTCTTTCTTGTAAAAGACCTGCAAAAGAAACTGCTCCGTTATATATCCGAACAAAAGATAACGGCAGGCGCAGTCTTTATCACACGCACGGGCAAACCGATGAGTCGGACGAACATCTGGCGGGAAATGAAAAATCTCTGCCTTGAAGCAGAGGTCAGTCCTGAAAAGGTGTTTCCGCATAACCTTCGGCATCTGTTTGCACGGGTGTTTTACGGCATTGAAAAGGATATTGCTAAGCTTGCCGACATTCTCGGTCACAGCAGCATCGAGACAACACGCATTTACATTGTCTCATCCGGCAGCGAGCACAGAAAGATGATGGAAACGATGCGGCTTGTGATCTAAAAGAAAAAATCCGCCGAAAACAGCGGATGAAACGTAATTCTCATTATGTTGTATATCATATCCCGACAATACGCCTATGATATAGATATACATAGAGTATGATAGCACAACAAACGAAAAAAATCAAGAGGTTTACTCAAATTTGCCCGAAATTTCAAAGATTTGCCTCAATTTAAGCAGCACAACAAAACCTTTCCCGATTCTTTTTTCAAAAATCAGTAAAGGTTTCTTTTTCTGCGCCCATTTTTATCTGTCAGCGGCACTGTTTAATTGTCTGACCGCCAGGAAAAGCAACATAATGAGAATTACGTTGCAGAATTTTCTTAGATAAGGTGGTGGTTATGTGAAGCGGATAATCTATCCGAAAATTCGCGGAGCACCGCTTTGTCATTTGCGGAAGGAGGTAATTGCCAATTAGAGGTCAGCATCAATCTTCGCGCAGGCGGGTAAAACGGAGTGGCATCTCTCCCGCGACTGTCATTCTCGCCGTCCTTCTCGTGATTGCCCTTGGGGTGATCGCATGGCTGCTGATAAAAGGTGGTGTCAATAAACCTCCTGACAATCCGCAGCCCGAACAAACGGAACCCGTGGAAAAGCTGACGGACAGCATCGACATTCCCGGCTTCGGTGAATTGCATTTCAAAGCAGGGCAGACGGAGCAGAACATGACGGTGCCGAATCCGCCGCAGAACTTCTGCTGGTTCAAGGTCTCGCTGGTGCTGGAAGATGGAACAGTCCTCTGGACTTCCAACCTGATCGCACCCGGCGAAGAATCCGAAAAGGTCGTTCTGAATGAGCCTTTGGAAAAAGGCGAATATAAGAACGCCATGCTCAAGTACCAATGCTTTGCGGACGAAGCAGAGCAAAAAGCTCTTAACGGAGCGGAAACAAAACTGACGATCATCGTCAAATAATGAAAAGGAGTAAATCACAATGAAAAAATTCTTATCTCTTATCCTTGCGCTGACCATGCTGGCCTGCATGAGTGTCACGGCGTTTGCCGCAGAAGGCCCCGGCGGCTCCACCAAGCTAACTGCAACGGTCCCGGAAAAACCCTTGTACACTTTACACATTCCTGCTGATCAGTCTATTGATTATAAAGCAGAAAAAACAAGTATCGGTATGGCCTATGTTACCGATGTCGATGCAAGTGTCAAAGAAATTGATTTCGACTCATCTTACGACGAAAAACTTACATCAGGCACAAATACTATTTCATACTCTATGCTTATGGATATATATGAAAGCTTTTCATCAACCTATGCTTTGGGTGAGCGTATAATAACTCAGGTAGACCCCGATATCCAGAGCCAGGACCTTATGACTACCGGTGGTCACGTTTGGTACACAAATGAGTATTTTATCATTATTTCAGAGGAAGCGTGGAATGCCGCTGTTCCTGGTGACTATTCCACAACGATCACTTGGACATCTTCCTATGAACTTAACTAATTGTCATATCAAGACAGCAACAGGAGGTTTGAATTATGTCTAACACTCCGTATAAAAGGACAAAAGAACTGATTCGTGTTTCTCAGTTCAAAGCAAAGTTTGTCAGTCAGTACGAGGTATTGGGCAGATAAAAACCTCTCAGAAAGGATGATTCAATGAGAAAGAAAAACAAACTCCTTTCTGCTTTACTTGCAGTATTGTTCCTGCTCTCTGCTATGAGCATTTCCGCTTTTGCGGCAGACGGCAGCGGCGGCAGTACCACACTGACAACTACGATTCCCTGTACCGTTACATTACAGGTGGGCGACCACGGCAAGGTAACGGTAAACAGCACGGATTACACCGGTGACGCGAGCTTCACGGCAGCAGTCGGTACGGCGCTGACTTACACCTTTACGCCGAACACACTGTATAAGGTGGACAAGGTGATCTACAACGGCACCGATGTGACGGGTGAGCTTTCCGGCAATACGTACACCGCTCCCGCGCTTGCGGGCAACGCTTCACTGTCCGTCAGCTTCAGTTTCCTCGGTGGCGGTGGAACGGATACCTACACCGTGACATTTAACGCAAACGGACACGGCACGGCTCCCGCCTCACAAACGGTTTTATCCGGCAATAAGGCAGCGGAACCGACAGCACCTACCGCAAGCGGATGGACGTTTGGCGGCTGGTATAAGGACAGCGCCTGCACGGATACATTGAAGTATGACTTCGATACGCCCGTCACCGCTGATCTTGATCTGTATGCCAAGTGGACGGAGAAACCCACCGAACCGACGGATCCTACCGACCCAACGGGCCCGACTGATCCTATTGATCCTGAGCCGAAAACGTATACCGTCAGCTTTTTTATGAGCGGGCACGGTACGCAGATTGCGGCACAGACTGTTAAGGATGGTAGCAAAGCGGAAAAGCCCGCTGATCCTACTGAAAGCAACTGGGCATTCAAGGGCTGGTACACAGATGCGAAATTCCAGACGGCATTTGATTTTGATACGGCAATTACCGCCGATATTACGCTCTATGCCAAATGGGTATCGACAGCACCGATTGATCCCAATCTTCCACAGACCGGCGACAACTCGATGATCTTTATGTGGTTGCTGCTTCTCTCCGGAAGCGGTATGGTGCTTGCAGGAATCGCAATGAACGGCAGAAAGAAAAAGCAAAACTAAATCACAAAATGCAACAAGCGGCAGGACTTCAAAATCCTGCCGCTTTCCTTATGTGTAGATAAGATCGTTATTGACGATCTCCGTTGCTGTTTCGCGTATTGCGTTCATCCGCTGTACCCAAAGCATCTGGTCTTTCGCTTTGAGCATTTCCGTGATACCGTCCTTTTTGGCAAGGTCTTTTACCTGCCGAAAGAACATTTCCTCTGCTTGCTCATTGAGGTCGGCGAGGTGGCTGTTCAACTTACCACTTGTCAGCAGTTCGGCGTAAACGGTTTTGCGATTTTGTTTGAGATACCGTAAGTGCCGCTGACCCCATATCCCAATTGGGCGTTCCTCCGGCACATCATCACCGACAATGAAGTAGTAATCTCCGACAAGCTCATATTTCAGCCCTGTGCGTTCGTCCGTGATGTACTTTTCCATTACGTTTCCTCCTTTACAACACGTAGCTTTTTTGAAGGTGCATCAATGATTTTCAGGATCAGATCATTCACATCCTCTATCGGCTTGTCCTCGTGAATATACTCATTCCGAGCAGTCATAAGGCACCCGACCAGTAGTCTGTGCTCAAAATCATCCAGATAGAAGTATTTCCGCTTTGCTTTCATAGTCTTTCGACCTCCTTGTTTAATTTCCCCTTTATTGTAGGGGAAAGAAACAGATAAATCGAATGTGCGGATTTATAATAAAGGAAAAACGCCCAGAAAAGCATTTCGCCTTTCTGAGCGTTTTCCTTTGCCTTTGCGATGCTACGGTAATTTTTTTGGAATTACTTCCTTATCACCCTGTAGCATATGAAATCTTTCTTGCATTTTTCTTGATAATCTCTTATAATTACGCTCCGGGCTTCGATGCCCGAGGAGGTATACGATGAACTACTCACGCGTTTTGACCATACAGGACATTTCCTGCGTGGGACAGTGCTCCACCACGGTGGCACTGCCCATTCTTTCCGCGGCCGGACTGGAAACTTCCATCCTGCCCTCCGCGGTGCTGTCCACTCATACCGCCGGATTTACCGGCTTTACGGTAAGGGATCTGGCGGCGGATATGCCGGCGATCACCGCCCACTGGCAGAAGGAGAAGCTCCGCTTTGACGCGGTCTATACCGGCTATCTCGGCTCTCCCGAGCAGGCAGACTACGTGCTGGAGATCATGCGCACGCTGCTGAAGCCTCAGGGAAAGCGGATCGTGGATCCGGCCATGGCGGACAACGGCAAGCTCTATCCGGCCTTCAACGAGGCCTACGTGGAGGCCATGAAGCCCCTTTGCCGGGAAGCGGATATCCTGCTGCCCAATATCAGCGAGGCCTGCTTCCTGACCGGCTATCCTTACCGGGAAAGCTACGACAAGGCCTACGTGCTGGGCCTTTTCGAGGCGCTGTCGAGGGCCAGCATGAAGACCGTGGTCCTGACCGGCGTCGGCTACCGCGAGGGCGAGACCGGCGTGGCAGTCTGGGAGGACGGCAAATACAGCTATTACGCCCACAAGCGCTACAGCAAGGGCAGCCACGGCACCGGCGACGTGTTCGCCTCCGCCTTTGTCGGCGCACTGATGCAGGACTTTTCCACCTTTGACGCGGCCCGGATCGCCGCGGACTATACCCTGCGCTGCATCGAGGTCACCCACGAGGATCCGGAGCACTGGTACGGCGTGAAGTTCGAGATGGTCCTGCCCGAATATCTGGAGATGCTGAAGAAATGATTTACCCGGATCAGCTGCCGGCGCTGTTTGCCGACAGGCCGAATCGTTTTATCGCCCGCGTCTGGACCGAAGAGGGCAAAGAAGAGGTCCACGTCAAAAACACCGGACGCCTGAAGGAGCTGCTGACGCCCGGCGCCCTGGTGACGCTGACGGAGGGCAAGGGAGAAGGACGAAGGACCCGGTACGATCTGATCTCGGTGGCCAAGCCGGGACTGGGCTGGGTCAACATCGATTCCCAGGCGCCGAATCTCCTGATGAAGGAATGGCTGGAGGAGCAGGGCTGCGAGGTGATCCGTCCCGAATACCGCTACGGCGCCTCCCGCCTGGATTTCTATGCGGAAATGGCAGGAGAGAAATGGCTGATCGAGGTGAAGGGCTGCACCCTGGAGCAGAAGGGCATCGGGTATTTTCCGGACGCGCCGTCGGAGCGGGCGGTCAAGCACCTCGGTGAGCTGGCGGCTTCTCTGAAGGAGGGCTACCGGGCGGCGATCGCGTTTGTGATCCCCATGGAGGGCGTCACGGAGGTCCGGGCGAATGCGCCGCAGGATCCGGCCTTCGCCAAAGCGTTGGCACTGGCGGAGATCGACGGGGTAGAGGTCTGGTTCCTTCCCTGTCAGGTCGAGGCCGCCGAGGTCCGGATCACGGACTGCATCGTCAAGGGACGGGAGAATTCTTAAGAACAATATACTGCCTGCTTGTTACGGGATGAGATAAAGCGGCCCGCTGAAAAACCATTCAGCGGGCCGCTTTTTGCCTAAAAAACGGGAGCTGTCAACCGTAGATGAACTCGAAATCAAAGCTTCCGTTTTTGCATTTTTCAGCCGTTTCGAAGAGGATATAGACCGTACCTGAGGCAAGCTCATCAGAAGACCGAAGCCGAATCCGCCGGTGCCCTTTGCCTCAGGCGGGCTTTCCGCGCAGGCTCAGGCGTACAGCGCCTTTACGGCAGCCCTTGCCTCGTAAAGGATCTTCTCCTTGTCCAGCGTCAGGTATTCGCCGTCGCGGTACAGGATCCTGCCGTCGCATACCGTGAGCGTGACGTCGCTGCCCTGGGCGGAGTAGACCAGAAGCTCGGCGGGATCCAGGACAGGATAGAGGTGAGGCGCCTCAAGGCTCACGGCGCAAAGGTCGGCCCGGAAGCCCACCGCTAACACCCCGCTGTCCTCGCGGCCCTGGGAGAGAGCGCCGTTGCGGGTGGCCATGGTGAGCACGCTGCGGGCGGGCAGCGCCTCGGCGTCTCCGGTCTGCAGCTTGGCCATCAGGGCGGCCAGATGCATTTCCTCGAACATGTTCAGATTGTTGTTGCTGGCGGTGCCGTCGGTCCCCAGCGCGACCCGGATGCCTTGCTTCAGCATGCCGTCCACCGGGCTCATGCCGCTCACCAGCTTCATGTTGCTGGTGGGATTATGCACCGGGAAGACGCCGTTTTCCCGCAGGATCTCCCGATCGGCCGGCGTGACGTGGACGCAGTGCGCCGCCGTGGTGGGATTTTTGAAGGCACCGAGGCTGGCAAAGAGCGCCGGCGGTGTCATCCCGTAGGCCTTGAGGCAGTCACCTACCTCGGTCTGCGTTTCGGACAGATGGATGTTCAGCCTGCCGCCCTTTTCCTGCACCAGCTCGCTGAAGCCCTGGATCCCATGCTTCTTATTGGTGTAGACGGCATGCAGATCGAAATCGATCAGCACCCGGCCGTCTCCGGCCTGGTGATAGGCGTCATAGAGGGCCAGAGCCTCCCGGATCCGATAGCTGTCGGACAGCTTTTCGTTTTCGTCGAAGCACATATAGGGTCTGCCGGTATTGATCTTCATCCCGGCATTCAGACAGAGCTCCACCGCGGTCTGCGGAAAATCATACATGTCCGTGAAGGAAACGGTGCCGCAGGCCAGCATTTCCAGCAGCGCCAGCGCGTTTCCGGCGGAGACCATGGCGGGAGTCAGCCGCGCCTCGGTGGGGAAAATGCTTTCGTTCAGCCAGCGCTCCAGAGGCAGGCCGCCGCCCAGCCCCCGCAGCAGCGTCATGGCGGCATGGGTATGGGCATTGAAGAGGGCGGGAAGCAGGATAGCGCCCTTCAGGTCGATCTCCTGATCGTAGGCCGCCTCGGGGCGTTCGGTGCCGATATAGTCGATCCGGGTCCCGGAGGTCCCCAGGAAACCGTTCAGAGGGGTGAAGTCCTCCCCCTTCAGGATGAGTGCGTTCTTATAGAGTACAGATGCCATGTGGTGCCTCCTCAAAATGATCGCTTCTATTTTACCGCATTTTCGGGAAAAGAAAAGTATTTTCTTTACAAATGTAAAGATCTGAGATACAATATGAACGATTATGAGTTCCTATCGGAGGTTGACCTCTTGGCTACTGAAAACAAGAAATCCACATCGGCCGCTTCGCAGAAAAAAGGGAGCGCCCGGAATACTACGGCTTCGGGACATAAAACCGGGGGAAATACGAAGAGCGGAAAGAGCGCCTCGGCGGCCCGTTCCGCCTCGGCCCGCAGGTCCGCCGCCACGAAGAAGGAGGCCCAGAAAAGACGACAGCACCGGGACGCGGTGATCACAGATCTGGCCATCATCGCCGTCTGCGCGGTGGGGCTGCTGCTTCTGATGTCTCTGTTCGGGGTGATCGGCAGTCTGGGAAGCAAGCTGGCGGCGTTCGAGCGCGGCTGCTTCGGCTCCCTGGCTTTCCTGTTCCCGTTTTTCTTTTTGTTCAGTCTGTTCCTGCTGCTGAGAGACGGCGACCGGTATATGCTGCACACCCTGGGCAGGATCCTGCTGCTGTTGCTGCTGATGAGCCTGATGGCGGGGATCGCCGAGCTGATCGGCAGCCGCGGCGTGCTGCGGGAGGATCTGAAGGCCTATTACCGTGTCGGTTCCGGAAAGGTCGGCCGTCTGAGCGGCGGCTTCTTCGGCGGCTTCTGGTGCCGTCTGTTTGTGGAAAAGCTGGGTAAGGCCGGCAGCTATATCCTGCTGTTCGCGCTGCTTTTTGCCGATCTGGTCCTGCTGCTCGGCCGGGCCCTGCTCCAGCCGCTGGGACGCAAGGGCGCCCAGGTGGTGGACGCGGTCCGGGAGGAAAACCGCCGCTTCAAGGACGTTGCCGAGGAAAGACGCTTAAAGGCGGAGCTGCGGATCGAGGAGCGTGAGCTGGAAAGGGCCAGGGCGCGGGAGGAAAAGCGGAATGCCGAAGCGGAAAGCCGTCAGGATGCCGTCTCCCAGGCCAAGGCACTGAAGCAGGAGCAGGAAAGGGCCCGCGAAGCCGTCAAGGAGGAGACCCGCATCCGCCTGAACGAGGTGCGTCTCCAGAAGGAAAGCCTGCTGAAGCAGGAGGCGGAGAACCGCGCGAGAGCCGAATTCAAGGCGGAGGCCGACCGAAAAGAGGCCGCCATGGGGACCGGCTGGCAGCAGCTGGCGCTGAATACCGAGGATACGCCCGAGGCCGGAAAGGCCCTGGATGAGCTGCTGAAGGAAATGGAGGCCGGTCAGGCCGAGGCAGCCCGCGAGAAGCAGGCGGCGGGCACTGCGGCAAAGGCCCCTGCCCGGGCAGAAGCCCGGGAGACGGTCAAGCCGGTTCAGAAGGAGTCTGTCAAGAAGGAATTATTTACCGACGATCTGCTGATGAGCGGAAGAAGCAACATGCAGAGATCGGATTACGTGCCCACCGGCCGGATCGCCAGAGGCTACAGCCCCGCGGGAACGGCAGCCGCCGGAGCAGCGGACGGCAGCGCCGCGGCAAATGCGCAGCACCGGCCCGCGAAGCTCCCGGATCTCGAGCAGACCTTCCCCGGCGCCTCCGTTTTGGAGCAGGAGCGTCGGGAGGAGCAGGCTTATAACCTGAAGCTGGGCAAAACGCCGTCCGCCGGCCTGAGCAGTCCCGAAAAGGCCCCGGAGACGCTGACGGCCGCGCCTGCCTTCACCGAGCCCCCCGAGGAGCTCAGCTCAGGCGGAGAAGAAGAACCGTATCCGGCTTCCTTCACGCAGAAAGCGGAAGAGCATACGAACAGCCTGCCCGAGGAAACGGAGCCCTGGGAGACCGAGGAGCAGTTCGAGGATCCCCGCGTCCAGCTGGAACGGATCCGTCAGGATATTCCGGCTGCGGGAACGGACGCCAAGCCTGCCTCCTCGAACCGTCAGACCGAGTCCATCTGGGCGGAGGCCTCCGGAAAGGAGCGGGAGAGCAGCGGAGCCGCCAGCTTCAGCAGCGGCAGCGCCGCCAGACTGCCTGAGCCCCCCAAGGCGGAAGAACATAAGGAATACCGTTTGCCGGATTCCCGCCTGCTCGTGAAGGGCAAGAGCGGAAACGGCACCGGACAGGCGGAGCTGAAGCTGATCGCCCATAAGCTGGAGGAGACCCTGTCGCAGTTCGGCGTATCGGCGGAGGTGACCGACATCTCCTGCGGACCGGCGGTGACACGCTTCGAACTGAAGCCCGAGCAGGGCGTCCGGGTAGGCCGCATCGCCTCGCTGGCGGACGATATCAAATTCGCCCTGGCGGTGACGGACGTGCGTATCGAGGCCCCCATCCCCGGCAAATCCGCCGTGGGCATCGAGGTGCCCAACCGGGAGAAGCAGACCGTATATCTGCGCGATCTGGTGGAATCTCCCGAATTCCAGAACCATAAATCCAAGATCGCCTTTGCCGTGGGCCAGGACATCGCCGGTCAGATGGTGGTGGGCGATATCGCCAAGATGCCCCATATGCTGATCGCGGGCTCCACGGGCTCCGGCAAATCCGTGATGATCAACTCGATCATTCTGAGCATCCTTTACCGGGCGACCCCGGAGGAGGTCCAGCTGCTGATGATCGACCCCAAGGTGGTGGAGCTGCAGGACTACAACGGCATCCCGCATCTGCGGATCCCGGTGGTCACGGATCCCAAGCAGGCCTCCGAGGCCCTGCAGGGCGCGGTCAAGGAAATGACCAGCCGCTACAAGCGCTTCGCCGACATGAACGTGCGCGACATCAAGTCCTACAACGCCAAGCTCAGGGATCATCCGGAGGAATATCCCGATCTGAAGCCGCTGCCGCAGATGGTGGTGATCGTGGATGAGTTTGCCGATCTGATGATGGTGGCGGCCGGCGACGTGGAGCAGTCCATCTGCCGTCTGGCGCAGCTGGCCCGGGCGGCCGGCATCCATCTGATCCTGGCCACGCAGCGGCCTTCGGCCAACGTCATCACCGGTCTGATCAAGGCCAACGTCCAGTCCCGGATCGCCTTCGCGGTATCCTCCGGTCTGGATTCCCGGATCATTCTGGATATGAACGGCGCGGAAAAGCTGCTGGGCAAGGGCGACATGCTGTTCTTCCCCACCGGCTATCCCAAGCCCGTCCGCGTCCAGGGCTGCTTCGTGAGCGACGAGGAGATCGCCGCCGTGACGGATTTCTGGAAAAAGCAGGGGGCCATCACCCAGGAGGAGGGCGCGAAGCTGGCCAGAAGCTGGCTGAACGATCCGGTGGAGCGGGAGCATCCCATCGAGGACGAGCGGGACGAGCTGTTCGTCAAGGCGGCGGAATACATCATCGACAGCGAGAAGGCCTCCATCGGCAATCTGCAGCGGGTGTTCCGCATCGGCTTCAACCGGGCTGCCCGGCTGATGGATCAGCTGGCGGAGGCCGGTATCGTGGGCCCCGAGGACGGGACCAAGGCCCGGGCCATCATGCTGGATAAGGATCAGTTTGCCGACTGGAAACGGGAAAACGGCTACGAATAAACCATAAAAGAAAGACGGAAGACATGAAACTCAGTACGCTGCTGGAAACAACTGAATACACCCTGGTCCGCGGGACGCTGGACCGGGAGGTGAAGGATCTGATCTACGATTCCCGTAAGGCCGGGGAGGATGTGATGTTCGTATGCATCAGCGGCTTTCGGGTGGATGCCCACGCTTTTCTGGCGGACGTGGCCCTGAACGGGGCAGCGGCCGTGGTGATGGAGAAGAACTGGTGCGATCTCAGCGAGGTGACCCGCCGGACGCTGGTGGAAAAGGGCGTCACGGTGCTGCAGGTCGCCGATACCCGCAAGGCGCTGGCGACGCTGTCCGCCGCCTGGTTCGGCTATCCCACGAAGATGATGACGGTGGTGGGCTTCACCGGCACCAAGGGCAAGACCACCTCCACGCACATGCTGGTGAGTATCCTGAAGGCTGCCGGCCGCACGCCGGGCCTGATCGGGACCAACGGCGTCAAGTATCTGGACAAGTTCTTCCCCACCCGGAACACCACGCCGGAATCCTATGAGCTGCAGTATCACGCGGCAAATATGCTGGCGGAGGGCGTCGACTGTCTGGTGATGGAGGTCTCCTCGCAGGGGCTGAAGCTGCACCGGGTAGACGGTATCGATTTTGACTACGGTGTCTTTCTGAATCTTTCCCCCGACCATATCGGCGGAGACGAGCATCCGGATTTCGAGGATTATCGGGATTCCAAGGCCATGCTCTTTACCCGCTGCCGGGAGGGCATCCTGTTCAAGGACGATGAGAATTTCCCGGCGATGGCCATGCGGGCCAGCTGCTCCGTGACCAGCTACGGCTTTGACGAGACCGCCGATATCCGGATCAGCGCGGTGCGCTACGACCGGCAGGACGATACGCTGGGCTGCCAGGTGCGGCTCGAGGGCGCGGAGAAGCTGGAATATTTTGTCGGCATGCCCGGGCTGTTCAACGTATATAACGCCACCAGCGCCGCCGTGATCGCGCTGAAGATGGGGATCGGAGCCGACGAGATCCGCCGGGGCCTGGCCTCCGCCAGAGTCGACGGACGGATGGAGGTGGTGACCGGGAGCGAGGATTTCTCGGTGATCGTGGACTACGCCCATAACGGCGTCAGTGCCCGGACCCTGCTGGAGACCCTGAGAAGCTACAAGCCTTCCCGGCTGATCGTGGTGTTCGGCTGCGGCGGCAACCGGGATCCTCACCGGCGGTATGAGATGGGAGAAGCGGTGGGCCGCTTTGCCGATCTGTCCATCGTGACCTCGGACAATTCCCGCTATGAAAAGGTCGAGGACATCATCCGCGATATCCACCTGGGACTGGATCCCACGGGCGGCGCCTTTAAGGACATCCCCGACCGCCGCGAAGCGATCCGCTACGCCGTGCTGAACGCGCGTAAGGGGGACATGATCGCGGTCATCGGCAAGGGCCATGAGGATTATCAGGAGATCGCCGGCGTGCGGCAGCATTTCCTGGACAGAGAAGAGATCGAGGCAGCTCTGGCGATGCGCAAGGCCGGAGCGCAGGAAGGATAAATCGTGCGTTTAACTGTCGGTGAGATCACGAAGATCGTGGGAGGCCGTCTGCTGCAGGGCGATCCCGCGCAGACCGTAGAGCATGTGAGCTTTGATTCCCGCAGCATGCTGGGAAAGGATCTGTTCATTCCCATCCGGGGCGAAAAGGTGGACGGACACCGCTTCATCGCCGGGGCGATGGCAGCCGGTGCCGCCGCCTCGCTGACGGCTGAGGCCGAGGCGGAGGCTCCCGGTCCGCTGATCCTGGTGAAGGATACGGTCCTGGGACTGCAGCGCCTGGCCAGCCATCTGCGCCGGGAGTTTGAGGGACCCGTCGTGGGCATCACCGGCAGCGTCGGAAAGACCACGACCCGGGAAATGACCATGGCCGCCCTGCGGGCGGCCGGCCCGGTGACCGGCTCGCTGAAGAACCAGAACAGCCAGCTGGGCCTGCCGACGACGGTCTGCCATATGGATTATTCCGCCTGGGCAGCCGTGCTGGAGATGGGGGTCAGCGAACCGGACGAGATGGAGCGCCTGGTGCAGGTGGCCCGTCCCGAGCTGGCTCTGGTGACCAACATCGGTGTGGCGCATATCCAGAATCTGGGCAGCCGCGAGGGGATCTGCCGGGAGAAAATGCGGATCACCGAGCATCTGGGCGAGAAGGGCACCGCCGTGCTCTGCGGCGACGAACCGCTGCTCAGAGCCTATCAGGACAAGCTCCTGGCCAGGACCCTGTATTTCGGCATGGATCAGAAATCCGACGTCTATCCCGAAAATCTGATGCCGGAGGGACTGCCGGCCTTTACGGCTGTCCTGAAAAAGTCCGTGCTTGGCGAAACGCTGAAGATCCCGGTGCGTCTTTCGGTACCGGGAAGCCATAACGTGATGAACGCGCTGGCGGCGCTCACCGCCGCGGCGGTGCTGGGCGTGGACCCCGAAAAGGCTGCCGAAAGCCTGGAGGGCTTTTCCGGCTTTGCCCGGAGACTGGAGCAGGCGGAGGTGGGCGGTCTCAGACTGATCGACGACTCCTACAATGCCAGCCCCGTGTCCATGAAGGCGGCGCTGGAGGTATTGGCCGCGGCGCCGGGAAGCCGCCGGGTCGCGCTGCTGGCGGATATGCTGGAGCTGGGACCCGACAGCCGGAGCATGCACCGGGAGGTGGGCGAATTTGCCGCCGACCTGCCGATCGACCTGTATATCACCCTCGGTGAAGAGATCAAAGCCCTGGAGGGGCCGCTGACCGAAGCGGGGAAGACCGTGATGCACGCGGCTACCCGGGAGGAGGCGGTGACCCTGATCAGGGCGATGACCGATCCCGGCGACGTGCTGCTGCTCAAGGGCTCCAACGGGATGCGCCTGGATCTGGTACGCGCCGCTCTGGCGGACTGACCGCTGTCCCATGATGTACGCAGATATCATCGTCAACATATCCCGGAGCGAGGTGGATAAAAGCTTCCAGTACCGGATCCCGCCGGAAATGGAGGAACAGGTGAGCCTGGGCAGCCGGGTGGAGATCCCCTTCGGCCGCCGGACCGTGAGCGGTACGGTGATCGGCCTGGGGACTGAGCCTCTGCTGGAGGAGGATAAGATCAGGGATATCCTGGGCCCCGCCAAACGGGCTTATCCTCTGGAGCAGCGGATGATCCTGCTGGCGGCCTGGATGCGGGACTGCTACGGCTGTACCATGAACCAGGCCCTCAAATGCGTCCTTCCCGCGAAGAAAAGCGTCCGGAAGGGCAGGACCCGGGTGGAAAGCACGCCTCTGCCCTCCGAGGAGGAGCGGGATCTGCCGCCGGAGCTGACGGAAGAGCAGCAGCAGGCCCTGGGGCAGCTGACGGAGGAGCAGCAGGCGGAGAACAGGCCCTGCCTGATCTTCGGCGTCACCGGCAGCGGCAAAACGGAGCTGTATATGGCGCTGATCCGGCGCGCTATTGAAAAAAAACAGCAGGCGATCCTGCTGATCCCGGAAATTTCCCTGACCTATCAGAACCTGCGCCGCTTTTACCGCCGCTTCGGCAGCCGCATCGGGGTGATCAACTCCCGGCAGTCGGAGGGCGAAAAATGCGAAACGCTGGAAAAGGCCCGAAACGGCGAGCTGGATCTGGTGATCGGGCCCCGCTCGGCCCTGTTTACGCCCTTCCCCCGTCTGGGGCTGGTGATCATTGACGAGGAGCACGAGGAATCCTACCGTTCCGAGCTGACGCCCCGTTATCACGCTAGGGAGGTCGCCGAGCAGCTGTGCCGCCTCTGCGGCGCCTCAATGGTCCTGGGAAGCGCGACGCCCTCGCTGGAAAGCTATTACCGCTGCGAGCAGGGCCGTTACCGTCTGGTACGGCTGACCCGCCGGGCGGTGGAGGGCGCGGCTCTGCCTAAGGTTGAGCTGGTGGACCTCCGCACGGAGCTGGCAGAGGGCAACAAATCGGTATTTTCCCGGCTGCTGACGGAGAAGATCGAGGACCGGCTGGCCAGAAAGGAGCAGATCATGCTGTTCCTGAACCGCCGGGGCTTCGCGGGTTTCGTCAGCTGCCGTTCCTGCGGCAAGGCCCTGAAATGCCCCCATTGCGATATCGGGCTTACCTACCATAAAAGCGGCTATCGCCTGAAATGCCATTACTGCGGATATTCCGTTCCCTACCCCGACAGCTGTCCCTCCTGCGGGTCGCCCTACATCGCGGCCTTCGGTACCGGGACGCAGAAGGTGGAAACGCTGGTCCAGCAGGCCTTTCCCGAGGCGCGGGTGCTGCGGATGGACGCGGACACCACCGCCCGCAAGGACGGCCACAGCCGGATCCTGTCCGCCTTTTCCCAGGAGGAGGCGGATATCCTGGTGGGCACCCAGATGATCGTGAAGGGTCACGATTTCCCCAAGGTGACGCTGGTGGGGATCCTGGCGGCTGACCTGTCGCTCTACGCCCCGGATTTCCGGGCGGCGGAGCGGACCTTCGCCCTGCTGACCCAGGCGGAGGGCAGAGCGGGGAGAGGCGAAAGGCCGGGCGAGGTGGTGGTCCAGACCTATATGCCGGAGCACTACGCCATCACGGCGGCGGCCGCGCAGGATTACGAGAGCTTCTACCGGGAGGAAATGGGCTTCCGGAGGCTGATGCATTATCCGCCCTCCGGCGGGCTGCTGGGGGCGCTGATCCTGGGCAGCGACAAGGCCGACACGGAGAAGCGCGCTCTGCTGTTTAAGGAAACGGTGGAGGAGCAGTTTGCCGGAAGGGGACTGCAGCTCATCGGGCCCGGCGAGGGCGGCGCGCAGCGCCTGAAAGATATTTACCGGCAAATGATCCTGGTGAAGCACCCCTCGGCAGCCCTGCTGCGGGAGGTCCGGAGCTGGGGCGAGCGCCTTCTGGGCGAGGGCGCGCAGTTTGATCTGCTATAACCTCCGCGCTGCGGAGAATCGATAGGAGGAGCATATGGGTATCCGTCATATCAGAACCGAAGAGGATGAGATCCTGCGGAAGGTCTCCAAGCCGGTGACCGACATGGGGCTGAGGAATCAGCTGCTGGTGCGGGACATGTTCGACACGATGTATAAGGCCAACGGCGTGGGGCTGGCCGGCCCGCAGGTCGGCGTCCTGAAGCGCCTTTTTGTGATCGACTGCGGCGATAGGCCGTTGGTCTTCGTCAACCCCGAGATCCTGTCCCGGGAAGGCAGCCAGACCGACGAGGAGGGCTGTCTGTCCCTGCCGGGCAAGCATGCCGCGGTGACCCGGGCCGAAAAGGTAACGGTACGGGCCTATGACAGAAACATGCAGGAATTCACGCTGACCGCCGAGGGTCTGGAGGCCCGCTGCATCCAGCATGAATACGACCATCTGGACGGCATCCTGTATATCGACAAGGCCGACGGGCCCGTGGAAAAGGACAGCGAGGATTAAGGAGCGGACGTGAAAGCTGAATTAGAGAATAAGATCATGCAGCTGATCGCCGAAAAGGGCGACTGCCGCGTGGGCGTTTACCTTTCCTTCTCCGAGACCGAGGAGGTGTGGGAATACAACAGCCGGGAGGTCTTTGTCTCGGCCAGTACCATCAAGGTGCCGCTGCTGGCGGCGCTGCTTAAGGACGCCGAGGACGGACGCCTGGACCTGCAGGCGGCTTCCCCCGCCGCCGAGGAGAACCGGGTGCTGGGCTCCGGGATCCTGCAGTCCCTGTCGCCGAAGCTGGCCCTGACCCTTTTCGACAAGGCGGTGCTGATGATCGCCCTCAGCGATAACGTGGCCACCAACGAGGTCATCGACGCGGTGGGCATGGACCGGGCCAACGCCTTTTTCGCCGCTCAGGGCTGGGAGGGCGTGTGCCTGCGCCGGAAAATGATGCCCAAGCCCGGGACCTATCCGCCGGGACAGAAGCCGGAAAATTCCCTTTCCGCCGAGGTGTACGGCCGCATCCTCAATCAGATGCGGGCGGGCACGCTGGTGAGTCCCCGGGTCAGCCAGCAGATGAAGCAGCTGCTGTTCGGCTGCCGGAACGAAAGCGTGGCGGGCAAGCTGCCGCTGGTGCATCATTACGATCCCTACGTCGCCGAGAAGCTCCCGCCGGAGGGCAAGGTCCTGGTGGCCGGCAAGGGCGGACATCTGGAGGATCCCCACGTGCGTCACGGCGGCGGTGTGGTCTATTTCCCGGACGGCAGCAGCTACACGCTGGTGGTGATGACGGCCGGTCTGAAGACCGAGGACGGGACCGAACTGATCCGGGATATTTCCCTTGCGGTATACAACAGCCTGAAGGAACAGTAGATCTGTGAGTCTCGGGGCAGAGGAGCTTTCTGCCGAAAGGAGAAGAGCATGGATTATCGGGAACTGGTGAACTGGCTGGAGACCCCGGGAACGGGGAAGCCCAGGGCGCAGCTGGAGGAATTCCGCAGTCTGATGAAGCTGCTGGGTGATCCGCAGGACCGCCTCCGCTTCGTGCACGTGACCGGGAGCAACGGCAAGGGCAGCATCTGCGCCATGATGGCGGGGATCCTGCAGGAGGCCGGTTACCGCACGGCCCTCTACACCTCGCCGCATTTGTCGGTCTACAACGAGCGCTGTCTGGTCAACGGGGAAATGATCCCCGACGGAGACTTCTTCCGCCTGGCGGAGCGGGTACGGGCCCTGACGGAGCCCAGCGCCTTTTCCTGGGGCATGTTTTATAAGATGACGGCCATCGGGCTGCTGTATTTTGCCGAGCAGCGCTGCGATATCGTGGTGCTGGAGGTGGGCCGCGGCGGGAGCCGGGACTGCACCAATCTGGTGGAGCATACGGACCTGGCCCTGATCGGCCACATCGGTCTGGAGCATACCGAGGTCCTGGGCGATACCCTCGCGAAGATCGCCGAACAGAAGGCCGGGATCCTCAAGCCCGGCTGCAGCGCGGTGCTGTATGCCCAGAGCGAGGAGGTGGAGCAGGTCGTGGCGGCGCGAGCGGCCGCCCTCGGCTGCCCGCTGCGGATCACCCGTCCGGAGCTGCTGGAGTTCATCTCCTTCGACCGTTCCGGGCAGGTCATGCGCTATGGGAAGGGAGAGCCCTTCAGACTGTCCCTTACCGGCACCTATCAGCTGGAAAATGCCGCCGTCGTGCTGGAGGGCGTGAGCCTTCTGCGGGAAAAGGGCTGGCAGCTTCCCGAAGGGACCGTGAGACGGGCTTTGGGAAAGCTTTACTGGCCGGGGCGGGTCGAGATCCTGAGGGAGGTGCCGCAGTTCTTCGTGGACGGGGGGCACAACAGCAGCGCGGTGGGGCAGCTGACGGCCTGCTTCAGACGCTACGTGCCGGGGCA
>JAZLJI010000052.1:0-6876 GCA_045617825.1 Lachnospiraceae bacterium
TGCACGGGGGAACCGCCGCGGGGCAACGCCCCGCTGCCGCTGGCCCCCCCCGCTGCCAGCGGCAGCGGGGGGCGCCCTTCATCGGTTTTCATCGATTTTGACCGGCTTTTCGGCTATGCGCCGCGGGCCTTCTGCTTTTACTTTCCGTAGATCTCAAACTCGCAGATACGCAGCGCGCGCTTTTCCTTGAAGCTGTCCGCCAGCTTGGTATTCTCCCAGGCCTCCAGCGCCGTCAGCTTCACGTATCTGGCCGCAGGCTTGTCGGTGAAATTGCATTTGCGGTCCGCGCCCTCGTTGCCCTTCACCTCGTCCACGTCGGTCCAGTTGGTACCGTCCTCGGAGACGGATACCTTCCAGCTCTTCAGACCGCCGTAGACCGTGGGCTGAGCGAAATTATCGATGAAATAGGAGCTCAGCGTATAGACCTCGCCCAGGTCGAAGATGATATATCCGTTATCGGACCAGTAGAAGCCGGCGCCGTCGGTAAGCGCGGAGCCCCGGTAGCCGTCGATCATCAATTCAGGCGCGTATTTATCCGCCAGGATGCGGGGATAGGAGAAGGTTATCTTGCTCGTCAGAGCCAGGTTCTTCTCGCCCTCCTCGATCTCCTCCGCGGGCTTCTTCACGTCCGCCTCCGGGATATGCTGCACCTTGTCCGCCATGGGCTTGACCACGTCCTTGTCGGTCAGTCCCAGGTTCTTCCACAGCCGCTCCAGCAGGGCGACCATGCCGTCCACCAGGTCCTCGGCGGTGCCGGGAGCTACCTGACAGGCCGAGCCGGTCACTTCGTAGGCCACCTCCTGCTTATCGCCCAGGATGCGGTAATGCTGCGCCTGGAAGGAAGGCATATAGCCGTTCCGCTGGCTGTTGGACAGGATAAAGGTCATGGCAAAGGGGGATCTGTCCTTGGTGTCCAGCGCGTTCACGTTGAACATCTCATAGCCGGCCGTTACGAAGGCCAGTGTGCTGCCGATCGAAACGGCGTCCTGCTCGATCCGGACGGAGGCCTTTTCATAGCCCTTATTGACCGCGTCGTGCTGCTGCCGCAGGCTCTGGATCGCGCCGGTCTCCACCACCGTGAGATTCTGCAGCGCCTTCAGCGCATACCGGGCCAGCTTTTCGCCGAAGTCCGGGGAAGCCTCGATCTCTCCGTTGTATTTGGATTCACCGGGGTCGTAGCAGTGGGGGATGATATTGCCGCAGGCGCCCTGGAAATAGGCCACCAGCAGGTCGTCATCCTTCTTTTCCATGTATCTGCGCATATATCCCGGGAAATCCGCCGAGATGAACGGCCGGTTCGCGCTGCCGTAGCCGGTGCCGGAGGTGCTGGCGGAGGTGGCATGCGCCTGCCAGTTCACCATCACCACGTCCTTGCGGCCCTCCCGCACGAAGCGGATCAGCTGCATATCGGGATCGGCCTTCTCCGTCACGCCCTTGTTGGTGCCCTGCGTGAAGTTCACGCCGGCCATGGTGCCGATATCCGTCCGCCAGTGGCGCACCCAGTTCATGTGCTCCACCTCCGCCACCGCGATGCCGGTCTCCTTTACCGGTGCCAGATCGGCCAATGCCGCCTTGGCGGCCACGACCATCTGCGCCTCCCAGACCTTATAATACGGCGAGTTGGTATTCACGTTTGCCGACATCGAAGCGTCACCCACGTCCGGGCCGGAGTGGGTATGGGTCGCGGAAATATGGATCTGCTCCGCCGGGATCCCCGTTTCTTTTTCGATCAGGTCGCCGACCTTATCCGTCCAGGCGTTCGGGGACCGCAGCAGGTCCATGGTGAACAGCAGCTCCGTACGGCTGCCGTCACTGATCGCGATGGCCGTGGCCATCAGCCGGTCCTCGGCACTGAGGGTCGTATTGGACATGCGGCTGGACGTATTGCCGTAGCCGCCCAGCGGCAGGGTCAGGTCAGAGGTGATATCCGCCCGGCCAAAGCCCACCTGCAGCACCGGCTTTTCTGCCAAAGCGGGAAGCGCGGTCTCCTCGGGAGCCGCCGTGCCCTCCGACATCTCCGCCGGATGATAAGGCAGGGCGAAGTCCGTCAGACAGGCCACCTCAAAGCTGCGGGTCTTCTCTTCTCCGGTCTCGCCCACCAGAACGAACTGGCTGTCCCGGATGCTGATGGTCACGCCATCCTCCAGATATACCGGCTTTACCTCCGCGATCACGCAGAGCAGCTTGTCTCTGGTGGCGGATTTGGTGGGTACCACACCCATCAGAAGGTCGCCGGGCTGAGCCTTGGCATAGGCCCGCATCACCATCTGAGGCGTATTGTAATATTCCATGATCTTCTGGGTCGTTTCCCAGTCGTTCCAGGCTGCCAGCAGCTCGGCCTTCCGGTCCGCCGTGATCAGGTCCTGCTGCAGCTGGACGAATTCCTCTTCCCAGGCTGTGGTGAAGCGGTCAAACAGCTCCAGCTGCGTCCCCCAGGCCTCCGTTTCCAGCCCGGACATCAGCGCCAGCTCCTTCGCCGTCATCAGCTCTCCGCCGGACGCGTACGCGCTGAGGTCCACACCCGCCGCCGCGTAGGCTTCTTTTACCCGGGAGATCCCGTCCGCGGCCTTCGAGGCCTTGGCCGCCGCCACGATGGCTGCGCGGGCCTCCTGCTCCTTCATCGCCGCCGTCTCTCCCTGTGTTTCCGTTTGTTTGGTCTCTGCCTGAGTCCTGCTCTCGTCCTTGCTCGCCTCCGTGCTGCTGTTGCTGCCTCCGCAGGCGGTGAGGCCGAGAAGCAGCGCCGCCAGCAGGATCGCGCCTGCCGTTCTGAATCGTTTCATCCGTTTCTCTCCGTTTTCGTTTTCTGTTCATCCGCAGGATCCCCGCCGCCCGGAAGCGCTCCGCGCCGGACTGCTATATCGAGGATATCCTCAGAATAATACAACCTTATCTTATCAGCTTCCGCCGCGGCCCGCCATCTCAATTTGTGCTTTGGATCCTTCATTTTGTTGTATGGCTTCCCGCGCCGGGCGCAGGTCTTATTTCAGCTCCGCCTCCGGAACGTGCTGCACCTTGTCCGCCAGAGGCTTCACGATGTCCTTATCCTCCAGCCCCAGGTTCTTCCACAGCCGGCCCAGCATCCCGGCGATGCCGTCCACCAGGTCCTCGCCGGTACCGGCAGCCATCTTGCTGATGTTGCCGCCCGCCTCGAAGGCCGTATCCTGCTCAGGCCCCAGAATATCATAATGGAAGGCCTGGAAGGAAGGAATGTAGGCATTTCCCTGGCTGCAGGACAGGACGAAGGTCATGGCAAAGGGCGATCTGGCCTTGGCCGCCAGGCCGTTCACGTTGAACATTTCGTAACCGGCGGTCACAAAGGCGATGGTGCTGCCCACCGACACCGCGTCCTGCTCGATGTCCCGGGTCGCCGCGTCGTCCTTGGTGCTGATCGCTATATGCTGCTGCCGCAGGCTCTGCACCGCGCCGGTCTCCACCACCGTGACGTTTTCCAGAGCCTTCAGGGCGTAACGGCCCAGCCGTTCACCCAGCACCGTCGGTGTCTCGCAGTTCGCATTGTACTGCATCATGGCCTTATCCTGCGTCCGCAGCACCACGTTGCCGCAGGCGCCCTGATAATAAGCCACCAGGATATCCTCATCCTGCTTTTCCATGAACCGGCGCATATAGCCCGGATAGTCCGTCGAAATGTTCGGCCGGTTGGCCTTGCCGAAGTCCGTGCCCGCCGTGCTGCAGCAGGTGGAATGCGCCTGCCAGTTCACCATCACCACGTCCTTGCGGCCCTCCCGCACGAAGCGGATCAGCTGCATTTCCGGATCGGCAAATTCCGTAGCGCCCATATTGGTGCCCTTGGTGAAGTTCACCCCGGCCACAACGCCCTCCGCGGTCCGCCAATGGCGCACCCAGTTCATGTGCTCCACCTCGACCGCGGCGATCCCGGTCTCCTTCACCGGCGCCAGATCGGCCAATGCGTCCTCGGCGACCTTGACCATCTGCTCCAGCCAGAAATCATAGTACGGCGAATAGGTCTTCACCGCCTCCGGCATATAGGCATCCGCCACGTCGGGGCCGGAGTGATTGTGGGTCGCGGAAACGTGGATCTGTTCGCCCGGGATGCCCGTGGCCTTCTCGATGGCGATCCCCAGCAGGTCCGTCCAGTCTGCCGGCGTATACAGCAGGTCCATGGTAAACAGCAGCTCGGTACGGCTTCCGTCGCTGATCGCGACGGCCGTAGCCATCAGCCGGTCCTCGGGGATGATCGTCTTCGTGGACATCCGGCTGTTGGCGTTTCCGTAGCCGCCCAGCGCCAGAGGCATGTCGGAGGTGATATCCTCTCTTCCGAAGCCCACCTGCAGCACCGGCGTCTCCGCGGGAGCGGGCAGAATGACCTCACCGGGCGTCGGCACCGCCTCCTCCAGCTGCGCCAGCCGGTAAGGCAGACCGTAGTATTTGTCGTAGGCCTGCTCGAAGGTGAGGATCTTCTCCGTCCCCTTCTCGCCCACCAGGACCATCTCGCTGTCCTTGATGTTCAGGTTCGCCCCGTCCGCCAGGAAGACCGGGTTCACTTCCTTGATCACGCAGAGGGACTTGTCGCGGGTCCCGTTCTTGGTCGGCGTCACCCCGATCAGGAGGTCGCCGGGCTGCGCCTTGGCATAGGCCCGCATGATCATCTGCGGGGTATTGTAAAACTGCAGGATCTTCTGCGTATTGTCCCATTCGTTCCAGGCCGCCAGCAGCTCGGCCTTCCGCTCCGGCTTGATGATGTCCTCGCTCAGATGGGTATATTCCTCCTCCCAGCCCACCGTAAAGCGGTCAAACAGCTCCAGCTCCGTGCCCCAGGCCTCCGTTTCGACACCGGAGATCAGGGCCAGCTCCGGAGCCTTCAGCAGCTTCGCGCCGGAGGTATAGGCGCTGAGGTCCACGCCGACCGCGCCGAAGGCATCCCGGACCCGGGTCATCCCGTCCGCCGCGTTGGACGCCTGAGCGGCTGCCAGGATCAGCTCGCGGGCATTGGCGGGAAGCTGCACGGTCTTGCTTTCCTCGGTCTCTTCCGTCTGAGACTCCGGCTGCGTTAGACTTTCCTGCGTCTCCGCCTGCTGCGTCGCGGCCCGGGCCGTGCTCTCCGAGTCCTTTTCGCTGCCCTCGGTGCTGCCGCTGTTCTCCCCGCAGGCTGCCAGCCCCAGAAGGAGCGCTGCCAGCAGAATGAGCGCCGTCGCTTTTCTTAGTTTCATAGGATCCCTCCCTTTCGCCATCGGCAAATGGTACCGTCGTGCTGATATTCCGCTTATCAGCATAACCTTTTTCCCGTCAATAATCAATCCCTTTCACCGCTTTCGCCTCTGGCGGGGCCTTTCACGAAAAAAGCGGCTGCGCGGAACCCCGCTGCAGCCGCTTGACAGATCATCCCTTGATCCGGACGACCCAGCCCTCCGGGCCCTCCTCTTCTCCGTTTTGGATCGCGGTGAGCTTCCTGCGCAGTGCCCCGCACAGACTGTCCTCTTGGTATTCGCCGCCGAAGAACGTATATTTGGTGCCGTGATCGTCGATGCTGCGCACCGGAGAGATCACCGCCGCCGTGCCGCAGAGCCCGCATTCCGTGAAATCCCCCAGCTCCGACAGCCGCACCGGCCGCTCGGTGGCCTTGATGCCCAGATACCGCTCCGCGATCTCTAACAGCGAGCGCTTGGTGATGGACGGCAGAATGGATCCCGACTGAGGAGTGACCAGCTCTCCCGCCTTCGTTACGAACAGGATGTTGGCACCGCCGGTCTCTTCGATATAGGTCCGGGTGGCCGCATCCAGGTACAGGTTCTCGTCATATCCCAGCCTGTGCGCTTCCATCGTCGTCTGCAGGCTCATGGCATAGTTCAGCCCGGCCTTCACGTGCCCGGTCCCGTTGGGAGCTACCCGGTCCACGTCGCAGACCCGCAGGTCCACTGCATTTTTCCCGCCCTGAAAATAGGGCCCCACCGGCGACACGTAGATGCGGAATTCGTACTCCGCGGCCGGCAGCACGCCCAGCACCGTGCCCGTGCCCACCATGAAGGGCCGGATATACAGGGATCCGCCGCTTTCATAGGAAGGGATCAGCTCCTTGTTGGCTTCCACCGCCTGCATGACGCCCTTCAGAAAATCCTCCTTCGGGTAGGGCGGCATGCAGATCCGTTCCGCGGAAATATACATTCTTTCGGCGTTCATATCCGGCCGGAAAATGGTGATGTCCCCGTTCCGGGTCCGTCTGGCCTTCAGTCCCTCGAAGCACTGCTGCGCGTACTGGAAGATCGCGGCGCTCTCATTGACCACCAGATTTTCCTCAGTCGTCAGATATCCCTCATGCCACCGGCCCTCGGAATATTTAGCCACGTAGCGGTACGGTGCCTTGACATAGGCAAATCCCAGTTTTTTCTCCATAAGCCCTCCGTGAAAGAAATATCTTTTCTATGCAGCAGAAAATATCCTGTTCCATTGATCCCAGTGTAGCATATTCTCTTCTCAAAATGTACTCTTTTTTCATGCCGGCAAAGAAACTTACCATATAGCTGCTGTCATATGGACGTCCCGGCCTGCTCATGCTCCCGGCTATCTTGTATTCCGCGAGCGTGTTTTGGTACGGCTCGTTGTTATATTGGCATCCTCTCCAATGGCTCGCATGCGAGCCGCAGTGCGCAGCACTGCTTCAAAGCCCGACTCTCCCGACAAGAAAAAAGGACCTTGCGGTCCTTTTTTCTTGTCGCGGAGAAGGAGGCTTCCTCGCGTTTTTCGCGGCCCCCTCCATCGCCTGCGAAAAACCTTCGCTTACCGCTCGGTTTTTCGGGCGATGTCAAGCAAGCCGCCTCGCTTCTTCTGCCGCAGGCAGCGCTTCGGCGGCTTGCACCCGCGCCGGTAACCGGCGCTCGGGAATCCCATTTCCTGTTTCTC
>JAZLJI010000053.1:0-2439 GCA_045617825.1 Lachnospiraceae bacterium
CAGCCCCCCTCCGAGGGGGGGGTCCCTGCCGGGCCTTTTGACGGACGGTGACTTATACCTGCTGCTCGCTGACCGTCAGCAGCTTTTCCAGATCCTTCTCGTGGCGGGCATTTACCGCCTCCAGGTATTTCAGCTCATCGGCGCCCTCGGGCAGATGACCGAAGCTGACGCAGGTGGAGAAATCGTAGCCCTCGGAGTGGTAGTGCTTGCTGTCGAAGGTCTGATCGGCAAACTGCCGCCCGTTGGTGACGGGGCGGTCCGAGTGATAGCGGTTGGCCCTGTAGGTCTCGCTGTCGTTATAGCTGGTATTTGCCGCCCGGTAGCTGGTGTGGGCGGCATGCACGGCGGTAGGGGTCGCGGGGGAAGAGGACTTTTTCTCTGCCTCCGCGGCCTTCTTGGCCTTCGAGATCACGATGATCAGCACGATGAGAATAACGATAAAGGGCATAGGGGACCTCCTTTTTGTTTATTACAGCTTTCGGAAAATGGCTGCGCCGAATCCCTTGAGCGGATAGTCGAGATGGTAGGGCTGGCCGTCGCATTCGCCGGGGAAGGCGGAAAGCAGCGGACGGTCCGCGGGGGGGATGAGCCCCCGGTCCTGGTCGAAGATCAGCTGGTAGCGGCCCTTCCACCTAACGCCGACCCTGTAGTCGTCCCGGTCCACCGGGGTGAAGTTGATCACGAAGACCAGCGGGCGGCTGCCCGGAGCGAAGCGCTCGAAGCTGAAAATGCTGCGGTCTCCGTCATCGGGATTGATCCAGCGGAAGCCCCGCTGCCCGTCGTCGAAGCGGTACAGCGCCGGGGTCTCCCGGTACAGCCTCAGCAGATCGGCGGCGAAGCGGTTCATGGCCCGGTACTCCGGCTGATCCAGCAGGCTCCAGGGCAGCTCCCGGTCCTCGCTCCATTCCTCGTGCTGGCCCATATCCTGTCCCATGAACAGGAGCTTTTTGCCCGGGTGTCCGAACATGAAGGTGAGGCCGCATTTGAGGTTGCGGAGCTTGTCTTCGTCATAGCCCGGCATTTTGCCGAAGAGGGACCGCTTCAGGTGGACCACCTCGTCGTGGGAGATGACCAGCATGAACTCCTCCGAGGCGGCATAGCTGATGGCGAAGGTCATGCGGTTGTGGTGGAATTTGCGGTACAGGGGATCCTGGGACATATATTCCAGGAAATCGTGCATCCAGCCCATGTTCCACTTGAGGGAAAAGCCCAGGCCGCCGTATTCCGTGGGCCTCGTGATGCCCTCCCAGGCGGTGCTTTCCTCCGCGATGGTGAGGACACCCGGATGCTCCCGGCGGATCGTTTCGTTCAGCCGGGACAGAAAGCCGATGGCCTCCAGGTTTTCCCGGCCGCCGCAGACGTTGGGGAGCCATTCGCCGGCCTTCCGGCCGTAATCCAGATACAGCATGGAGGAAACGGCGTCCACCCGGAGCCCGTCCACGTGGTACTCCTTCAGCCAGTACAGGGCGCTGCCCAAGAGGAAATTGCAGACCTCGGGAGAGCCGTAGTTGAAGACCTTGGTGCCCCAGTCGGGATGGTCGCCCCGCCGGGGATCCGGATGCTCGAAGAGGGGCTCACCGTCAAATTCCGCGAGGCCCCAGCTGTCCCGGGGAAAATGCGCCGGCACCCAGTCGAGGATCACGCCGATGCCGCTTCGGTGCAGGGTATTGACGAGCTGCTTGAACTCGTCCGGCGTGCCGTAGCGGCTGGTGGGAGCGTAATAGCCGGTCACCTGATAGCCCCAGGAGGCGTCCAGCGGATGCTCCGGGATGCCCATGAACTCCACGTGGGTGTAGCCCATGGACTTTACGTAGGCCGGAAGGGCCTCCGCCAGCTCGGTATAGCGGTAGAAGCTGCCGTCCCCGTGACGGCGCCAGGAGCCGGGATGCAGCTCGTAGACGGAAACGGGGGCCTCGGCGTTCATCCCTTCCCGCTCCTTCATCCAGCGCGCGTCGGTGAAACGGAACGCGGGCCGGTACAGCCGGGAAGCGGTCCCGGGCCGCAGCTCGCAGAAAAAGGCCCAGGGGTCCGCCTTGATCAGCCGCCTTCCGTCGGCGGTCAGGATCTCATATTTGTAATATTGGCCGGCCTTGGCCCGCGGTACGTCGCACTCGAAAATGACGCCGCCCGCGCCCCGCTCCATGGGATCGGCGGCCGGGTCCCAGCCGTTCCAGTCGCCCAGGACGGAGACCGCCCGGGCATGAGGCGCCCACAGCGCAAAATGGAAGCCCCGCTTTCCCGCTCCCCGCGGATGAGCTCCCAGCTTGCCGTAGATGTCGTTATGCTTTCCTTCCCGGAAAAGATAGATATCCAGATCGCTGAACATGGCGCACTCCTTTATGCCTTTAGCATAGCAGAAAACTTTGCTCCCGTAAAGAGCGGCGCGCAGATTTTGCGGGAGAAAGTGGGGGCGGGAGCTGCGGCGGTCCGGCGGGGAGC
>JAZLJI010000054.1:0-5823 GCA_045617825.1 Lachnospiraceae bacterium
TTGGGGGCTCGAACCCGAAAGGGCACGGCAGTCCAGCGGACTGCCGTGGCGCGAGGCCGATTTCGGGCCGAGCGCGGCGGCTTTGCGGAGCAAGGCCGGTACGCCCCCAATGGCCCACAAAACACGAGCGGGGGCTCGAACCCGAAAGGGCACGGCCTAACGGATACACCTTCACTGCCCGGAACGGCTTTACTTTTTGACTGTGTTTTTGTATATTGTGTTTGGGACGCACTGGTGATCCTGAATTGCTCCGCTTATCGCTTGCTTCCGCAAAACCGGCAGGATCGGTCCTTTCAAATGGCAGAGGATCCTTTCCGGATCCCGGCCGGATCAGGTGAAAAATAGACAGTAATACTCTCGGCGCTGACCCGCTCCTGCGGCAGCGATCAGAATGAAGGGCGCAGCATGAACATTATTGACTATGCGGAAAAATTATTGCATGCCGACTTGTCGGCAGTGGAATTCAGAGAAGCTGACGACGTTTGCGTTGAGCAGACTTCCGGCAAAGCTACCGTCTGGGCCGGCACGCCGAGCGGGAAGCTGAGGGGCCTCGCGCTGTACCTGTTAAACCGTCAAAGCGGGGACTTCCGGATCAGCGAAACCAGACGCTTTGAAAAATTCGGCGTCATGATAGACGTTTCCCGCGGCGGTGTTATGCGGCCGGAACGGGTGAAGGAATTCATTTTCCGCTCCTGCCTGTGCGGCGCGAACCTGTTTTCGCTCTACATGGAGGACGTTTACACCCTTTCGGACTATAAGCATTTCGGCTATCTCCGGGGCGCGTATACGGATGACGAGCTGAAGGAGATCGTCGCATTTGCCGAGGCGCTGGGCGCGGAGGTCGTGCCGGCCATTCAGACGCTCGGACACATGGCGCAGTACCTTTCGTGGAAAAACGAGACCGACGCGATGAAGGACACGAGAAGCGTCCTGCTTGCGGAAAAGGACGAGACCTACCGCTTTTTAGAGGCCGAGCTGGACAAGATCAAGCTGATCTTCAAAACGGACCGGGTGCATATCGGCATGGATGAAGCGCACGACGTAGGGCTCGGCAAATACCTCAAAACCAACGGCTATAAGGACCGATACCGGCTGCTGCTCGACCACCTGGACCGCGTGACGGACATGTGCCGCAGCCGCGGCCTCAGCCCCATCATGTGGAGCGATATGTTCTTCCGCCTTTCTTCCGAAACGGGGGATTATTATGATCTGTCCGCGCCGGTGAGAGAGGATATCCGGGATAGGCTCGGCGGCGTCAGCCTCATGTACTGGGACTATTACCACGACAGCCCCGAGCATTTTGAAAAAATGTTTTCGCGGCACCGGAAGCTGACGGACAGCCTATGCTTTGCCGGCGCGGTCTGCACCTTCCGCGGCATGTTCCCCGATTTCGGCACCGGCTTCAGATGCATGGTCCCGGCGCTGAACGCCTGTATCGACAACGGCATCGGCGAGGTCTGGGCCACCATGTGGGGCGACGACGGCTGCGAGGCCGATTACTTCGACGCGCTGTACGGCTTTGCCCTTTTCGGTGAATACTGCTTTAACGGCAAGTCCGCGAGCCTTCGGGCGGCGGTCAGAATGGGCGAGCTGATCAGCGGCATCAGCGAGAAAAACGCTGCGGCTATGACGGCGGTGTTTTACGATAAATTCACCACCCCGCTTTACTGGGGCGATATCTTCTATAATGCCACCGGCGAGGATTATGCGGACGGCCGCGCCGAAAAGCAGTTCATGGCATTTGCCGAAAGCGACGACGAGCTGATCAGCGCGGTGCTGCGGATCCTCGGGCTGAAGGCGCACATATACGGTAAGCTGCAGGCCGCCTACCGGTCGGGCGAGAGCTTGCAGGAATATCTTGACGGGATATTGCCCCACCTGCTGGAGGCTCTGAAAACCGCAAAGAGGCTGCACTTGGCGAAATTCAAAAGAACGAATAAGGTGTTCGGACTGGAGGTCCTGCAAAGCCGTTACGCCACGGCGATAAACCGCACGGAGTACGCCATAGAGGTCCTAAGGGCTTTTGAGGAGGGGAAAACAGACAGGATCGAAGAACTCGACTATACGCCGCAGTACGGCGACACACGAGGCAGATTTTATAACGGCGCCGCGTTCTCCAGAAGCACGGACGTCAGTTTATAAAAGAAGGATGCTTTCCGCGTAGCGGAGCATGGGCGCTCGGACCCGAAAGGGCGAGAGCGCCTGTTTATTTGCGGTCGAAACGGTTGGGCGCGATATTCGCCGGGTTGCTCATCATGCACCAGAGAATGATGATGATCTGCCCGGGAACGCCTAAAATGAAGATCAGCGGGAAAGCTCTCTTCAGGGCGAAGAGCAGCGTACAGAAGACCGTGGCCAGGCAGGACCACATCAGAACGGAGATGATATAGACGTTTTTGCGGCCCTCGAACCAGACGGAATTGAGCACCAGCATGACGATGCAGGAAATGGGCACCGCGTACAGGAAACTCAGCAAATGCGGCAGTCTGAAGCCGTATACGGCGGTCAGCACGACGAAGGTGAGAGAAGAGAGCAGCCAGACCAGCAGCACGGACATGGCGATGATGAAGTGATAATTCCGGCGGATGCGCTTCCGGACCATCGCCTTTTCGTCCGCGAGCTTCTCTGCGGCGCCGGGCGGCGTGACCAGCTGACTGAGGCTGACGCCGAAGAGCTCGGCCAGGGAAATGAGGACCTCCACGTCCGGCAGAGACTCCCCGCGCTCCCATTTGGAGACGGCCTTGTCCGAGTAATTGAGCGCCTTTGCCAGATCCAGTTGGGTCATGCCCTTCGCCTGACGCAGACGAAGGAGGTTATCGGCGATGGTTTGCTTGACGTTGGGGTCGGCCATGGGAGTTCCTCCTGATTTCTTGTCGTGATACCACTCTACCATGAATGGGTGTCAAAATCAATAGGAAAATCAAGGGATTCTACTGGCGGTAGAGTCGGTAGAAGAGGACTCTACCGGTGCAAAACCATAGAGAGAACCGCCGAAAGCAGCTGTAGTTTGCGAAAAGGCGGGCGCGCGCTTATACTGAGACCGCAAAAGACAAAAGAAAAAAAGGAGGCTTGCGACATGAATCAGACGGTGCTGTTTGCCGATTCATCCTGTGACCTTACTCCTGCTTTACTGGAAAAATGGGGCATCCGCTACGCGGATCTGACCTTCACCTTTGACGGGGAAGATACCCTGTATCATAACTACGACCTTACCCCCGGCGAATTCTATGCGAAGATGCGGGCGGGACAAAGCTGCAAGACCGCAGCCGTGAACAACGCCGCCTTTGAAGAGGCCTTTGAGCAGATTCTGAAGGAAGGAAACGATGTCCTGTATATCGGCTTTTCCTCCGGCCTGTCCACCACCTACCATTGCGCGGAGCTGGCGGCGGAGGAGCTGCGGGAGCGGTATCCCGAACGGAAGATCCTCACGGTGGACTCCCTGTCCGCCTCCTCCGGCTACGCGATGCTGCTGCTCCTGACGGCCAGGCAGCTGCAGCAGGGCGCGGGGATCGAACAGGCGGCGAGCTATGCCGAGAAGCTGAAGCTCAGCATTTGCCACTGGTTCACGGTGGACGAGCTGTCCTACCTGACCCGCGGCGGCCGGGTGGCCAACGTGATCGCCTCCGTGGGCGGCAGGCTGAAGATCAAGCCGGTCATGCACATGGATAACGAGGGGCATCTGGTGCCGGTCACGGTGGCCAGAGGCAGAAAGAATTCCCTGAGGGCGCTGGCGGAGCGTTACGCAAAGCTGGCGAGGACCCAGGGGGCCTCGCCGGTCTATATCTGTCACGCGGATTGTCTGGAGGACGCGGAGTATCTGGAGCAGCTGCTCCGGGATGAGTACGGGACGAAAACGGATATGATCTTTGACGTGGGACCGGTGATCGGGGCCCATACGGGGCCCGGTGTGGTCTCGCTGTTCTTCATCGGCACCGAACGCTGACGGCGCGCGGAGCCATGCGCCGGGCGCGGAGCTGCCGCCCGGAAGGGACTTACCGATACAGCGGCATGACGCCGCCGCGGGAGCTGCCCGGCAAGGGCTTAGCGATACAGCCTCATGACGCCGTCGCCGGTGCGGAAGCTGACCTCGGAATAGAAGCCCAGCACCTCACCGTCCGCGTGGAGGCAGAGGGGCTTTTCCAGCCGGAGCGCCGCTTCCCGGCACTGCAGGTAGCTGACGCCCTTCATCCGGATATGGCGGCCCTTGAAGACCGAGCCGGCCAGCTTGGCGATAAAGCCCAGATGGCTGCGGGCGGTGACCAGGCAAAGGTCGATCCTGCCGTCGCCGGTGACGGCCTTAGGGGCAAAGAAGAAGCCGCCGCCCTCGTAGGGCAGATTGTGGGCCGACAGGAACGCCAGGTGGGTAAAGGCCTGCTCCTCCCCGTCCGCCGTGAGGCTTCCCTTGACGAGCGGGCAGCCGAACATGTTTTTGATGCCCACCAGCAGATAAGCCAGCTTTCCCATGTGCAGGTCGTTGAGCTTTTTCTTGACGGTGCTGCTCAGCATATCATAGCAGACCGCCGCGTCAAAGCCGATGCCGGAGGAGACCATATACCGTTTTTTCGGGCGGCCGGGCGCGGTCACGGAGCCGATATCCACCGGCGACAGCGTCAGCAGGCTCAGGTCGGCGAGATAGTCCGCCGCGGTTTCCCGGTTCACCTTGAACTTCAGCCCCCGGGCGAAGTCGTTGCCGGAGCCGTTGGGGATATAGAAGACGGGCACGGCTCTTTCGCAGTCGTAGCCCTGGGCAAATTCATTTAACGTGCCGTCGCCGCCCACGACGCCCAGAAGCTCCGTATCGGGCAGCTTCCCCAGGCTGCGGGCCAGCTCTCCGGCATGTCCGGCATATTCCGTATAATACACCTCATAGGTCAGCGGGAGGCGCCGGATCCGGTCCTCGATCTTTTCCCATTCCTGTTTTCCGTGCCAGCTGCCGGCGGCCGGATTGACAATAAATCGGTACATACTTACCTCAGAATAGTTTTTTATCAGTATACTCTTGCCCGGCGGAAAATGCAAAGGAAAATTGCAAATGAAAAAGCTGACGATATTTGTCGATATGGATGATACGCTGGAGCTGCTGCTCAAGGCCTGGCTGAAGCGGGTCAACGAGATCTACGGACGCTCCGTCACCTGCGAGGACGTGAGGGAATGGGATCTGACCAAGGCCTACCCGGGCCTGAGCTGGGAGCAGGTCTACGGCACCACCTTCGACAAGGATTTCTGGAAGAGCGTAGAGCCCATGCCCGGCGCGGTGGAGGGCCTGAAGGCCCTGATGGATCAGGGACACGAGGTCTACGTGGCCACCGCCTCTCTGATGGAGAATATCCCGCAGAAATTCACGGACGTGCTGTTCAGGTATTTTCCGTACCTGTGCTGGGACCAGGTGATCGTGACCTCCAAGAAGCAGCTGCTGAAGGGAGACGTGCTGATCGACGACGGGGTCCACAACCTGCTGGGCGGCGGCTACGCCAAGCTGCTGATGGACGCGCCCTACAACCGGGATTTCGACGAGAAGGCCGCGGGCATGATCCGGGTCCGGAGCTGGGACGAGGTGGTGCGCGAGGTGACGCGGCTGGCGGAGGAGGAAGAGTAAGGCTGCAGGGCGACGGAGCCCGGCCGGAGATCACCGGACAGTGCGCCGGAGCCCGGCCGGAGGCCCGGGACCGGCGAAAAAGGCGAAATTCCTCCGGAGGACCGGAAGCAGTCCGTGGAGAAGCCGTGCGGACATGAAAAAAGCCCGGGGCTTCCCGGGCAATAAAAAATAGCGAGAGGGGGATTCGAACCCTCGACACTGCGGGTATGAACCGCATGCTCTAGCCA
>JAZLJI010000055.1:0-3612 GCA_045617825.1 Lachnospiraceae bacterium
GTAAACGCTCCAGGCGCTCGCCATACCGTACTGCATAGGGTACTCATAGTTCCACATACGGTAGCCGGTCACTTCCTTGACGCGGCCCAGATCGAAGAGGATCTCGCCGCCTTCCGCCCACTTCAGCGCAGCCAGATTGGAGCCGTCGATGCCGTGCTTATCGTTGTTGATCATACCAAGAGGGAACACGCTGCCGTTGACCAGGTCATAGGTAGTGGTGACATTGGCATTCAGTGCCAGGTTGACTTCCTTCTGGCCCATGGAGGTCCAGTTCACCTCGGACATGGTCACGTTGGGATCCACCGTCTGGGTAGGCCGCAGGCAGACCACGATATCGGTCATGATATGACGGCTGATGGTCTTCTCGAAGTCCTTGATCTCGAATTTGCTCTTGTTATACAGCAGCACCTTGCCGCCGCCCAGGTAGATGTAGTAGTAAGCTTCATCGGTATTCAGCGGATCAAGGGTGTTCGCGTGGCAGTTCAGCACCAGGAAGCAGTCACCGGGCTCATAGAATTTCTCGGAAAGATCCAGAGCGCGGTTGAAATTCTCCTGATAATCGTCCAGGTAGACGTAGTAACCGAAGGTGTTCCGGATGACTCTCATCGCATCAAGAGCCTTCTCCGCAGCGGTCATGTCCTTCTTCAGTTCCTGCATCAGCACCGTACCGCCGTCATTGTCCATCTTCTTTTCCACGGTGAACAGGGTGCTCAGGAATTCATCGACGGTAGCGGGCATATCGACCTTCATGCCCAGCACTTCCTGATAGAAGGCGGTAAATACGGACAGATCCATGAATTCCGCCTTGTCCACCAGCGCCTTGGCCAGCTGCTCTTCCTCCGCGATCTTGGTCAGGTTCTCCAGCTGCTTCTCGGTAAGGCCGCCCTTGCCGATCATGTAATCGGCGTTGCGGGTGGCGATGTGCTCCACCGCGCCGGCCGGGAAGCTGATTTTGGTGCCGGCGGCAGCCGTCAGCTTCACGCTGTAGTACAGGATGATGTTCTTGCCGGCAGGGATATCGACGGTCCAGTTGATCTCACCGTTCGCGGCGATACCGTCACGGTTGACGCTGCCCTCTACCAGGACGGCGCCCTCAGGCACGAATTCCTTCACGGAAAGGCCGGTGTAATCCTCTTTGCCGTTGTTGGTCAGGGTCAGGGTGACCTTGACCTCCTTGCCCTCAGGCAGCGCCTGGGACACGAAATACTTGGTACCGTCAACGGAGAAATCCTTCACCTGATCCAGACGGCTGTACTTCAGACGGGTCACCGTAGCCTCGGGGATCACCGCATCCAGAACGGCCTGGCCCTGAACGGGACGCAGCACATACGCCTCGGTGCATTTCTCGTCGTTGCAGCGATAGTTGGGAGAAGCCTTGGGGTTGGCAGCGCAGTCATATACGGTCTGCAGGATGCAGGCGCCGTTGGGCTCCTTCGGATCCGTGATCATGAAGTTGTTGGTGTTATTGTTCTTCTGGTTGGAGGTGCCTCTGGGCCAGCAGTTCAGGCTGCCGCCGCCCACGGGGTAGCAGTGCACCAGCCACTTCTGACCGTCGCCGAAGCAATCGCCCAGCACGACCTCCACGTGGAAATCGGAGCCCTTGAAGATGTACAGGATATCACCGGGCTGGACCTCCTCCAGCATCGCCTCGGTAAACTTATCCTTGTCGTTAAAATTGGTCTTATTGTCGATCTCAAAGCCCGTGGTCGCGGCGGTACCGTAGCGCATGACCACCATGTCCTTATGGGTCCCGGCCGTGGACCAGCCCAGACGGCTGCCGCCCAGCTTCACGCCCAGCGCGGAGTACAGGATATCACCGCCCATGCTCCGGCAGTGGCCGTAGTAGGGGGTATCCTCGGCAATCAGCTCAGGTTCGAAATAGGACGTATCCAGGAAGGAGCCGGCACGCACCATGGCGGTGGTGGGGGTCAGGTACTGATACTGCACGTAGGGATTCTTGTAGTACCAGGCCAGACCGGCTTCCACGATAGCCTGCTGAGCCACCTCGGTGCCCAGCTCGCGGAAGGTCTTTCCGATCATCTGCTCGAAGGGATCGGTCACAACGGGCTCGGTGCTCTCCTCCGTGGTCGCCTCGGTCTGCTTTTCGGTTTCAGACGGAGCCTGAGTAGAGGGAGCCGTGCTTTCGGTGTTCTGATTCCCGCCGCAGGCGACGGTGGTCAGCACCAGCACGAGAGCCAGAACCAGAACAGCAAGTTTCTTTCTCATGTTTTCCTCCTTTTCGGGGCAGTGCCCCAAAGATGATAACAACTCGACGACAACCTGAGGCGACAGCGGGATCTCTACCGCGCGGCCGTCTCTCCATCTGCTGTCATCTTACGCTCCGCCGCCGGAAAATTCAATGGACAAAACATAAGAAATATGGTAGCCTGTCCTCAGGCAATACCGGGAATGTTCCGCTGTATTTGCCTGAAATGCTGACATATTGGCCGGAATTGTCGCGAATACTTCCACAATTCCGCCGAAACATTCCATGGACTTTTCATAAGTCCGCCCCCGGCAAAGGAGACCGCCATGCTGAACGCCGCCAAAAGCGCCATGTTCCTTCACGCCTTCCGCCTGCCCGCTCAGGCCTCGGCCAATTACGGGCCCAAGCTCTCCAATACGCTCTGCTTCAAGCTCTCCGGCAGCACGGTCTACCGGCAGGACGGGCTGGAGCTGACCACCTCCCCGGGCAAGCTGATCTTTATCCCCAGCGGCGCCGTTTTTTCCACCAGGATCCAGGAGCCGGGAGAATTCATCGAGATCAAATTCAACAGCTATGCCCTGCCGGCGCCGCAGATCCGTCTGCTTTCCGACTTTGACGTGAAAAAAATGGCCGACCTTTTCCTCGCGGCGGTGGACGGCTTTGCCGAAAAGACCGCCGGCAGCTATTTCCTCTGCCAGGCGATCCTGAACCGCATCTTCGCGCTGCTGGCCGACTGCGCGGCCGCCGCGCTCGGCCACAGGGAGGCCGGGGCAGCCCTTCTTAATCCCTGCGTCAACTATCTGCGGGAGAACATGTTCTCCCCGGACTTCTCCGTCAGCAAGCTGGAGCGGATGAGCGGCGTCAGTGATACCTATTTCCGGGAGCTGTTCCGGGAGCGCTTCAACGTGACGCCGAGACGCTACGTGATCATGGAGCGGATGACCCTCGCCAAGCAGCTGATGACCGACCACCCTTCTCTTTCCCTGCACCGGATCGCCGAATCCGTGGGCTACGGGGACCCCTATTATTTCAGCCGTCTGTTCAAAAAAGAGACCGGCTGCGCGCCCACGGAATATGCCCGCAGAGTGCGGGAGAACAGGCAGCAGTCCGGCAGTCATTGAACGGCAAAAAAATACCGGCACGTTACGGCGCGTGTTGATAGGGATGTGTTTTGAAGCATTTACATCACGCGCCGAAAACGAAATAAATCCCTGCCGGGATTTGTGAAATATCCTGCGGATGTGAAATACGCCTGCGGCGTGTGAAATGCCTGCGGGCGTGAAAAAGGGATTTATTTCATTTCACATTGCGAAGCAATATTTCACAATCGCTATGCGATTATTTCACATTTGCCGTAGGCAAATATTTCACTATTCGGAAATTATATATAATTTCCCTGCTTGCTA
>JAZLJI010000056.1:0-7359 GCA_045617825.1 Lachnospiraceae bacterium
TTTCGGACGGTGCCCGGGCTCATTTTCCGCTCTGCTTTACGCGTTATAGTTCAGGACCACCTCGCCGTTTTCCTGATAGAAAACGGTATCGCCCGAGAAGGCGAGCTTGTCGATGGCTTCCATGTAGGCCTGAGGGGAGGCGTAGACCGGCTTGTATTCCGCGATGACCTTCTGCGCCTGCGCCGCGCCGTTTTCCAGCAGCGCGCGGGCTGCCCCGATCTGTACCTTCGAGGAGGTCACCATCGCCAGCTCGGCGTCAGCGATAAAGTAATCCGAGCCGTGCGCGTGGCCGGTCGCGCCGCCGATGCTCGGGTGCGCCGCGGGCATGATGCAGGAAACGTCGCCCATGTCGCTGCAGCCGGTGCTCCAGCTGACGCAGGCCATATCCAGTCTCTCCTTGCCGAGCAGTTCCTCGCCTACTGCCAGGAAGGCGTCTCCGATCGTCTTTTCATTCTTTCTGACGGCATAACCAGCGTAGTCCGTGAGCTGCAGCCGGCAGCCCATCGCCGCAGCGGAGGCCGCCATGGCCCGGTTGATCTTCTTGTTGGTCTTTTCGATAGCCGCCATGGAAGCGCCCCGGATATAGGCCTCCATCGTCACCTTTTCGGGGATCGCGTTGACCGCGGAGCCGCCGGCCGTGATGATCGGATGGAAGCGGATGCAGTCCTTCTCCACAAAGGTCTCCCGAAGCGCATTTGCCGCGTTCATCGCCAGATTGGCGGCGTACAGCGCGTTGATGCCCAGCTCGGGGGAACCGCCGGCGTGAGCGCTCTTTCCGAGGAAAGCCATCTCCTTAACGATGCAGCCGTCGGAGCCGGCGCCCATGACCAGCTTGCGGCCGCCGCCGGTATGGACCATGAAGGCCAGATCCACGTCATCCAGCAGACCGCGGCGGATCAGCTCCTGCTTGCCGCCGAAGTATTTGATCACGCCCTTGTCCCGCAGGCCCTTTCGGTAGTCCGTTTCGATCAGCTCCTCGGCGGGCACCGCAATCAGGCGGATCGAGCCGCAGAGGCCCTCCAGCGCGCCGGGCTGAGCCAGAGCGATGGCCACGCCCAGCAGAGCGGCGGACTGGCAGTGATGTCCGCAGGCATGCACCGCGCCGGTCACCGGATCGCACTCGGGATGGGTCGGGATGATCAGGCTGTCCAGCTCGCCGAAGATGGCCAGACGGGGGCCGGGCTTACCGGTCTCGAAATCCACCCAGAAGCCGGGGATCCAGGGGAAAATGCGGTCCTCGCCGTTTTCCGCGGTCTTCTTCGCGATGGCCGCGGGGATCCGGGTGAGCTCGTGGACCGTCAGCCCCAGCTCCTCGTAGCGGGCCTTCAGATAAGCGTGGGTCTTTTCCTCGCGATAGCCGGGCTCGGGATTTTCCCAGATATATTTGCCGGCATCCAGAACGACCTGTTTTTTCTCTTCAATGACGTTGATGAGTTCTTTCGTATTCATGACTGACTCCTCCGTTTCCGCGTGGGTTTATACTCAGGCCTTGGCCTTTTTCTTAGTGAAAATGATGAACAGCAGGGAGCTGACCAGCAGCAGATACGGGTACAGCAGGAAGGGCAGCACCTCAAAGGCGGAGACCTGCACGCCCAGCGCCACGGCGGCATTGATCGCCATCAGCATCTGCGCGCCGTAGGGGATGATCCCCTGGAAAATGCAGGAGAAGGTATCCAGCAGGGAGGCCGTCTCCTTCGGGGAGATCTGATATTCCTGACTGATGGTCTTGGCGATCGGGCCGGCCATCACGATGGCCACCGTATTATTGGCCGTCGCCACGTCCATGGCGCCCACCAGCAGGCCGACGCCGATCCGGGCGCCGATCTGACCCTTGAAGGTCCGGCGAATGAAGCCCAGCAGCGCCTCGAAGCCGCCGAATTCCTGCACCAGGGAGCTCATCGCCGCCACCAGGATCGCCACGAAGGACACCTCGTACATGCCGGACACGCCGCCGCCCATATTGGCCAGCAGGGCCGTCGCCTCGGTGGTGCCGGTGCAGAGGGTGATGATGCTGCCGCTGACGATACCGATGATCAGCACCAGGAACACGTTCCAGCCCAGCAGACCGCCGACCAGCACCAGTACGTAGGGGATCAGCAGCAGCATGTTGTAATCGGGGATCTCGATTGCGTGGTTCTCGCCGCCCAGGGAGATCAGCACCGTCAGCACCAGGGTCACCAGCGCCGCCGGCAGAGCGATCTTGAAATTGGCGCGGAATTTATCGCGCATCTCGCAGCCCTGGATGGTGCAGGCCGCGATGGTCGTATCGGAAATGAAGCTCAGGTTGTCGCCGAACATGGCGCCGCCCATGACCGCGCCGATGCAGAGCGGCAGGCTCATGCCGGAGACCTTCGACACGGCAACGCCGATGGGCACCAGCAGACTGATGGTCCCGCAGGAGGTTCCCATGGCCGTGGACACGAAGCAGGACGCGATGAACAGCACCGCGGCCGCCGCCCAGGCCGGCATGAAGGACAGCAGGAAATAGGCCACCGCCTCCGCGCTGGAGCGGCCCGTCACGCCGACGAAGCAGCCCGCCGCCAGGAAGATCAGCAGCATGGTCACGATATTTTTGTCCCCTACGCCTCTGGCCATCAGCCCCAGCTTATCCTCAAAGGACAGGCCCCTGTTCTGCAGGCAGGCCACCAGCAGGGCGATCAGGAAGATCACCACGATGGGGATCTCGTAGAAACCCATTTCGATATGCAGGACGTACTCAAAAACGATGCCCAGTCCGAGATACAGCACCAGGAACACCAGGATCGGCAGAAGTGCCTTCGCGTTTGCTTTTTTCATAAACAAGCTCCTCTTAGAATGATTGCTTCAGTATATCATAAGCCCCGGGAAATGCCAAGACTATTTCTGCGTTATCGCCCGGCCGACCGGCGTGCCCTCCGCCTGGTGCTTTTCCTCCTCCTGCCGCAGGAACTCCGAGGGCGACATGCCGTTCAGCCGCATGAAATGCTTCCAGAAGCTGGAATAGCTGGCAAAGCCGCATTCCTCCGCCAGCTCCGTCAGATTGCAGGGGCCTGCGGAAAGCTTCAGCACCGCCATCCTCACCCGGTAGCGGTTGAGCAGGGACAGGAAGCCCTCCTGCATGCCCTCCCGCAGGATACGCTCGATCTGCCTTTCCGACAAATGGAAGGCCTCGGCCACCTGGGTCAGGGTCAGGGGACCGGCCGAATGCTGCTCAATATAGGGCACCAGCTCCGAAAGCAGTTTTATCCTTTCCGAATCCGCCCGGGAGGAGCGGAGGCTCCCCTGCTCCCGCTCCGGCGCGTTCCGCTCCAGGGCCTTGGTCAGCGTAAGGAACAGCTCGCCCAGCCGGGAGGAAAGCACGTACTCCAGCTCCTCATCCAGACGGGTGCTGGCTCTCACCTCCTCCAGATCCGGCAGCGGACTGGCGAAATAGACCGGCTTCTTCACGCCGGTCAGCAGCCGGGAATACCGGCCGAAGGAGATGCCCTGCCCTCCTGCCGAGGAAAGGTCGAACTCAAAGCAGTATTTGCGGGCGCCGGGGGAGGCGTATTCCAGGAAATGGTAGGCGCAGGGCGGGATGAGCAGCAGCCCCGGCCCATCGTAGGTCATCGTGGTGTTCTCATCGTAGCGGAAGCGGAAGCTTCCCTGCTCGATGCAGTGGAGCTCAAAATCCGGATGGCAGTGCAGTCTCGGCGTCGGCGCGCCCAGGACCAGATAAAAGCCGCGCTTGACCAGCACCGTGAACAGCGCGTTTCCGATCTGTACCCGGGAGGACAGTAAGGTGTTCAGTGAATCCCATATTCCCATAGCAGTTTTCCGTTTCCGACATTATTCCGGCATCAGCCTGTCCCGTTCAGGGATGGACTTACCCTTGTGACTGTGCTATAGTAAGCCTATACGCGGATTGTAGCATATTTTTCCGAAAACGCAATCCCAGGAAAGGCAGTCATTATGAATCGTACTTACAGCGGTATTATTGTCCCCACTCCCACTCCCGTGCTCCCCGACGAGACCGTAGATGAAGAGAGCTACCGTGCCCACATCGAATTCCAGATCAGAAACGGTGTGAACGGCATCTTCTCCTGCGGCTCCCTGGGCGAATCCATGGCCCTCACCGAGTCCGAACGGACCCGCGCCATCCGCATCGCCGCGGATCAGGCTAAGGGCAGAGTCAAGGTATTTGCCGGCGTGATGGACACCAGCACCAAGCGGGTGATCGAGAACACCAAGCGGATCGAGGACTGCGGCGCGGACGCCGTGGTGCTGACCCCCGTGTTCTACGACCGTCACACCTCCCAGAGCGAGATCATCCGGCTCTTCGAGGACGTCGCGAAGACCACCAAGCTGGATATCGTCGCCTACAATATCCCCTCCTTCGTCGTGGAGAAGATCAACCCCGAGACCGCTCTTGAGCTGGCCAAGATGGATCAGGTCAAGGCCTACAAGGATTCCGGCGCCAACTTCAACGAGACCCTGAAGATCCTGGACACCCTGGGCGAGGACCGCGGCGATTTCGCCTTCCTGCAGGGCACTCCCGTGCAGTGGATCCCCACCGCCTTCGTCGGCGCAGACGGCTGCGTGCCCAGCATGGCTTCCGTTTACCCGAGAATGTTTGCCGCCGCTTATCAGGCTACCGTGGACAAGGACTACGAGGCGATGAAGAAGTTCCATCACATGGTCCTCATGGTCGGCAAGGTCTACGGCGCCGCCAAGAACGGCACCGCTTCCCTGAAGTATGCCGCCTGGAAGAAGGGCTTCTTCCGCTATCCCAACATCATCCGTCCTCAGGACGGCGTGAACGAGGCGGAGGCCGCCAAGATTGATCTGCTGCTGGCTCAGTGCGACGAGTACCTGAAGCAGGAAGGTCTGCTGGACGTCTGAGGCAGGAAGCTCTGCCGGACGTCTGTCTGAGCGATAGACCGCGGGGAGCCGCGGCATTTTCCCCGGGGAAGGTCCCGGGACCGCAGCAGCCCGGGGAGGTCCCGGCTGCGCGAACAGAGAAAGTGAGGTAACGCAAAATGCGTGTCAATCCCGAGAAAATGAAACAGGCTCTGATCGAGATCGCCATGAAGGTCGGCTGCAACGCCACCGAGGCTGCCGATCTGGCCGAAAACATCGTCCTCTCCGAAATGAGAGGCATGTCCTCCCACGGCGTCATGCGGATGCCTTCCTATATGGAGCGCATCGAGATGGGGCTGTATGCCACCAACGTGACCCCCGAGATCATCCAGGACGGCGGCACTCTGCTGCTGCTGGACGGTAAGAACGGTCTGGGCGCTCCTGTGGCCAAGGCTGCCATGCGGCTTTGCGTGGAGCGGGCCAAGGAGACCGGCGTGGCCTTCGTCGGCGTCTGCCACGGCAACCACTTCGGCATGACCGCCGACTACGTGAAATACGCAGCCGAGCAGGGCTGCATCGCCATGTGCTGCGCCAATGCCAACGCCTGGGTAGCCCCCATCGGCGGCAACAAGAAGAAGCTGGGCACCAACCCCCTGGCTCTGGGCCTTCCGGGCACCAAGGACCTCTTCCTGCTGGATATGGCCACCTCTGAGGCCGCTCAGGGCAAGGTGGTCATCGCCGAGAAGAAGGGCATGACCGTACCGCCTACCTGGGGCGTGGACGCAAGCGGCGCTCCCACCACCGATCCCTCCGCCATCCTGCACGGCGGCGCTCTGCTGCCCTTCGGCGGACCTAAGGGCTACGGCATCTCCCTGATGATCGAGATCCTCTGCTCCGCTCTGGCCGGCGGCGTTCGCTCCACCTCCATGGGCAGCATGTTCGACCGGGACAAGATCATCGGCACCGGCTTCTTCATGGGCGCCATCGACATCGCCCGGATCACCGATCTGGAGGAATTCAAGGCCAACGTCCAGAGCATCTTCGAGGATATGCGGGATGCCGGGACTCCCGAGAAGCCCGTCTTCCTGCCCGGCGAGATCGAGCAGAACAAGGCCAAGAAGGCCGCTGCCGAGGGCTTTGAGGTCGCCGAGGCCATTTACCAGGATCTGGAGAAGCTGGCCACTCGTCTGGGCGTGACCCTGGACGTCGCCATGTAAGCTTCGGCAAACGCGCTCTGCCCGGCAGACCGCAGGCGCAGGGGCGCCCGGCGGGAAAGGAAGCCGGAGCGGGCGGGAAAGTCTAACCGCACAGCAAATGTGCTCCGGGCGAGGCCCGGAGACAGTGATACAAGATAAACGAAAAGGAGAAATCAAAATGAAGAAAATCAGAGTCGGTGTAGCCGGATACGGTACCATCGGTCAGCGTCTGGCTGACGGCGTAGCCCTTCAGGGCGATATGGAATTAGTGGGTATTGCAGACCTGGCTCCTACCCTTTCCCTGCAGGCCCTCCGCGAACAGGATATGATCGGCGCGAACGGCGTTGAATACAAGCTCTACCTGGTGGACGGCGCGGATCCCGCTGCCTTTGAGGCCAAGCACATCCCCGTGGCCGGCACCTTCGAGGACCTCTGCAAGAACGTGGATATCATGCTGGACTCCGCTCCCGGCGGCGTCGGCGCCAAGAACAAGGAAAACTACTACGAGAAATACGGCGTCAAGGCCATTTTCCAGGGCGGCGAGGCCAACAGCGTTGCCGACGTCTTCTTCCACGGCTATGCCAACTATGAGAAGGGTCTCGGCCAGGATTACCTGAAGCTGACCAGCTGCAACACCACCGGTCTGATCCGTACCGTGGACTGCCTGGACCGTGCCTACGGCATCGAGAAGGTCGCCATCACCATCATCCGCCGCGTGGCTGACCCCGGTGACTATCACCGCGGACTGACCAACGCCCTGCAGCTGGACAAGGCTCCCACCCACCAGGCCGTTGACCTGATGACCATCATGCCTCACGTGAACGCCACCGGTATCCTGGTCCACACCCCCGTGACCCACGGCCACATCATCACCGTCGTCGCCACCGCCAAGAACGGCCAGAAGCTGACCAAGGAGATGGTCCTGTCCGCCTTCGAGAAGCACCCCCGTATCCGCATCGTCAGCCTGGCTGAGGGCTTCAAGGGCAACGCTTCCCTGTTCAAATACGCCCGCGACCTGGGCAACCGCCGCGGCGATATGTATGAGATCGCCCTGTGGGAGGACAGCATCGTAGAATCCGGCAACGACATCATGTACGCCATCAACATCCCTCAGGAATCCGTGACCATTCCCGAGACCATGGACGCGATCCGCGCCGCGATGAAGATGCAGCTGACCCGCGAGGAAGGCACTGCCATGACCAACAAGTACCTGGGCATCGGCAAATTCAAGGATCTGAAGTGATCATCACCGGTTTTACGCGGGCCCCCCCGGGCCCGCGGGATAACCCTTTTCACGAGGGGGGCCCTGGGATTCCGGATACACACCTTAAATGGTTTCCACTTA